>NZ_WYCT01000749.1 GCF_011008945.1 Streptomyces harenosi
TCTTCGGCCAATGCTCCGCGCCGGCTGCGTGAAGAGGTGTGGTCGCGCCTGGGCGGTGAGTGGAAGCCGCAGCACCTGGACCGCATCTGCACCGCCGAGGTCGGCCTTGATGGCCTCCGGGCAGTGTTCGAGCGGATGCTGGCGGGTGGATCGCTGGGCCGCACGGTGGTGCGGATCGACTGAACGTCGCAGGCAGGCGACGGACGGCAGGTGCCCCCCTCCCGCCGGTAATGAGCCCGCACTACACTGCGGGCATTACATGGGGAACAACATGGCACGCATTCTGATCGTCGACGACTCACCGTCGCAGCTGTTGGGGATACAGCGCATCGTCGAGAAGCTCGGGCACCAGATCCTGACCGCCACCGATGGCGCCGCCGGGGTCGAAACCGCCAGGGCCGAGCTGCCCGACCTGGTCCTGATGGACGTGGTGATGCCCAATCTCAACGGCTTCCAGGCCACCCGTACCCTCGCCCGCGACGAGGCGACCCGGCATATCCCGGTGATCCTGGTGACCACCAAGGACCAGGACACCGATCGCATGTGGGGCATGCGCCAGGGCGCCAAGG
>NZ_WYCT01000750.1 GCF_011008945.1 Streptomyces harenosi
CCAACCGGCGGCCCGCACAAGCCGCTGTACCTGCCCGCCGTCGGCAAAGGCGAACTGTCCCGGCGCGCCGGGTACCCGGGGCGGCAGATCCAGTGCATCGCCGATGGCGCGCTCGGCCGTGGTCATGAATGGATTCTCGTCGGCACTGCGCCAAGCGATGAAGCGCAGCCCAGCGCCGGGTGTCGCGGCACGATGCAGGTTGGCGAACGCGGCCTGGCTGTCCTCGAAGAACATCACGCCCAGCCGCGACTGGATCCAGTCGAAGTGCGCGGACGGCAGAGGATGGCGCTGCGCGTCTGCCACGATGAAGTCCGCGTCCAGTCCCGCAGCCTCGGCGCGCTGGCGGGCCAGCGCCAGCATCGGCGCGGAGATGTCCAGGCCGGTGCTGTGTGTCGCCGGGCGTGCGGCGGCTGATGCCAGCAGGCTGGCACCGGTACCGCAGCCTACATCCAGCAGTTGCGTGACGGTCTCCGGAAGTTCGGCCACCAGCAGGTCGGCCATGGGCTGGAACAGGCCATCGAGAATGGCCTGCTGCGCAACCCAGACCTGGCCGCCAGGACCGTTCCAC
>NZ_WYCT01000751.1 GCF_011008945.1 Streptomyces harenosi
GGAAATGATGGCGTGCCCGGAGATGGCCGTGTCGATGGATGTGATGCAGCACGTCATCAACGTCGAATCGTCGCGCAATCCCTACGCGATCGGCGTGGTTGGCGGTGCACTGGTGCGCCAGCCCAAGGCCTTGGATGAAGCACTGGCGACGGTTCGCATGCTGGAAGAGAAGGGCTACAACTTCTCGATCGGGCTGGCCCAGGTCAATCGCTACAACCTGGGCAAGTACGGCCTGGATTCCTACGAGAAGGCCTTCCAGCAGTGCCCGAACCTGCAGGCCGGTTCGCGCATCCTCGCCGAGTGCTACAAGCGCTCCGGTGGTGACTGGGGCAAGTCGTTCAGCTGCTACTACTCGGGCAACTTCGAGACCGGCTTCCGTCATGGCTACGTGCAGAAGATCTACGACTCGATCCGCCGCGGGCAGCAGGTCGCCAGTAATGGTGTCGCACCGATCGACGTGGTCAGTCGGGGGGAGCGCCGCGCGGTGAAGGTCGAGCATCACCCGCAGCTGCCTTCGCCGGCGCAGGCGCGCATCGTTGCTCAATCCAATGGCCCCGTGTACGTGCCG
>NZ_WYCT01000752.1 GCF_011008945.1 Streptomyces harenosi
GGCCTGCATGGCGTTCGAAGCGGTGCTGGTGTCCGGTGCGATCGGCGCGGTGTTCATGTTCATGCCGCTGGAGCTGATGTCCGAATCATGGCGTGCCGCGTGGGACATGATCGGCCAGGACACACCCGCCTGGGCGCGGGCCGGCTTCAACCTGGCGTGCTGGCTGGCCTCGGTGCTGATCGGTCCGTTCTACGTCGGCGCCGGCTTCGGCCTGTACTTGAACCGGCGCACGCAGATGGAAGCGTGGGACGTGGAGATCGCCCTGCGCCGCCTGCGCGAGCGGCTGCTGCCGGCGGCATCGACGCTGGCGCTGCTGCTGTGCCTGGCGCTGTTCGCCAGTGCCAGCTGGCAGAACATCGCTGCTGCGCTGGTGGCGTTCGCCATCGGCGCGGTGATCTACACGCTGCCGCGAAAAGATACCGATGCCGGATGACCGATAGCACCGGGCCATGCCCGGCGGATTGATCTGGTGATCACGCTGCCGGACCGGGCCGTTAACCGCCACACAGGCACGATCGGGCTACGTCCACAACGGAGCCTTCCATGACCGAGTACCAGATCCCCGGC
>NZ_WYCT01000753.1 GCF_011008945.1 Streptomyces harenosi
CCCGGGCACCACCCCCCACCCCGCACGACGAACGAAGGGCAGATGCACACCGACCGCACCCCGGCCACGCGCTTCCCCGTCCCCGTGGACACCGCCCTGCGCACCGCCGGATGGCACCCCGGACGCTGGGACATCAAACAGGCCGAGATCTGGGCCGACACCCTGCGCGGCCACACCTCACCCGCCGGCCACCGCCACAGCGTCTTCCCCGCCGCGGTGGAGGCCTGGGCCGAATTCGGCGGCCTCACCGTCGCCCCCACCGGCCCCGGCCGCCAGATCGCCCCCGCCACCCTCCACATCGACCCCCTGCACGGCCTCCACCTGGCCCGCACCCTCGGGGACCTCGGCCGCGCCCTGGGCAGCGCGGTCTGCCCCCTCGGCAGCGAGACCGACACCCAGGCCCTGCTCGCCATCGACGCCGAAGGCCGCGTCTACGCCCTGGACCACACCGGCGACTGGTACCTCGGCCCCGACCTCGACCACGCCCTGGCCGCCCTCGTCACCGGCATCCAGCCCGTACGCCTCACCGCCGGCTGACCCCCACCCTGTCGCTTATACACATC
>NZ_WYCT01000754.1 GCF_011008945.1 Streptomyces harenosi
GGGCTGATCCCCGACGACGCCAGTGCCGCCTCCGGGAGCAGCAGGGTCCCGGACGTCAAACGGGAACCGTCCGTACCGGGGCGGGACTTCGCCAAGAAGCGTGCCGGGGTCCGTAACGACGCCGCCGCGGACTGGCGGCCCACCGCAGGGGCGGTGGCCGCGCGGAGCTTCGTCACGCGGGTGTCCGGTGGCGGGGCCGATCAGGCGGGGCGGGCCCCGCTGCTGTCGGGCACCGGGACTTCCGAGACCGCTGGTGTGCGCAAGAGCTTGGTGCGTGTCCACCAGGCCGGCAGTATCGGCAAGCGGAAGGGTGTGCGGATCGCGGGCCGTGGTGCCAGGCGGGCGCCGGCCGTGCCGGGCAGTGCGGTCGAGGTTGAGGTCAAGGACATGGCCGCCGCCCGCAAGGCGGGTGTGCAGGGTGTGCTGGTGACCGCCGAGCCCGCCACCGGGGCTGGTGTGCCGGCCGCGTCCGGGGCGGTCGACGTCGAGCTGGACTACTCCTCCTTCAAGGACGCCTACGGCGGGAACTGGGCCTCCCGGCTTCGCCTGGTGCG
>NZ_WYCT01000755.1 GCF_011008945.1 Streptomyces harenosi
GCTTCGTCGGCAGCGTCAGATGTGTATAAGGGACAGGATGGTGACCTGGGGGCGCGCGCCGGTGAAGCGGGGCTGTTCGCCCGGTTCCGCCATGGTCCGGCAGCGGAGCAGCAGGGCGGCCGCCGCGGGGTTGCCGCGCAGGGCGCTCAGGGCGGCGAGGTCGTCGGGGGTGGGGTGGTGCCCGGCGCCCAGCGCCTCGTCCAGGAGCGCGAGGTAGCCGGCGGCGGTGCCGGGGAGGGCGGCCCGGTACCGGGCGAGGTCGGCCACCAGGAAGGCACGCAGCCGGGCGCTCTCCCGCGCCGCCTCGTCGAGCGACTCCGCGAGGCGGAGGCAGTCCTTGACGTCCTCGGCTGAGACGGGGCTGGGCTGGAGGGCGAGGGCGAGGGCGCGGCGGAGCACACGCAGCTCCTCCACGCCGAACGCCATGCCGCCGCGGGATCCGTATGGCGTGGGCATGCGGCGACGATACGCGCTAATCAGACAAACCCAGCATAGCGCGCCGGGTGTGGCGTGAAGTGCCACTCGGGTGGGGGCGGGGCGGGGCGCGGTGTCC
>NZ_WYCT01000756.1 GCF_011008945.1 Streptomyces harenosi
GGCCAGCGCCGAGTTAACTACTTCTCTTTTTTTTTTTAATGATACGGCGACCACCTAGATCTACACTTCTAGCTTCGTCGGCAGCGTCAGATGTGTCTAAGAGACAGGGCCGGTGGCGTGGGGTTGCCAGGGGCTGTCGGGGTCGGCGCCCGCGGCGCGGGAGGAGACGGTCAGGGCGCGCAGCCCCGCCTCGTCGGGCCGGGCGACGTGCACCTGCAGGTCGATGCCCTCCTCGGCGGGAAGGACCAGGGGCGCGTGCAGGGTGAGTTCTTGCACGTTCCCCGTCTCGCCCGTGTGCAGGGCGAGCTCGAGGAAGGCGGTGCCGGGCAGGAGGGTGACGCCCGAGACGCCGTGGTCGGCGGTCCAGGGGTGGGTGCGCAGGGAGATGCGGCCGGTGTGGAGGCGGCCGCCGCCGTCGGCGAGGTCCAGCGCGGCGCCGAGGAGGGGGTGGTCACCGGGATGCAGACCGGCGGTGGTGACGTCCCCGCGCCCGGCGGCGGTGCTCCACCAGTACCGGTCGCGCTGGAAGGGGTAGGTGGGCAGGTCGACGTGG
>NZ_WYCT01000757.1 GCF_011008945.1 Streptomyces harenosi
GCCCACCGAGATCTAAACTTCTAGCTTCGTCGGCAGCGTCAGATGTGTATAAGAGGCAGCCCCGCACGCCCCCCTCGCGCGTGCGCAGACCCGTGTGCGGGGTTGCGCCGTGCGCCAAGGCCGTCGTCCCCTGCCGGACGCTGCACCGTCCCCGCACAGCAGACCGTGCCTCACGCCGGGCCGCGCCGTGACGCCGTGCCGGGCCCGGCCCTCCCGGACGCGTGGCCGGGCCGTGCCGCGCCGGGCCCACGCCGTGCCGCCTCCTCGTGCCGTGCCGTGGTGTGACGCCGGGCCGTGTGGGACCGTTCCGGACGCGTGGCCGGGCCGGGGCGTACCGGGCCCACGCCTGCTGTGTCCTCATGCCGTGCCGTGGTGCGACGCCGGGCCGTACCGGGACTGTTCCGGACGCGTGGCTGGGGCAGACCGGACCGGGCCGTGGTTGAACGCCGGGGCGTTCCTGCCGGGGCGGGTCGTGCCGGGCCGTGGCTGGGCGCCGGGGCGGGCCGGGCCGGGTTGCGTGCCGGGTGGTCCGGTGGGGCGGATGGTTTGGTGG
>NZ_WYCT01000758.1 GCF_011008945.1 Streptomyces harenosi
TTCTGGCGCGTATTCGATCCGGGCGACTACGGCGCGCGTTACCGCTACCTGCCGCAGCGCCACGAGAACGGCCTGCCGCTGGATACCGGCCTGAGCCTGGCCGTGCCGCAGCCGTTCCGCGCGCAGGCGCCGCGCGGCACCGTGGTGCTGCTGCATGGGTGGATGATGAACGGTGATTCGATGCTGCCATGGTCGCTGCAGCTGGCCGAATCCGGCTACCGCGTGGTCACGCTCGACCTGCGCAACCACGGCCAGTCCGGCACCGGCCCGTCCGGCTATGGCACCTATGAGTCGGATGACGTGGTCGATGTGATCGGCGAGCTGCGCGCGCGCGGCGAAGTGACCGGGCCCCTGTACCTGTTCGGTGTGTCCTATGGTGCGGCCACGGCGGTGTTCACCGCCGACAAGCTGGGTGACCAGGTCGAAGGCGTGGTGGCGATGGAATCGTTCGCCAATGCCGGCGTGGCGATCCGTACCATGATCCCGCACCTGATGGGGCTCCAGCCGGAAGGCCTGAAGGCGCAGGCGGTGGCGTCGTACGCGCGCTGGCGC
>NZ_WYCT01000075.1 GCF_011008945.1 Streptomyces harenosi
GCCCTACTCCCGCGCCCCGTACGCCGCCCGCAGGGCCTCCCGTACGGCCGCCAGCGCGTCGTCCTGCGCGAGGCCGAGCCGCCGGGCCCGCTCGGCGTAGGCCTGCGCGGCGGAGGCGAGCTGCCGCTCGGCGGCCGATCCCGCGGCGGCCACGAACGTGCCGTTGCGGCCCCGCGTCTCGATCACCCCGTCCGCCTCCAGGGCGCGGTACGCCTTGGCGACCGTGTTGGCGGCGAGCCCCAGCGACCCGGCCAGCCCCCGCACGGTCGGCAGCCGGTATCCCACCGGGAGCGCGCCGGACCGGGCCTGCTCGGAGATCTGCGCGCGCACCTGCTCGTACGGCGGTACGCCGTCCTCGATGTGGATCTTCAAGGTCACGGGACGATTGTCCCGCACCCGGGAAAACCGCAGGCGCGCGGAGAGGTTCCCGCGTAGCGTGCGCGCCCATGACAGTGATCGTGCGCGATCTGCGCCCCGACGTCCCCTCCGACCTGGAGGGCTTCGCCCGGGTGCGGCGTCTGGCCCTGCCGTTCATGCTGGTCACGCCCGGGTCCGTGGTGCACGCCCTCACCCACACGCACCCCGCCGCCCGCTTCCGGTCCCTGGTCGCGGAGGAGGACGGAGAGGTGATCGGCACCGCTCAGACGGGCATCGCCCACGACAGCCCCGAGCCCGGCCAGGGGTTCCTCGACGTCTATGTGCGCCCGGACCGCCTCCGGCGCGGCGCCGGCGGACTGCTGGTCCGCACCGCCGAGGAGTACCTGGCCGGCCAGGGGGCGACGACCCTGTACACCTGGGTGCTGGACGAGCCGGCCAACCGGGCCTTCGCCGCGGCCCGCGGCTACGCCCGCCGGCGCTCGGCCCACTTCCTCCGCCTGGACCTCGCGTCCGCCGGCCTGCCCCCGCTGCCGCCGCCTCCCCCCGGCGTCGAGCTGCGCACCGCCGCCGGCTTCGCGGACGACCCGCGTCCGCTGTTCGAGCTGGACGCGGAGACGACCTCGGACGAACCGGGCGACATCGGCACCGAGTTCACGGACTACGAGGCCTGGGTCGAGGAGACCTGGAAACACCCCTTGCTGGACCTGGACCTGACCACGGTGGCGGTCGCCGGGGGCCGCCCGGTCGCCTTCACCGCGACCTACACCGACGGCGGCGCCCTCGCCCGCTCCCGGGCGCACCCGGCCGCCGGGACCGCCCCGCCGTCCGGCCTCTCCTCCCTCGTGCCCTCCGTCATGACGACCGCCATGACCGGCACCGCCCGCGCCTTCCGCGGCCGCGGCCTGGCCAAGCTCGTCAAGACCGCCTCCCTGCACCGGGCCCGGGCGGCCGGAATCACCAAGGCGTTCACGGGCAACGACACCGGCAACGGCCCGATGCTCGCCGTCAACGAGCGGCTCGGGTACCAGGTGTGCGCCACGGAGGTGCGCCATGCCCGCCGGCTCGGCTGAGGCGGGGCCCGGCGCACGTCCGCGCCGCGCGGGCCGCGCCCGGACGCGTCGCCGAGGGCCGCCCGACGCGTCCCGGCCGACGCGGGGCGCGACCGGATCGCCGCCGCCCCCGCTCGCACCCTGCGTCACGGGAGCGTCACCGTACTCACCGGCTTCCGGCGCCACCGAACCGCCATCGGGTTTCACCACGCGCCCAGGGTGACACCCGCCACTGACAGCCCGGCCGTGACAGCCGCCACTGACACGGGTGCGGCGATGAGGAATGTTGGGGACGGGTCCGCCTCCGTGAGAACGCGGAGCGCGGCGGACCCGCTGAGGAGGCCGCCATGCGCCGTGTGACCGTGCAGAAGCCTTTGAAGAGGACCGACGCCCGCCGGGTCCGCGAGGAGACCGACGAGCGCCCGGCCGGGCGTCCGGAGATCCGGAAGGACATCGCGCGCACCTGGTGGCCGGACGGCTGACCGGGCCGGGCCCCGGCGTGCGGTCAGCGCAGCCGCTTGCGGTAGTGGACGCGGTCGTAGGGGCCGTCCACGCGGCGTTCGACGACCTCGTAGCCGTACTTCGGGTAGATCTTCTGGTTCTCCCACATCATCGCGTTCGTGTAGAGCCGCACCTCGGGCAGGCCGAGCGCACGCGCGTGCGCGTCGACGAACGCCAGCAGCCGCCGTCCCACGCCCCTGCCGTGCGCGTCGGGGTGGACGGCGATGCTGTCCAGGAACAGGTGACCGGTACGGGCCTCCACCACGACGAGGCCGGTGATCCGCCCGCCGCCGGGCTCCCCGGTGACGAAGACCTTCCCGGCCGCCACGTCCGCCGCGTGGTCGGCCTCCATGGGCTGGGGCACCACGCCGATGCGCGCGATGTAGGGGCGGTACGCGGCGTCGGTGACGGCCTTCACCGCCGGTACGTCCCCGGCGACGGCCGGCCTGACCTGCTGGTGGGCAACGTGGTCGATCATGAGGCGAACGGTAGCCGCCCGGGGCCGGCCCGACCGCTTCGCCCCGGCCCGCCGGGCGGCGAGCGGTCACGCGGCCAGCGACCCCGGCATCACCGCGCGCGGCCCGAACTTGGCCCGCGCGCGGTCGGCGACCTCCTCGATGCGGCGGACCTTCTCGTCCACCGGATCGAAGGTGAGCTGGTGGGCGGCCTGTTCGGCGGGGCCGAGGCCCTCGGCGCGCAGGGCGAGGGCGCGGACCCGGGCGCGCTGCAGGCCGAGCGCCTCGTACATGCCGTACCCGGCCCGGGTGAGCGCCGCCGAGTGCGCGGTCGGCTCCGCCAGGGTGCGGCTGCGGGTCGTGGCGGACCGGTCGGCGTAGCGCACGGTGAGGGTCAGCGTGCGGCAGACCTTGTCCAGGGCGCGCAGCCGGGACCCCAGTTCCTCGGCGGCCGAGAGCAGGGCGCGGCGGTGCCGGTCCGGGTCCAGCTCGTCCCGCCCGAAGGGGCGTTCGGCGGCCAGGGAGCGGGAGACGCCGTTCGGCACCACCCGGCCGCGGTCGACGCCCCGCGCCTTCTCGCGCAGCTCACGGCCGGTCTTCGCGCCGACCAGCCGCTGGAGCGTGGACAGGGGCGCGGCGGCGACCCGGCCGAGGGTGTCGAGGCCGTACTCGCACAGGGTGCGGGCGGTCGCGGCGCCCACGCCGGGCAGCGCGGCGACGGGCTTGCCGGCGAGGAACCGCGCGATGCCCTCCGGGTCCCCGGGCACCGCGCAGGTCGCCCCGGGCCGGGCGTCCCGCAGCGCCATCCGGGCCAGCATCGGCCCGGGGCCCGCGCCGATCACGCAGTCGACGCCGTACAGCGCCAGGGCGCGGACGCGGATCACCGACGCCAGCTCCACCGCGCTGCGCCCGAAGTACCGCTCGGCGCCCCGCAGGTCGGCCAGCGCCCCGTCCGGTGGCAGGGCCTGGACGACCGGGGTGAACTCCTCCAGCATCCCCAGCAGCCGGGGCAGGGCCGCCTCGTACATCGGCGGCAGCTGGAAACGTACGCACAGAATGGTCATCCCGCACTCCCCGGGCTCTGGTGCCACAACTTCCTTCCCACCGCGGGCCCTTCGCCCGCGGGGCGCAGATCGGCCCAGGGGTGCATCTCGTACCCCGTGGGCATGCGGATCCTGCGCTCCCCCGTCTCCTTCGGGTCCTCCCCGCCCTCCCCTTCTTTCGCGCTCTTTGCGTCACTTTCACGGTTTCCGTCCTTCTCGTTCCGGGCGCCCTCCATCGGGTCCCGGGCCGCGGAGCCGGCCGGGGCGGGCAGCCCGTCGGACCCGGCCAGCCGCCGGCGCGCCGGGCCGTCGCCGTCACCGCCGCCCGGGGCCGGCCCGGCGCCCCGCGGTTCGGCGAGCCGGGCCGCGACGCCCTCCAGGCCCTCCTCCCGGCGCACCTCCAGCAGCTCGGCGAGGTTCCAGACGGCGGAGCCCACCACGCTGAGGCTGCGCGGGCCGCGGCGCTGCACCACCCCGCGCACCAGCAGCAGCCAGGAGTGGAAGACGGTATGGGCGCACGCCTCGTGGGAGTCGTCGAAGAAGGCCAGGTCGACCAGGCCCGTGCCGTCGTCCAGCGTGCTGAAGACGACGCGCCTGCCGGACCTGATCGGCGGTGTCTGGGTGGCCGCCTTGGCGCCCGCGACCAGCACCGTCTCCCCGTGCCGCGCCGTACGCAGCCGCCGCGCCGGGACCACGCCCAGCTCGTCGAGGAAGGCCCGGTGGTCGTCCATCAGATGGCGCGAGGCGTCCATCGACAGCACGCCCAGCTCGGCGCTCAGCCGCTCCGCCGAGGTGAGGTCGGGCAGCCCGGCCGGGGCCGTCCTCCGCCCGCCGGCCAGCGGCAGTTGGCCGCCGCCCGCGCCGCGGGAGCCCCGGTGCAGCTCGGTCAGGTGCAGTTGCAGGTCGCGGCGGTTGGCGCCGAAGGCGTCCAGCGCGCCGACCTGGGCCAGGCGCTGGGCGAGCGGGCGGCTGGGCCGGGCGCGTTCCCAGAAGTCGAGCAGGGAGGCGTAGGGCTGCCCGTCCGCGATCCGCGCCGCCTCGGCCTCGCTGATGCCGTGCACATCGCAGAGGGCCAGCCGCAGTCCCCAGTTCCGCGCCCCGTTCGATTCAGACACCAGTTCGATCCTGTGTGCGGCCCCCGACTTGTTCACGTCCAGCGGCAGGATCGGCACCCCGCGCCGCCGCGCGTCCGCCAGGAGCAGCCGCTTGGGGTACATGCCGGGGTCGTGCGTGAGCAGCCCGGCGTAGAAGGCGGCCGGGTGGTGCGCCTTCAGCCACGCCGACTGGTAGGTGGGCACGGCGAAGGCGACCGCGTGCGCCTTGCAGAAGCCGTACGAACCGAACGCCTCGACGATCTCCCAGGTGCGCCGGATCGTCTCCGCGTCGTACCCGTTCGCCGCCGCGTGCTGCGCGAACCACGCCTTGATCCGCCCCTGCGACTCCGGGTCGGACAGCCCGCGCCGCACCCGGTCCGCCTCGCCGCGGCCGCATCCGGTCATGGTGGCCACGATGTCGATGACCTGCTCGTGGAAGACGACGACCCCGTACGTGCTCTTCAGCGGCTCCTCCAGGTCGGGGTGCGGGTAGCGGACCGGCGCCCGCCCGTGCCGGGCCTCGATGAACGGCCGCACCATGTCGGCGGCGACCGGGCCGGGCCGGAAGAGGGAGATGTCGACGACGAGATCGTGGAAGGTGCTCGGCTGGAGCCGTCCGACCAGGTCCCGCTGGCCCGGCGACTCGATCTGGAAGCAGCCCAGCGTCTCGGTGGAGCGGATCAGCCCGTACGTCGCCGGGTCCCCCTCCGGCACCGCGTCCAGGTCGATCCGCTCCCCCGCCGCCCGCTCCACCTCGGCGACCGCGTGTGCCATCGCCGACTGCATCCGCACGCCCAGCACGTCCAGCTTGAGCAGCCCGAGCTCCTCCACGTCGTCCTTGTCGAACTGGGACATCGGCAGGCCCTCGCCGCTGGTCGGCACCACCGGCGTACGGGCGAGCAGGGAGGCGTCGGAGAGGAGCACCCCGCACGGGTGCATGGCGACCCCGCGCGGCAGCGCGTCGAGCGCCTCGACCAGCTCCCACAGCTTCCCGTACCGCTCCCGCTGCGCCGCCAGCGCCTTCAGCTCGGGCAGTTCCTCCAGCGCCGCGCGGGCGTCGCGGGCGCGGATGTGCGGGAAGGACTTGGCCACCCGGTCGATCTCGGCCGGGTCCATCGACAGGGCCGCGCCGACGTCGCGGATGGCGTGGCGCACCCGGTACGTCTCGGGCATGGCGACCGTGGCCACCCGCTCGGCGCCGAACCGGTCGATGATCGCCCGGTAGACCTCCAGGCGGCGCGCGGACTCCACGTCGATGTCGATGTCGGGCAGCACGACGCGCTCCTTCGACAGGAAGCGCTCCATCAGCAGCCCGTGCTCGACGGGGTCGGCGTGCGCGATGCCGAGGAGGTGGTTGACGAGGGAGCCGGCGCCGGAGCCGCGGGCGGCCACCCGGATGCCCATGCGCCGGACGTCGTCGACGACCTGGGCGACCGTCAGGAAGTAGGAGGCGAAGCCGTGGTGGGCGATGATGTCCAGCTCGTGGTGCATCCGCTCCCAGTACGCGCGCCGCCGCTCGTAGCCGCGCAGCACCATGCCCGCCGCCGCCCGGGAGGCGAGCGCCCGCTGGGCGGTGCGCCGCCCGGCGCCCACCAGATGCGGCTCGGGGAAGTGGACGGTGCCGATGCCCAGGTCGTCCTCGGGGTCGACGACGCACTCGGCGGCGGTCGCCTCCGTCTGCTCCAGCAGGCGGCGGGCGGCCTCCCGCCGGAAGCCCGCGGCCTCGACGATCCGCTCGGCGGCGCGCAGCATGGCCTGCGCGTCCTTCAGCCAGGCTTCACCGGAGTCCAGGTCCCCGGCGGCGCCGACGGGGACCAGGCGGCGGGCGGCGTCCAGGATGTCGGCGACCGGGCCCATGCCGGGGTCGGCGTAGCGGACGGCGTTGCTGAGCACGGGCCGGATCCCCTGTTCGGCGGCGAAGCCGACGGTACGGGCGGCCAGCCGCAGGGAGCCGGGGCCGGTGCCCGTGCGGCCGTGCCAGACGGCCTCCAGGCGCAGGGCGTCGCCGTACGCCTCCCGCCAGGGGGCGAGCAGGCGCGCGGCCCGGTCGGGCCGCCCGGCGGCGAGGGCGCGGCCGACGTCGGAGTCGGGGCCGAGCAGCACGGTCAGGCCGTCGGCGTGCTGGTCGGCCCGGCGCAGCAGGGGCGACCCGGAGGGGGACCCGCCCTGTCCGGGCGGGGACGGGAGCCCGGAGGAGGCGTGGGCGGCGGAGACGAGCCGGCACAGACCGGCCCAGCCGCGCGCGCCGTCCCGGGCGAGGAAGGTCACACGGGGGGCCGACTCGTCGACGAAGGCGCCTCCGCGCACGGGGGCGCGGCGCCGCTCCCGGCGTACGGAGGTGTCCCCCCGTACCGGCTCGGGGGCGGCCGCCTCCACCGCCAGGTCCACACCGAACAGCGGGCGGACGCCCGCCTCGGCGCAGGCCTTGGCGAAGCGGACGGTACCGGCGAGGGTGTCGCGGTCGGTGAGGGCGAGGGCGTCCATGCCCCGTTCGACGGCGCGCTCGGCCAGCCGCTCCGGGTGGGAGGCGCCGTGGCGCAGGGAGAACCCGGAGACGGTGTGCAGATGCGTGAATCCCGGCACACGCACCTCCCGCACTCCATGGACTCCGACGTTCTTCGAACGTCTGTTCCCAATTACCTCACCCCCACCATAGACCAATTTTCGAATACGTGTGCGACATCCGTTCGGCCCCGTCCCACCTGCGCAAACGTCCGGATCCCCGGACCGTGGGGGGCATGACGCAGACCACCGGCGCCGGCGCCCACCGCAGCCCCCGCGGCTCCCGTGGCTCGTTCCTCGGCGAGGTCCGGGACGCCGTCACCCCGCGGGCCACGCTGCTCGTGCTCGGCGTGATCGCGCTCCAGTTGCTGTTCATCGCCTCCTACGTGGGGGCACTGCACGACCCGAAGCCGAAGGACGTGCCCTTCGCGGTGGTCGCGCCCCCGGCCGCGGCCGGGGGGACGGTGGCCCGGCTGGAGCGGCTGCCCGGCTCGCCGCTCGACCCGCGCGCGGTGGCCGACGAGGCGACCGCGCGCAAGCAGATCATGGACCGGGACATCGACGGCGCCCTGGTCGTCGACCCCGCCGGCCGCACCGACAGGCTCCTGGTCGCCTCCGGCGGCGGGACCGTCCTGGCCACCACCCTGGAGAGACTCGTCGGCACGCTGGAGCAGGCAGAGCGGCGCACGGTGCGCACCGTCGACGTGGCCCCGGCCTCCGCGCGGGACTTCGACGGCCTGTCCTCCTTCTACCTCGTCGTCGGCTGGTGCGTCGGCGGCTATCTGTGCGCCTCGATCCTCGCCATCAGCACCGGCGCCCGGCCCGCCGACCCGCGCCGCGCGGCGATCCGGCTGATCGTGATGGCACTGGTGTCGGCGATCGGCGGCCTCGGCGGCGCGGTGATCATCGGGCCGGTCCTGGGCGCCCTGCCCGGCAGCGTGGCCGCCCTGTGGGGCCTGGGCGCGCTGACCACCTTCGCCGTCGGCGCCGCCACCCTCGCCCTCCAGGGAGTCTTCGGGATCGTCGGCATCGGGCTGGCGATCCTGCTGGTGGTGATCGCGGGCAACCCGAGCGCCGGCGGCGCCTTCCCGCTGCCGCTGCTGCCGCCCTTCTGGAAGGCGATCGGCCCGGCCCTGCCGCCGGGCGCGGGAACATGGGCGGCCCGCTCGATCGCGTACTTCCGCGACCACGCCCTGACCGGTGCGCTGCTGGTGCTGTCGGCGTGGGCGCTCGCGGGAATCGTGGTCACGATGGCGGCCGCGGCACTGCGGCGCCGGCGGCAGGAGGCGGAGCTGCCCACCCAGGCCGGCTGACCGCGAGAGACCGGCGGCCGTACGGCGGCCCGGGCGGCCGCGCGGAGACCGGCCGGCCGGGCGGAGCGACGACGAGCCCCGCCCCTCGCGTGGGGCGGGGCGTCACTCGGGGCGCGCCGTCAGCCGATCCGCGTACCGGTCGCCGACAGCGCCTCGGTCACCGGCTGGAAGAAGGTCTGCCCGCCCGAGGTGCAGTCACCGCTGCCGCCGGAGGTGAGGCCGATCGCGTCGCTGCCGGAGAAGAGCGGACCGCCGCTGTCGCCCGGCTCGGCGCAGACGTCGGTCTGGACGAGGCCGCTGACGATGTCGCCGTTGCCGTAGTTGACGGTGGCGTCCAGGCCGGTGACCGTGCCGGAGTGCACCTGCGTGGTGGAGCCGCTGCGGGTCACCCGCATGCCGACGGTGGCCTCGGCGGCGCCCGTGACCGGCTGCGCGGAGCCGTCGTACAGGTTCACCTCGCTCGGGTGGGGCACATCGGCGGTGTACGCGACCAGGCCGTAGTCGTCGCCGGGGAAGCGGGAGACCTCGGTCCGGCCGACCACCTCGCCGGACGGGTCCGACCAGGCGGGCACGGACTCGGTGCAGTGGCCCGCGGTCAGGAAGTACGGCTCGCCGTCCTTGACCACGTTGAAACCGAGCGAGCAGCGCCCGCCGCCGCCGGTGATGGCGTCGCCGCCCGCGACGAAGGGCTTGAACTCCCCCGCCGTGCGCCTGAGCTCGGCCGTGGAGCCGAGCTTGCCGACGACCTCGGCGAGCCGGGCCCACTCCGCCTTGGACACCGTGCGGTCGGCGGTGACGACGACCTTGTTGGCGGCCGGATCGGTCACCCAGGAGGTGCCGGGGACGGCCGCGTCCCGCCGGAGGGCGGCACGCGCGTTCTCCAGTGCGGTGAGGGAGTTCCGCACGACTCTCGCCCGGGCACCGGCCGCCTCGGCGGCCCGCGCGGCCTTCTCGTCGAGCACGTTGACGACGAGGCTTTCCGTCTTCGCGTCGTAGTACGCGCCCGCCGCGCCGGCGCCGAGGTCCTCGGCGAGCGTGGAGGCGAGCTTTCCGGCCGCCACGGCCGACAGGGTCTCGGGTCCGGTGGTCTTCGGGGCCTCACTGGCGTTCGCACTCTGGAAGGTGGCTCCCGCGGCGACCAGTGCGGCGATACCCGCGCCCGCCACGGCCGCACGGCGCGCGGATATGCGTCGGTGCTTCAACTCACGTCCTCCGGTGGGGGGTCGGCACCGCAGGTTGTGGGGACCGTGCGGGCCGGAAGGAAGGTTGACGAGCGCCCACTCTCCCGGACCTCACAGGGAGCACACAAGGTCGACTTCTGGACGCGCGTACGAGAACGATCACGCGCCCTTTCCATATTGACCGTGCACGGCCACCTTTCGGGATTCGCTCTGCAAATACTACGAGCGAGTAACCGGTCGGGTTCCGTGAGGTCTACACCTGTCTGGATTTCGCCCCCCGCTCGCCGGGAGTCCGCACCGGAGGGCATACGCCGACGCCCCGTGACGGAGGCGCGGGACGACAGCCGGTGACGCGGACTCATGACACGCACCGCCGACCCGGCCTCGTACCAGGGAGCGTCGAGGCGCGATGCACCGCCTCCCGGCGGGTCCTCATGTGACCGCTGCACATGGAGGACCCACAGCAAAGACGCACAAAAAGGGCATACGACGGGGACTCGCGCCGGGCCTCACGACCGGGCCCCGTGCGAAGGCCACGGCGAAGCCCCGCGCCGGAGCCCTTCACCGCAGCCCCGTGCCGGAGTTCGCGACGGCGCCGCGGCGCGGGACCGCGACGGGGCACCCGGCCGGAGCACGTGGCGGAACGCGCCCCCACCCCCGTACAGCGGGACCCCTGTGCAGCGTGAACCCCGCACGGCGGGCCCCCGCACAGCACGAACCCCGCACGGCGGGTCCCTCTCCAGCACGAACGCCGTACAGCGGGGAGCCCCCGCACGCCGGATGCGTGCGGGGGCTCCCCGTGACCGTCGGGCGGATGCGCGCGGCGGCTCAGTAGACGCTGACGCCGTAGGCGCTCAGGGCCTCGGTGACGGGCTGGAAGAAGGTCGTGCCACCGGAGGTGCAGTTGCCGCTGCCGCCGGAGGTCAGACCGTACGCGACACCGTTGCTGCCGTAGAGCGGGCCGCCGGAGTCGCCGGGCTCGGCGCAGACCGTGGTCTGGATCAGACCGGAGACGATGTCGCCGCCGCCGTAGTTCACGGTCGCGTTGAGGGCGGTGACCCGGCCGCTGTGCGTGCCGGTGGTGGAACCGTCACGGATGACGGTGGTGCCCACGCTCGGCGTGGCCGCACGGGTGATGTCCACGCCGTTGGCGGTGCCGGGCCTGCTGACGGACCCGGAGTACCGCACGATGCCGTAGTCGTTGCCCGGGAAGCTGGAGCCGGTGGTCGTGCCGATGACCGTGGTGCGGCCGGAGTTGGAGTACCAGGTGCCCGCGCCGTCGGTGCAGTGCCCGGCGGTCACGAAGTACTGGGTACCGCTGCTGTCCTGGACGTTGAAGCCGAGGGAACAGCGCCAACTGCTCGCGTAGATGGCGTCGCCGCCCTGGATGAGCTTGCTGAACGTGCCGTTGGTGCGCTTGATCGTGAGCGCGCCGGCCTTGTCGCCGGCCTGCTGCTTGATCTTGGCTATCTCGGCCTGGGAGACCGTGCTGTCGATGGTGACGAGCACCCGGCCGGTCTTGCTGTCGACGGCCCAGGCGGTACCCGGGACGTCGGCCTTCAGCACCGAGCTGCTCACGCTCTTGAGGTCGGCGGCGCTGAAGGTGGCGGGGGCGTCGGACGCGTTCGCGCTGGGGACGGCGATCGCGGCCGCGGCCACGAGTCCGGTGGAAACGGCGATCAGCCGGGTCCGTCTCGTGATGCCGCTGCGGGGGGTGGTGCGCTTGATCCTCACTTTTCGTTCCTCCACAGGGGAAGTCGGGGGCCCTCGTGGGGTTTCGGGCCCGTGAGGCGCAGCCAGGAACAGCAGGTGTCCGGATTCCGAACCCGACGTGACCCTGACAAGCGCTGGAGGGAGTATTCGGCCGAACGGCCGGTCGGCGCAAGGGTGCCTTTCGGCCGCCGCGCTCGGCCCGCACCGACCGCCGTCGTGTCCACCGGGGGCGCGCGGTACCCCGCGCGCACGGCCCGCCCGGCAGCGCTCAGAGCAGATTCCGCTCCCCCGCCTCCACCGCGATGTCCAGGGTGTTCCCGGGCGGCGGGAAGGGGCAGACGAAGTGGTCGGCGAACGCGCACGGCGGCAGCAGCGCGCGGTTGAAGTCGACCGTCGTGCGCCCGTCGGCGTCCGGCGCGGCGGGGCGCAGGAACCGGAACCGGTAGCTGCCGGCACCGCTGGTGGAGTCCGCGAACACGGCCCACAGCGAGCCGTCCTGTTCGACCGTCACCTGAAGCGTCAGCTCCCGCGCGGCCGGGGCGTCCCCCCGATCGGGCGAAACCTCCGGCGGGGCGGCGAAGGTCAGTTCCCCGGCCAGTCCGAGCCCGCGCTCCCGGCCGTCCGCGTTCGGCACCCGCACCACGCGGCTGCCGGTGCCGTACGGCGTGAAGCGCCCGGGCACCGACCAGCGCGGGTCGTACGGCGTGACCGCGATGCCGCGGAACCTGCGCCGCGCCTCGGTGCCGGGGTCGAAGTCACGCACGCCCCAGATCCCCTCGCGGACCAGGACGACCAGGCGCCGTGAGCCGTACGCCACCCGGGCCCCGCCCGGCGGCCCGGGGTCGGCGGCGAGCCGTACCTCCCCCGCGAGGGGCCGTCCGTCCACGGTGAGCCCGTCCCCCTCGGCGGCCGTCAGCACCACCGCGTCACCGTCCGCCCGCCAGCTCCCCGGGATGTCCGGAAGTCGACCGTCCGGATAGTCCTCCAGCCAGTGCGTGCCCCGCAGCGCCAGCGGCCCGTAGGGGGCCGACACCGTCGCGACGCGCTGCTCGTGCCACCGCCGCCACTCGTCGGATGCGTGAGTCGTCATGGGCCGACCCTCGCACACCGGAGCCCCGTCGCGCCCGGCTCCGGGTCCGTCTGAGTACCTGTCAAGGGGGGCGCGCACGGCCCGCCCTGAGGAGCACCGCCCGGACCGGCTCGTTCACCCGGACGCCCCTCTCCCTCACCCGTACGCCGGGAACAGTCATATTTCACTCATGGTCAGCACCCGTTTGTGCAACGACCCTTGGGACATACGGACTCTCGACGGATCCGCTGTGCACCAGTACCGTCACAAACCCCCCGCGCGGCGTCTATCCACTTGGCGCGACGTCCACATCATGGATGACCATAGGGATGCGGAAGGCACGGAAGACCGCAAGGAGAGGAGGCGTCCATGGGATCGGTACGCAAGGCGAGTGCGTGGCTCGGCCTCGTCGACGACAACGAAGACGAGCGCTACTACGACGACGACTACTCCGAGGGCACCGACACCCAGGACGCCTGGGTCACGGACCCCCGGGTGAAGGTGGCCGCGGACTCGGCCGTGGAGAGGGGCCGCCGCATCGGCACGGTGACCCCGGACAGCTTCCGCGACGCGCGTGCCATCGGCGAGCTGTTCCGGGAGGGGATCCCGGTCATCATGAACCTCACGGCGATGGAGCCCACCGACGCCAAGCGCGTGGTCGACTTCGCGGCCGGGCTCATCTTCGGCCTGCGCGGTTCCATCGAGCGGGTCTCCACCCGGGTCTTCCTGCTGAGCCCGGCCGACACGCAGATCGTCAACGGCGAGCCGGCCGCGCACCGTACGGACGGGTTCTTCAACCAGAGCTGAGGCAGGGCCGCGCACCGCAGCCCTGCCCCCCGCCGGCGCCTACCGGAACGCGTCGATCCCGGTGAGCGCCTTGCCCAGCACGAGCTGGTGCATCTCGACGGTGCCCTCATAGGTGAGCACCGATTCCAGGTTGGTCGCGTGCCGCATCACGGGATATTCGAGCGAGATCCCGTTGGCGCCCAGGATCGTCCGGGCCGTACGGCAGATGTCGATCGCCTCGCGGACGTTGTTGAGCTTGCCGAAGCTGACCTGCTCGGGACGCAGGCGGCCGGCGTCCATGCGCCGCCCGAGATGATGGGCGAGCAGAATCCCCTTGTGCAGTTCGACCGCCATGTCGGCCAGCTTGGCCTGGGTGAGCTGGAACCCCCCGATGGGCCTGCCGAACTGCTCCCGCGCGGTCGCGTACTCGACGGCGGCCTCGAAGCAGCTGCGCGCGGCGCCCATCGCGCCCCAGACGATGCCGTAGCGGGCGTGGGTCAGACAGCCCAGCGGCCCGCGCAGCCCGGTCACCCCCGGCAGCACCGCGTCGGCGGGCAGCCGCACGTCGTCGAGGACGAGCTCGCTGGTCACGCTGGCCCGCAGCGACCACTTGTGCTTGATCTCGGGCGCGGAGAAGCCGCTGCTGCCGGTGGGCACGACGAACCCGCGGATCCCCTCGTCGGTCTGCGCCCAGACCACGGCGACCCCGGCGACGGACCCGTTGGTGATCCACATCTTGCGCCCGCTGAGCACCCAGTCGGTCCCGTCGCGCTTGGCGTGGGTGCGCATCGAGGCGGGGTCGGAGCCGTGGTCGGGCTCGGTCAGGCCGAAGCACCCGATGACCTCGCCGGCGGCCATCCGCGGCAGCCACTCCCGCTTCTGCTCCTCGCTGCCGAAGCGGTGGATGGCGTACATGGCGAGCGATCCCTGCACGGAGACCAGGGACCGGATGCCGGAGTCGGCCGCCTCCAGCTCCAGACAGGCCAGCCCGTACTGCACCGCGCTCGCCCCGGCGCACCCGTACCCGCTGAGCGACATGCCGAGCGCCCCGATCTCCCCCAGCTCCCGGGCGAGCTCCCGGACGACGGGCAGCTCCCCCCGCTCGTACCACTGGGCGACGTGCGGCAGCACCCGGTCCGCGGCCCAGGCCCGGACGGTGTCCCGGACGGCCAGGTCCTCCGGCTCCAGGAGGTCGTCGATGCCGAGCGGGTCGGCGGGGTCGAACGGGGGCAGCTTCGGGGACGCGGACGACGGGGACATGGCACACCCTCCGAGGACTCACTGAAAACTAGCAGCGCTAGTCACGGCTCCGGCGACGTTACGTGGCAGTGTCCCGCACGTCCACCCTGCCCGGACCCCGGCCGGACCGCCGGACGAACGCGCCGCCGGCGCCCGGCCCCGGGGCTTCCCGGCCCCGGACGTCCTCGCCGCCCGGCGCGCGGGCGACCGCCGGGACCGCCGCGGACGCCATCGGCACCACCGCGGGCACCGCCGGGGTCACACCGAGACGCGTGGCTCCACGGCGTCCCTGGGCGCGGGCACCGCGACGGCCTCGCACTGCATCACCCGCGGCAGCCGCAACGCCATCACCGCCCCCACCAGCAGCAGCCCCGCGCTCACCAGCAGCGTCACGTGCAGCCCGTGCACGAAGGCGCCCGCGGCCGCGCTGCGCAGGGCGGCGCCCGCGGGACCGCCGAGCTGCGCGGCGACCTCGTACGCCTCCCCCAGCGAGTGCCCGGCCGCCGAGGATGCCGGGGCGGGGACACCCGGCACGTGTGCCAGTCCGGGCGCGTACGCCGCGTTCATGACGGTGCCCAGCAGCGCGATGCCGATGCCCGCGCCCAGTTGGTAGGAGGTCTCGCCGATCGCGGCGGCCCCGCCGGCCTGGTCCGGCGGCGCCTCGCTCAGCATCGACTCGTACGCCCCGAACAGGGTCGTCTCCAGTCCGAAGCCGAGCACCACGAACCCGGTCAGCAGCAGCGCGCAGTTGTCCGTGCGGCCCATCGCCGTCAGCAGGACCACCGCACCGGCCGTCAGGCAGAACCCGGTGCACACCATCCGGCGCGGCCCGAACCGGCGCAGCATCCGCGCGCCCGCCAGGCCCGCCGCCATCGCCGCGATCGTCAGCGGCAGCAGCCGCAGCCCCGTCTGGAGCGGCGAGAGCCCGAGCACGAGCTGGAGGTACTGCGCGGCGATCAGCTCCAGGCCCACCAGCGCCAGCATCGCCAGCACGATGCAGCCCACGGAGGTGCTGAACGCCGGCCGCCGGAACATGCCGAGGTCCACCAGCGGATGCGCCCGGCGCCGCTGGCGCCGTACGAACGCGGCCAGCAGGACCGCGCCCGCCGCCAGCGGCACCACGGTGAGCGCGCCGGCCGCCGGCTCGCCGCCGCCGAGCCGTTTGACGCCGAGGACCGCGGCGAACAGACCGGCCGCCGCCATCAGCGCCCCGGCCACGTCCCACGGGCCGGTGCCGTCGCCCTTGGACTCGGGCAGCAGCAGGCGCCCCACCGGCAGGCTGACCAGCATCAGCGGAATGTTGACCAGGAAGACCGAACCCCACCAGAAGTGCTCCAGCAGGAAGCCGCCGAGCAGCGGACCGACCGCCGCGCCGACGGCGGCCACCGCGCTCCAGACGCCGATCGCCATCGCCCGTTCCCGCCGGTCGGGGAAGACCTGCCGCAGGATCGACAGGGTCGCGGGCATGATCATCGCGCCGCCGGCGCCGAGCAGCGCCCGGGCCACGATCAGCACCTCGGCACTGCCGGCGAAGGCCGCCAGCGCGGAGGCGACGCCGAAGAGGGCGTAGCCCAGCAGGAGGATGCGTCTGCGGCCCACGCGGTCGCCGAGCGTGCCGAACAGGATCAGCAGCGAGGCGCAGACGAGCGGGTAGACGTCGACGATCCACAGCAGGGCGATCCCGCCCGGCCTGAGGTCCTCGGTGACGGCGGGCACCGCGACGTGCAGCACGGTGGCGTCGACGGCGACGAGCAGCAGGCTGACGCAGAGGACGACGAGGACCAGCCAGCGGTTGGCACCGGCCCCGGCCGGCCGACGGCGCGCGGTGGCCGTGGTCGTCCCGGACATGTACGTACCTCCCAGAAGTTCCCTCGCGTCCGGCGGGGCTCACGGGGGCGGGGACTCCCCCGTGGCTCGGCCGGGAAGGAGCGGTGGTCCCCGGCCCGCGCTGCGGAAGGCGAGTGACTCGTCAGCGTACGCGAGTCCGTGGCCAGGTCACATGGCGGACCTCTCACCCGTACGGCGGAACGGGTGTGGCGTGCGCCACTGCCTTTTCCGGCCGCCGCGCCCCGCGGGCGGCCCGGACCGGGGCGCCGCCGATAATCGGCGGGTGACCGACCTCGAGACGCGCGCGGCTCCGGCCCGCTCCGGGCCCCTGCGCCGGGCCGCCCCGGCGCTCCTCGGATACGCGGCCGTACGCGCCCTGGGCCTGATCGCCCTGGCCCTGTGGAGCGCCACGCGCGGCAAGGACCCGTACACGCTGCTGACGGCCCGCTGGGACTCCCTGTGGTACGCGCGGGTCGCCGGGCTGGGCTACGGCTACGAGGTGCGCCTGCCCAACGGCGACCTCCACTCCGACCTCGCCTTCTTCCCGCTGCTGCCGTGGCTGGAGCGGCTGGGCGCGGCGGTGTCGCCGCTGTCCCACGCCGACGCGGGGTTCGTGGTGAGCCTGGCGGCCTCGCTCGCGGCGGCCTGGGGGATCTTCGCGGTGGCCGACCATCTGTACGGCCGCCGCGCGGGGGTGTGCGCGGTGCTGCTGTGGGCGGTGCTGCCGGTCGGGATCGTGCAGTCGATGGCGTACAGCGAGTCGCTGTTCACCGCGCTGGCCGCCTGGTCGCTGTACGCGGTGCTCACCGGCCGCTGGGTGACGGCCGGGGTCCTTTCGCTCCTGGCCGGGCTGACCCGCCCGGTGGGGCTGGCCGTGGCGGCGGCGGTCTGGGTGGCCTGCGTCCTGCCCTCCGGGCGGAACCGGAGCGCGGCCGGTGAGCGCGGCACCCCCCTCGCGCGACGCGCCCTCGGCATGGCGCTCGCGCCCCTGGGTGCCGCCGGGTACGTGCTGTGGGTCGGCCACCGCACCGGCAAGGGCCCGCTCGGCTATCTGGACGTGCAGGCCGGGTGGCGCAACGGATTCGACGGCGGCTGGGCCTTCGCCCGGTTCGTCGCCGCCCGGTTCACCTCGTTCCCCTCGGCCCTGGCGGGCCTCGCGCTCGCCGCCGGTGTCGTCCTGCTGGTCTGGCTGTACCTCGTCTGCGTCCGGCAGCGGCAGCCGCTGCCGCTGCTGGTGTACGCGGGGATCGTGACCGTCCTCGCCCTGGGCGCGGCGAGCTACTTCGGCTCCAAGCCGCGCCTGCTGCTGCCCGCCTTCCCGCTGCTGCTACCGCCCGCCCGGGCCCTGGCCGGGCTGCGGGCCCCCGGGCCGGCGCTGGTGACGGCCGCGCTCGCGGTGGTCTCGGCCCTGTACGGCGCCTTCTGGCTGAACGGCTCCGGACCGCCCTGACCGGCGCCGACCGCCCTGACCGGCGCGTACGGCACGAGGGCGGCCCGGGCGGCGGCAGGCGGCCCGGGCAGCGCGAGGCGCCCGGACGGCGCGGGGCGGCCCCGGCGGCCGGGCGGGCCCCCGGTGAGCCCCCGGGGAATTCCGCCCCAGCTTTCGGTGAACCAATTCATAAGCACGATAAAACTGCCGCCCGGGCTGATCAAAAGAAATGAAGGCCGCCGTGGGCATGCTTTAGGGAATCGGGGGAATTAGTCTTCGTTCTGAGAGGAATCCCACATCACATCGTCATCACAAAGCCGTTGATTCGGCCGGGTTCACTCCTCACTCGCTGTAACGTCGATTGGGTGCGTACCGAACGGAACCTCACCCGGCTGGACCGGGTGTTCGCGAGGCTGGACCGTGAGCCGGAACGGCCGGCCCATCTCGATGTGCCGAAGATGAGCCGGCACAGGATCGCGCTGTTCGCCTCCACCCTGGCCTTCTACGTCGCGATCGTGTGGGCCGTGCTCATCACCTCGTGGCTGGTCCGGCTCGACTGGCAGGTCATGTTCTTCCGGCCCTACCAGCAGTGGCCGGAGATCCACGCCTTCGTCGACTACTACGTGGTGCTCGGCCAGCGCGGCCCCACCGCCGTGATGGTCGCCGCCTGGCTGGGCTGGCGCTCCTGGCGGCAGCACACCCTGCGCCCGCTCCTCGCCCTCGGCGTCTCCCTGCTGCTGCTCAACGTCACCGTCGGCGCCGCCAAGTACGGCATGGGCCGCCTGGGACCGCACTACGCGACCGAGATCGGCTCGAACGAGATGTGGCTGGGCGGCGATATATTTCCGAGCGGTCACACCGCCAACGCCGTGGTGACCTGGGGCATCCTGGCCTACATGGCCTCGACGCCGCGGGCTCGCCGCTGGCTGTCCGCCCTGTCCGCCGTCACCGCCCTCGGTGTCGGGATGTCCACCGTCTACCTCGGTACGCACTGGCTGAGCGACGTGCTCCTCGGCTGGGCGGCGGGGCTGCTGATCCTGCTGGCCCTGCCCTGGTTCGAGCCGCTGATCACCCGCTCGGAGGCCTGGCTCCTCGGCCTGCGCGACCGGGTGCGCGAGGGCCGCGGCCGCACCGGGCCCGCCCCCGCGCCCGCGCCCGCGAAGCAGCCGGCCGCCACGCCCGTGGTGCTCCTGCCGCCCGTCGGCGGCCGCAAGGAGGCCCCGGTGTGCGAGCCCGTCTCCTCCTCCCGCCCGCGGACCCCGGCCTACCTGGCCCCCGGCCCGCACACCTCCCGCGGGGAGCGGACCCCGGTCGCCCCGGCCGGCAGCCGCCGCCCGCCGCACTCGGACCGGGTCCTGCGCGGCACGGCCGGCTCCGGCTCGAACTCCGCGACCCGCCCCTGACCCGCCCGGGGCCCGCGCGCGGGGACCGGTACGCACAGCCCCTCCCCCCGCCGCGGCGCCCGCCCGCGGACACACGACGGCCCCGGCCTCCCTCCCGGAGAGGACCGGGGCCGTCGCCGTGTACGGGGCGCCCGGAGCGTGGTCAGCCCTTCCAGGCGCGGGCCACGCGGCCGTCGCGCACCTCGAAGTTCAGCCGCCCCGCGCGGTACTCCATGGTGATGACGGCACCCGGCGGCAGCGACCGCACCGTCGACCATCCCCGGTCGCGCGCACGCCGTTCGGCCGCCTGTGAATCGAGGCCGACGTAGGTGTCCGGGCTGTCCTGTGGTTCGCCTGGCGGCGTCGGAATCGGTGCCATGCCGCCACGCTATGCCCTGCCCTACCGCGGGGGAAGACGAAGCCGGTAACAGGGCTCACAGCCACCTCCATGGTCACACTTGTGTCACAGGATCTCGGTCGGCGTTTTGACCGAACTCCGTCACACGGATGAGCGGTTCCGTACCGCCGTCCGGACCATTGCCGAAGAATTCCGCACCTTGCGGCACACCCTCGAATAACCCGGCGGAATGGGGCGGGCAATGGGGTCTGCCGCCCTTTCCATTCCGGCGGCCGCGCGGGAGCCCGAAAGCCGGCGCGGTCACAGGAAATACACGTTTCGAGCACACCGCCTCCCCTCCGGGGCCTGCTCGGCGGCGGGCGGTACTCCCCGCGGCGGGCGGCGGGGCCGCGCACGACCAGGCCCCGTCCGGCCGGGACCGGACGGGGCCCGCGCTCCGGGCGGAGGGGGTGCGACTCGGACCACGAGGCGCTGCCCGGGCACGACTCAGGTCGGGCTCCTTCCCGGGCGGAACCGGCCGGCGACGCGGGACCGGCCGGCGGCGCGGGCGCCGCCCGGTGGCCCCGCGCCGGGCGGCGGTCCCGTCCGGGCGGTGCTCGTTGCACTCGGCGGAGGAATGTAGAGAGTCCGGCCGCCGGCATCAACCAACCCCTCGTCACGCCAGGCCAGTTCGCCGTTACCAGGGGTAGCAGCGTTTTTTGGACACCCACTTCGTTCGCCAATTTCCCCATTTGTCGACCCCGCGCCGCCCCGCCCTGTGACTCACTTCACCCGATCAACTCCCGCGTGGCCAAGGCATGTTGACGATGAGTGCCCGATTCCGCGCACCCGGTCACCGTGCGCGTCGGATGGTTCGATTCCGTTCGCCGTGGGGCGTGACTCCCGCCACAGATAGCCCGTTGTCATCTTCATGAGCCGGGGACCCGCCCGGACCACGGGCCGGGAGAGCCGCCCCGGCCCCGCCACGCACCGCATTCCGAGGGAGCCACCCGTGCCGCCCATGCTCGACGTCAGCGACGAGGTACGCGCCGAGATCGGCGACGAGGAAGCCGACCGCCTGCTCACCGGGGAGAGCGCCCCGGGCGGCTACGACTGCACCTCCTGCCGCACCCCGGGCGACCCCCGCCAGGAGAGGACCAGCACCGTCCTGTTCATCGGGGACGAGACCGCCGTCCTCGCCTTCGCCCACGCGACCTGCCTGCCCTCCCAGGTCGTCAAGGTCACCGAGGAACAGCTCCAGGGAGCCGTGAAGTACATCGCCGGCGGCGGCACCGGGGTGTCGCCGACCGCCGACCCGGAGCCGCAGCAGGCCGTGCTCGGGGTGACGAGCGGGCTGGTCCTGATCTCCGGGGAGCTGCACCCCGCCCTCGTCGTGGAGCCGACCGGGCCCATCGCGCGTCCCGGCACCACCACCACCGGGGACGACTTCCTGCCCCTGCTGGTGGAACAGGGCTTCCTGCCGGTGCCCGACCTGTCCGCCGTACCGCCGGTGCTGCACGGCTGGTCGGTGCTGCTCGCCATGGGGCAGTTGCACGCCGTGCTCCAGCCCTCCCCGAGCGGCGGCCGGCCGGTGGCCTGGTGGCAGGCGCACCAGCCCCTCCAGGTCACCGACGGCTGGCGCGCGGCGGCGGGCAAGCACCAGCAGGTGCTGATGTTCGCGGCGCCGGTCGGCTCCATCGGGCGGCAGCCTCGGGAGGACCTGCTGCGCGAGGCCCTGGACCAGGCGGCCGCCCACGGCCGGCTGGTCGCCGCGGCGCTGCCGCTGACGGGGACCTGAGGCCGGCCGGGCCCGTCCCCGGCCCGGCGGCACCCGGCCGCATCCCTTCGCGCCCGGGGTCGTTTGGACATACGTGCACGCATACGACGTTTCCCACCGCCAGGGTGGCCCCTCGGCCACGCCGATCTACGACGCGCTCTACGCCGAGTACATCAGGTCCTTCCGTGCCCTGCCGGGCGACCGCAGCGGCGAGGAGGAGCTGGGATTCACCTCCTTCCGGAGCATCCCCGCCGGCAGGGGCTCGTACAGCACCTACAGCGCCGGTGCCCACAGCGCCCGCCGCGGGCATCACTCACCCTGGCAGCGCGTCGGCACCGTGCCGGCCGCACTGCCGCCGGCGCCCCGGTCGGGCGCCTGACGGCGAAGAGGGCGGTCCCCCGCGGGGGACCGCCCTCTTCGCCGTCAGGCGCCGCTTCCGCGCCCTGGACGTTACTTCTTCTTCGCGCCGCGCTTCTCGCGCACCCGCACCGAGAGGTGGATCGGCGTCCCCTCGAAGCCGAACTCCTCGCGCAGGCGGCGCTCGATGAAGCGCCGGTAGCCGGCCTCGATGAACCCGGTGGCGAAGAGGACGAACCGCGGCGGCTTGGTGCCGGCCTGGGTCCCGAAGAGGATGCGCGGCTGCTTGCCGCCCCGGATCGGGTGCGGGTGGGCGGCGACCAGCTCACCGAGGAACGCGTTGAGCCGCCCCGTCGGCACCCGGGTCTCCCAGCCCGCCAGGGCCGTCTCGATCGCCGGGACCAGCTTCTCCATGTGGCGGCCCGTGCGCGCCGAGACGTTGACCCGCGGCGCCCACGCCACCTGGCCGAGCTCGGTCTCGATCTCCCGCTCCAGGTAGTAGCGGCGCTCCTCGTCGAGGGTGTCCCACTTGTTGAACGCCAGGACGATCGCGCGGCCCGCCTCGACGGCCATGGTGACGATCCGCTGGTCCTGCACCGAGATCGACTCGGAGGCGTCGATGAGGATCACGGCGACCTCCGCCTTCTCCACGGCCGCCGCGGTGCGCAGCGAGGCGTAGTAGTCGGCTCCCTGCTGGAGGTGGACGCGCTTGCGAATACCGGCGGTGTCGACGAACTTCCAGGTCACGCCGCCCAGCTCGATCAGCTCGTCGACCGGGTCGCGGGTGGTGCCCGCGAGCTCGTTGACGACGACGCGCTCCTCGCCCGCCACCTTGTTCAGCAGGGAGGACTTGCCGACGTTGGGGCGGCCGATCAGGGCGATGCGGCGCGGGCCGCCGACGGCGGTGCCGAAGGTCTGCGCCGGGGCCTCGGGCAGCGCCTCCAGGACCTTGTCCAGCATGTCGCCGGTGCCGCGGCCGTGCAGCGCGGAGACCGGGTGCGGCTCGCCGAGCCCCAGCGACCACAGGTACGCCGCGTCGGCCTCGCCGCTCGGGCCGTCCACCTTGTTGGCGCACAGCACCACCGGCTTGCCGGCCTTGCGCAGCAGCCGCACGACGGCCTCGTCGGTGTCGGTGGCGCCGACCTTGGCGTCGACGACGAAGACGACCGCGTCGGCGGCCTCGATGGCGTACTCGGCCTGGGCCGCCACGGAGGCGTCGATACCGAGGACGTCCTGCTCCCAGCCGCCGGTGTCGACGACCTTGAAGCGGCGGCCCGCCCACTCGGCCTCGTAGGTCACGCGGTCGCGGGTGACGCCGGGCTTGTCCTCGACGACCGCCTCGCGGCGGCCGATGATCCGGTTGACCAGAGTCGACTTGCCGACATTGGGGCGGCCGACGACGGCGAGAACGGGCAGCGGGCCGTGCCCGGCCGCCTCGATGGCGCCCTCGACCTCCTCCGGGTCGAAGCCCTCTTCCGCGGCGAGCTCCATGAACTCCGCGTACTCGGCGTCGCCAAGCGCCCCGTGGTCGTGCTCCTCGCCCGAGCCGCCGGAGTGGATGTCGTCGTTCATGAAGTCCGTACCTCGTTCATCGTGGTGATCGGTGGTGCACCCCTGTACCGGGTGATCCACTACTCGAGTGTCGCCCGGCGCCCGGTCAGGCGCCTGGCGTTTTCCAGGTGGGCGGTGAGCTGCTTCTGGATGCGTTCGGTGGCCTCGTCCAGCGCCTTGCGGGTCCGCCGCCCGCTGCCGTCGCCCGCGTCGAACGGCTCGCCGAAGACGACGTCGATCCGGGAGCGCAGGGGAGGCAGCCCCTTTATCAACCGTCCGCGCCGCCCGGAACTTCCCAGTACCGCCACCGGCACGATCGGGGCCCCGCTGCGTACCGCGAAGTAGGCCAGCCCGGCGCGCAGCGAGGCGAAGTCGCCCTCGCCCCGGGTGCCCTCCGGGAAGATCCCGAGGACCCCGCCGGCCGAGAGCACGTCCAGTGCCCGGCTGATCGCCGTGCGGTCGGTGGTGTTGCGGTCCACCTCGACCTGGCCGATGCCGGTCAGGAAGGCGCCGAGCGGGCCGACGAACGCCTCCTTCTTGATCAGGAAGTGCGTCGGCCGGGGCGCCACGCCCATGACCATCGGACCGTCGAGGTTGTGGCTGTGGTTGACGGCGAAGATCACCGGCCCGGCCGCGGGCACCCTCCAGGCGCCCAGCACACGCGGCCGGAACAGGCCGTACATCAGGCCGACGCCGATGCGCCGCCCGGCCTCGGCGCCCCGTTCGGACGGAAGGCTCACTTCCCGGCCCGCTTCTCCTCGACGAGCGTGACGACGCACTCGATGACCTGCGGCAGGGTGAGGTCGGTGGTGTCCACCTCGACGGCGTCGTCCGCCTTGGCGAGCGGCGAGGTCTTGCGGCTGGAGTCGGCCGCGTCCCGCTTGATCAGCGCCTGGCGGGTGGCGTCGACGTCGGCGCCCTGGAGCTCGCCGCTGCGGCGGGCGGCGCGCGCCTCCGGGGAGGCGGTGAGGAAGATCTTCAGGTCGGCGTCGGGCAGCACGGTGGTGCCGATGTCGCGGCCCTCCACGACGATGCCGGTCACCGCAGAGGCGGCGATCGCCCGCTGGAGCTCGGTGATCCGGGACCGCACCTCGGGCACGGCGCTGACCGCGCTGACCTTGGAGGTGACCTCCTGGGTGCGGATCGGGCCGGAGACGTCCACGCCGTCGACCGTGATGGTCGGGTCCGTCGGGTCGGTGCCGGAGAGGATCTCGGGCTTCCCGGCCGCGGCGGCGACGGCGTGCGGATCGTCGGTGTCGATGCCGTTGGTCACCATCCACCACGTGATCGCCCGGTACTGGGCGCCGGTGTCCAGGTAGCTCAGGCCGAGCTGCGCGGCCACGGCCTTCGACGTGCTCGACTTGCCCGTGCCGGAGGGGCCGTCGATGGCGACAATCACGGGCTGGGCGGTCCGGGCGGCGCCGTTTTCCACGGAGGGACACCTTCCTGGTGCGGTGCGGTGGGAGTGTGCGGGGCGCGATGGTGCCCCGCACAAGGTTACTGGCAACCCGGAGGCCCTATGACAAGCACGTGTTCGGGTGGATCACTGCCGCAGCGCCCAGCCCCGCTCGCGCAGGGTCGCGGCCAGTGCGGGGGCCGCCTTCGGCTCCACCATGAGCTGCACCAGACCGGCCTGCTGCCCGGTGGCGTGCTCGATGCGCACGTCCTCGATGTTGACCCCGGCCTGTCCCGCGTCCGCGAAGATGCGGGCGAGCTGACCGGGCTGGTCGTCGATGAGGACGGCCACCGTCTCGTAGCTCCGCGGGGCGCTGCCGTGCTTGCCGGGGACCCGGACCTGGCCGGCGTTGCCCCGGCGCAGCACCGCCTCGATCTCGGCGGTGCCCTCCCGGCGCTTGTCCGCGTCGGAGGACTGCAGGGCGCGCAGGGCCCGCACCGTCTCCTCCAGGTCGGCGGCGACGTCGGTGAGCAGGTCGGCCACCGGCCCCGGGTTCGCGGAGAGGATGTCGATCCACATCCGGGGGTCGGAGGCGGCGATCCGGGTCACGTCGCGGATGCCCTGCCCGCACAGCCGTACGGCCGCCTCCTCGGCGTGCTCCAGGCGGGCCGCGACCAGGCTGGAGACGAGGTGGGGCATGTGGGAGACGAGGGCGACGGCGCGGTCGTGGGCGTCCGCGTCCATCACCACGGGCACCGCCCGGCAGTGCGAGACCAGCTCCAGGGCGAGGTTGAGCACCTCGGTGTCGGTCTCCCGGGTGGGGGTGAGCACCCAGGGGCGGCCCTCGAAGAGGTCGGCGGAGGCGGCCAGCGGCCCGGACTTCTCGCGGCCCGACATGGGGTGGGTGCCGAGGTAGCGGGTGAGATCCAGGCCGCGGGCCTCCAGCTCGCGGCGCGGGCCGCCCTTGACGCTGGCCACGTCGACGTAGCCGCGCGCCGCCCCGCGCCGTACGGCGTCGGCGAGCACGTCGGCCACATGGGCCGGCGGGGCGGCCACGATGGCGAGGTCGACCGGCCCGCTCGGCGCCTCGTCGGTGCCGGCGCCCAGCGCCGCCGCCGTACGGGCCTGCTCCGGGTCGTGGTCGGCGAGGTGGACGACGACACCGCGGCGGGTCAGGGCCAGGGCGGCGGAGGTGCCGATGAGGCCGGTTCCGATGACGAGTGCGGTTCTCACTGGGCGATGTCCTTGCGCAGGGCCGCCGCGGCGCCCAGGTAGACGTGGGCGATCTCGGAGCGGGGCTTGTCCGACTCGATGTGCGCGAGGAGGCGGACGACGCGGGGCATGGCGCCCTCGATGTCCAGTTCCTGGGCGCAGATCAGCGGCACGTCGGTGATGCCGAGCTTGCGGGCGGCGGCCGCCGGGAAGTCGCTGTGCAGGTCGGGCGTGGCCGTGAACCAGATGCTGATCAGGTCGTCGGCGGTCAGGCCGTTGCGCTCCAGGACGGCGGTGAGCAGGGCCGCGACCTGCTCGTCCATGTGGCCTGCCTCGTCCCGCTCCAGTTGGACGGCGCCCCGGACCGCTCGTACCGCCACGGCGTTGCTCCTTGCTGACGTGCGTATCGGCTGTGATCGGTCCAGCCTAGTCAGACGGCGCGCGGGCGGAGCGCGGCGCCCGGTCGGTGAGACGGCGACGCGTTCGCGCCGTGCCGTGCTCCGCTCGCCCCCTGGGCGCTTTCACCCGCCTCCTGCGCATTGCTTCCCCTTCGCCCGCTTCGGTGCCAGGATGCTCAGTCGGTCGGCACGCCTCCCGTCCCTCCCCGGTTCCCTCACCGTTGCCTCTCCGTCCCCTGTTCCCCTC
>NZ_WYCT01000759.1 GCF_011008945.1 Streptomyces harenosi
GGTTGACTGCCTTTGGTAGCTGCCAACCAAGGTTGGCAGCTACCAAAGGCAGTCAACCGACGGGCAACCCACCGCACTCGCGGGACGAGTCCTGAGGCGGAGTGCATGGCCGTGCAGGACCGTTGGCGCCATGGGCCCGAGGCATGCCTCGGGCGGGTTGGGCAGGACGCCCAACCCCGGTCTTGCCGTGTGCGCAGGACAGCGCACACGAGCAAGGCGCCATCGAGCCCCCATGGGTGAGGGCGCTTTGCTTGCGAAGCACTGCTTCGCAAGCGCCCGAACGCACAGCCGCCAGCGGCTGGGCCGGCCTGGGGGTTTACGGCGTCTCCCGCAGCCGGACCCAACCCGCCACCTCACGGAATGCACGCTGTTGCTGTTGCTGTTGCTTTGGCCTCGGCGGGTGCAGGGCGCAGCCCTGCCAAACCCCTACCCCTTGGCCATTGCCTGCCACCACTGCGACAGCAGCTCCGGCCTGCGCAGGCGCTCGCGCCACCACCGCAGTGCCGCGCCGTCCTCGCCGGTGCGCCAGGCCAGCCAGAACGTTTCCTC
>NZ_WYCT01000760.1 GCF_011008945.1 Streptomyces harenosi
CCGCCAGCGCGGTATCGGTGGCACCGCGTGGCAACGGCGGCGCGCGGTCGAGCAGGCTGTCGCCGATCGACTGCACCGGCGCATCCAGCAGCGCGGCACCGGCCAGGCGGGCCAGCGCGGCATCGCGGAAGGCCTGCGCCTCATCCAGCGCGGCGCTGGCGTTGGCGACTTCGCTCTGCGCCTGCACGGCGCGCAGCTGCGGCTCGCGGCCCTGCTTGACCATCGCGTTGACCGCGTTGGCGTCAGCGCGGGTGAGGCTCAGTGCTTCTTCGGCCAGGGTGTAGCGGCGCAGTGCACTTTCCGCCTGTGCATAGACCACCGCCAGCTGGCTGGCCACGTCGCTGCGGCTTTGGGCACCACGCAGGTTGGCGGCCTGTGCCTCGGCACGGGCGGCACGGACACGCGCGCCACGCTGGCCCCAGACCTCCAGCGGCTGGGACAGGGTGAGCACGGTATCGGCCTTGCCCATGCCGCCATAGGAGCCGGTGCCCCAGGCGTTTTCGGCGGAGTAAGAGAGGGAAGGGTTGGGCAACGCACGGGCCTGGTC
>NZ_WYCT01000761.1 GCF_011008945.1 Streptomyces harenosi
GCCCGGCCTTCCGCCTCGCGGCGCACCCAGCCCTTCTGATGGAGATTGTCCAGCACGGTCATCACCGTGGTGTAGGCGATCGACCGTTCCTGCTGGAGATCTTCCAGGACTTCTCGAACGGTCACCGGGCGGTTCCACTTCCACACCCGCGTCATGACCGCGTCTTCGAGTTCTCCCAAGGGGCGAGGCACAGCTCAGACAATAGTGGGAGATTCCGGGTGTGGCGTGTTGAAGATGCACTCACGGCACGGATGAGGGCAAAAGGGGCGCGGCGCAGTGCCCGCCCGGGGCGCGGCGGAGACGGCGCCCCGGGCCGCGCGGGCTCGTCAGCGGGGCGGACTCAGGCGTCCGAGCGCGCGGACTCGGGCCGGGCGCCCTCCGCGCGCGCGAGGGCGGCGTCGACGGCCGCGTCCTCCTTGGTCTTGTTGGCGCCGCCCTGGGTCTTCACGATCACCCGGATGACAGCGATGAAGAGCGCGGCCATGACGACCGGCGGCAGCAGCGCGGAGACGTAGTCCATGGGTCCAGGGTAGCCACGGGGCGGGTG
>NZ_WYCT01000762.1 GCF_011008945.1 Streptomyces harenosi
AGATTAGCGAGTGTCTCGTGGGGTCGGAGATGTTTATAAGAGACAGGGGGGTCAGGGGCGGCGGGCGGCCACCGCCTGCTCCAGGACCCGCTGGGCCTCGGTGCGGTCCTTGGCCCGGCGGCGGTCCTCCAGGACGGACGTCCAGGCGTTGCGGCGGGCGGTGCGCTGGCCGCCGCTCATGAGCAGCGATTCGACGGCCCGCAGGGCGGTGGCGAACGACGGGATCGCGGTGGCGCGGACGGGCGCGGCCTGCATCGTGGAGGTCCCCCCTCGGTACGGCACGGGGTGCGGGTGCACGCGGTGTGATGTCAGGGTCACTGATTGGTGTTACCAGGGCGTGACCGGCCGGTCAAACGCCCATGAAGCCCCGGTGGGCGGGGGCGGAACGCCGACGCGGCCCCGGCCGGCGCCCTCATCTGCGAGGACGGGCGGGACCGCGTCGTACCGGGCACTACCGGCGGGTAAGCACTTTCTGTCTCTTATACCCATCT
>NZ_WYCT01000763.1 GCF_011008945.1 Streptomyces harenosi
GGCCGGAGCCGGGGCCGACGCGGCGGGCGCGGGCGCCGGGGCGGCCGCCGGCGGCTGCGCGGGCGCGGGCGCGCCGCCACCGCCGTGACCGCCGCCGTAACCGCCGCCACCGCCGTGACCGCCGCCGCCCGGTGCGGCGCCGCCCGGGCCGGGTCCGCCGGGGAAGCCGGGGCCGGGCCCGGCGGACGGCGGCGGTGCCGAGCCGCCGGAGGGGTCGACGACCGCCTCGATCTTCCACTGGACGTTGAACTGCCCCGCCAGCGCCTGGCGCAGCACGTCCTCGCTGCCGCTGCTCAGGAAGTTGTCCCGGGCACCGGCGTTGACGAAGCCGAGCTGGAGCGTGGTGCCGTCGAAGCCGGTCACCTGGGCGTTCTGGCTGAGCAGGATCCAGGTGAACCGGCGGCGGTTCTTGACCGCCTCCAGGATGTTCGGCCAGAGCGAGCGGGGGTCGAGACCGCCGCCGGAGGCCGGGAAGCCGGACGCCGCGGCCGGCGGCGCGGCGGCAGCGGCGGCGGGGGCCGGTGCCGCGGCTGTCTCTTATA
>NZ_WYCT01000764.1 GCF_011008945.1 Streptomyces harenosi
GCAGGCGACCGGCCGCAAGCGCGGCTGAGCGTCTTGCGTTGACGAAGAAGGACGCGGCAGCCCAAGCTTGCCGCGTCCTTTTTTTATGCCTGCCATGAACACGACTGCCGACGCTGACGCCCCCCTGTACCTTGGCCTGATGTCGGGCACCAGCGCCGATGGCATCGATGCCGCGCTGGTGCAGTTCCCCGCCGGCGGTGGCTGCCGCTTCGTGCACGGCCTGACCGCCCGCTGGGAGCCGGTGCTGCGCGCGCGGCTGGTGGCGCTGGGCGAAGGCGTGCGGCTGGGCGTGGACCTGGAGCTGCTGCGGCCGCGACCGCGCCTGCTGGAGATCGTGCGGCGCTTCTTCCACCCACAGGAGGTGGCCTGGCTGGAACGCCTGGATGAGGCCGGGCGCGAGCACTGGTTCTTCCGCGTGTGGTGCGCCAAGGAAGCGATGCTGAAGGCGCACGGGCAGGGCATCTCGTTCGGCCTGCACCGCCTGCAGCTGGCGCCCGGGCCCGATGGCGCCCTGCACCTGCGCTGGTGCGACCCGGAAC
>NZ_WYCT01000765.1 GCF_011008945.1 Streptomyces harenosi
GCTTTTGGAGTGTCGCACTCGTCCCTGGGGGACAAGGCGCCAGCCTCGCATAGTTCTTGTGACGTAGCGTGCACTTGGATGCTCTTACGACGCTGTCGTAAAGCCAAGGCAACTTGAGGTTATATGGTCAAGCCGCACGGATCATTAGTATCAGTTAGCTCAATACATTGCTGTACTTACACACCTGACCTATCAACCACGTAGTCTACATGGTTCCTTCAGGGGGCTTGTGCCCCGGGAGATCTCATCTTGAGGCGCGCTTCCCGCTTAGATGCTTTCAGCGGTTATCGCTTCCGAACATAGCTACCCGGCAATGCCACTGGCGTGACAACCGGAACACCAGAGGTTCGTCCACTCCGGTCCTCTCGTACTAGGAGCAGCCCCTCTCAAATCTCCAACGCCCATGGCAGATAGGGACCGAACTGTCTCACGACGTTCTGAACCCAGCTCGCGTACCACTTTAAATGGCGAACAGCCATACCCTTGGGACCGACTACAGCCCCAGGATGTGATGAGCCGACATCGAGGTGCCAAACAC
>NZ_WYCT01000766.1 GCF_011008945.1 Streptomyces harenosi
GTCGGTGCGGTTGCTGCCGATGTAGAAGACCTCGGCGGGCTCCTTTTCGAAGGTATCCAGGCGCACCGCGAACACCGCCAGCTTGCCGGCCGAACCGGCCGCTTCGAAGTGGCGGCTGGGGTCGGCGTTGAAGCGTGCCGGCGTATCGGCATCGACCCGGCGCACTTCCTCGGCGTAGCGTGGATCAGACGCGGCGCGGCCATCGCCGTCACCCACGTCGTCAGCGGCATAGTCACCGGCCTGCAGGCGCTGCAGGATCTGCTCGGGCGTATCACCCAGCGCGATGCCGAGGTGGTTGACCAGCTGCAACTGGCCCTGCGCATCGACCTGCGCATACAGCGCCAGCTCGGTATAGGCCGGGCCACGGCGCACCAGCGCGCCGCCGGAGTTGTTGCAGATGCCGCCCAGCACCGAGGCGCCGATGCAGGAGGAGCCGATCACCGAATGCGGTTCGCGGCCCAGCGATGCCAGGGTCTGCTCCAGGCGGTCGAGCGTGGCGCCGGGCAGGCACAGCACCTGGCGGCCCTCGTTCAACAG
>NZ_WYCT01000767.1 GCF_011008945.1 Streptomyces harenosi
GCGCCGTCTGGTCGTAGGCCTTGTTGAACAGGTCCAGGCGCTGCGCGAACCAGGCTTCGCTCTGCGGGCGGAGTACCGGCTCGGCATACAGGTTGCGCACCGTTGCCAGTTTCGGCCGCCAGCGCTGCGCGCTGTTGCGCAGGGCCAGGGTGAAGTCGATCAGTGCCTGGGTACGTGCGCTGCCATCTTCGCCGGCCGCCAGGGCGGGCAGCTCGGTGTCGCGCAGGTAGCCGTCGTCATGGAACAGCAGGCCTTCGAAGTAGGAATTGACCGCCAGGTCCTCGTAGATGTCGAGCATGATCTGCCTGGCCTTCGGGTTGGTGAAATCCAACCGGTACATGCCGTCGGCATCCCCATTGCGGATCGCCAGCACCTTGCGCTGCTCCGGGTCGGGCAGTTCGAAGCCGAGCACTGGCAACCACGCGTAGACCTTCACGCCCGCGCGGGATTTCAGCTGCCAGGCGACGCGGCTGAACAGGTCCGCCCGCATCGGCATGTGCCGGTTCGGGAAATACAGCGCATCGGCGGTGTTGTTG
>NZ_WYCT01000768.1 GCF_011008945.1 Streptomyces harenosi
GTAGGGGGCGGCACGGGGCGGTACGGAGGGCTCCGCGGTGGCCGGGCCGTCGGGGGCGTCGGGCACAATCGGCAGCATGACGACCCCGGAGCACCAGTCCTCAGCACCGCAGCCGCCGGTCCCCGCGACCAGGGACCGGGTCTACCGCTCGCCCGGGGGCATCGCCGGCGGTGTCCTGCTGCTCGCCGTCATCGGCTGGCTCGGCATCGACGCCGTTCTCTCCGGCGAGGGTCGCACCCCGTGGCTGGCGCTGGCCGTGCTGCTCCTCCTGGTGCCGCTGGTCGTCGCCTTCACCCTGCGGCCCGCCGTCTTCGCGGGCGAGGACCGGCTGCGTATCCGCAACCCCCTGCGGGTCGTCGTGCTGCCCTGGGGGCAGGTGGCCTCGCTGCGGTCCGGCTACACCAACGAGGTCGTGGCCGCCTCCGGCACCAAGTACCAGCTGTGGGCGATCCCCGTCTCGCTGCGCGCCCGCAAGAAGGCCGCGCGCCAGGAGGCGCGGCGGGCCGCGGGCGGCGGCCGGGGGCGGGGCGGTGTCC
>NZ_WYCT01000076.1 GCF_011008945.1 Streptomyces harenosi
GTGTCTCCCCCGTGTGCTCCCCCCGGTTCCCCGTGGGGCCTCCCCCGTGAGTAAGAGACGCCGACCGCGCCCGTGATACACCCCGGGCCGGATTTTTTTCGGGGGCCCTCCGGTCCGCCGCCGCCTCAGGCGACGAGCTCGCCGAAAGCTTCCTCCTGGTCGCGCCCGACGCCGAGGGCCTCGTCGTCGCGCAGCCGGCGCAGCGACCGCCAGATGCTGGACTTCACCGTGCCGACGCTGATGCCGAGGATGTCCGCGATCTCCGGGTCCGTGCGGCCCTCGTAGTAGCGCAGGACCAGCATGGTGCGCTGGGTCTCGGGCAGCCGGGCCAGCGCCTGCCACAGCACCGCGCGCAGTTCGGTGCCGCGCATCGCGTCCGTGTCGCCGGGCGTCTCCGGCAGTTCCTCGGTCGGGTACTCGTTGAGCTTGCGGCGGCGCCAGGCGCTGATGTGCAGGTTGGTCATGGTGCGGCGGAGGTAACCGCCGACGGCCGCCTTGTCGCTGATCCGGTCCCACGCCTTGTACGTCGAGAACAGCGCGCTCTGCAGCAGGTCCTCGGCCTCGAAGCGGTCACCGGTCAGGTGGTAGGCGGTCGCGTACAGGGAGGCGCGGCGCTCCCGGACGTAGGCGGTGAACGCCGCTTCGGCGTCCACGGCCCGCGCCGGCGGGCGGCGCTCCCCCGGTGCCTCCCCGTACGCGGCTCCCCCCTGCGTCTGGCCCGGGTGCGCGTCGGCCACCGCGCGGGGCTGGAGCCCCGGCTGGCCGTACGCGGTGTGCTGGCGACCGGTGCCGCGGGCGCATCCGCGCCCTCCCCCCGGCTCCCGGCCGCGCTCGAGCAGGGCGGTCCCCGCGCCGGCACCGGACTTCTCCGAACTCCGGTGCGCGTGCATGTCGTGCAGACGCGTGACCACTGCGCCGCTGGTGATGGTGCCGTGCAGCGTGTTCATCTCGCGCCCCCCGTCATGGACTTCCGGTGTTCTTCGTACTGTCGTGCCAGGCGGCCCGCCGGGCGGTCCGGCCCGATGGGGCTGCCTGTGTTCCACGAGCCTGCCGTCCCCACTTCATGGCCGTGTCCGCCGACTGTCACAGACCTGTCACAGCTCCCGGCCACGGCTGTCCGTCACACGGGGGGGGCACACTTCCGCCACGGCCGCGCGGGCGGGGACCCGGCGCCGCGCCGGGTCCGTCGGGCGCTCCCGGTTCCCCCGCCGCCCGGTCGAACAGCACGGCCTCCATGGGCCAGAATGAGGCCCGTGCCTTCCCTGTTGCTGATCGAGGACGACGACGCCATCCGTACGGCCCTGGAGCTCTCCCTGACGCGCCAGGGACACCGGGTGGCCACCGCTGCCAGCGGTGAGGACGGTCTGAAGCTGCTGCGCGAGCAGCGGCCGGACCTGATCGTGCTGGACGTGATGCTGCCCGGCATCGACGGGTTCGAGGTGTGCCGGCGCATCCGGCGCACGGACCAGTTGCCGATCATCCTGCTGACCGCCCGGAGCGACGACATCGACGTGGTCGTCGGCCTGGAGTCGGGCGCCGACGACTACGTCGTCAAGCCGGTGCAGGGGCGGGTCCTCGACGCCCGGATCCGGGCGGTGCTGCGGCGCGGGGAGCGGGAGTCCAGCGACTCGGCGGCCTTCGGCTCCCTGGTCATCGACCGGGCCGCGATGACCGTCACCAAGAACGGCGAGGACCTCCAGCTCACCCCGACCGAGCTGCGGCTGCTGCTGGAGCTGAGCCGGCGGCCGGGGCAGGCGCTGTCGCGGCAGCAGTTGCTGCGGCTGGTGTGGGAGCACGACTACCTCGGTGACTCGCGGCTCGTGGACGCCTGTGTGCAGCGGCTGCGCGCCAAGGTCGAGGACGTGCCGTCGTCCCCGACGCTGATCCGTACCGTGCGCGGTGTCGGCTACCGGCTGGATCCGCCTCAGTGACACGGGAACACCAGGGGGGATCGCGCGGCTGGGCCGCGGCGCGCAAGGGAGTCGGGTCGCGGCTGCGCCTGACCAGCCTGCGGCTGAGGCTGGTCGTCGTCTTCGGGCTGGTCGCGCTCACCGCGGCCGTCTCCGCGTCCGGCATCGCGTACTGGCTCAACCGGGAGGCGGTGCTCACCCGCGCCCAGGACGCCGTGCTGCGGGACTTCGAGCGGGAGATGCAGAACCGGGCCGGTGCCCTGCCCGAGCACCCCACCCAGGAGGAGCTGCGGCGCACCGCGGGCCAGATGGCCGACGGCGGGCGGCAGTTCAGCGTGCTCCTCGTCGCCGAGGGCCGCGGGGGCGGGACGGTGTACGGGACCGCCGGCGACCTCGGCGGTTTCACCCCGGCGGACGTGCCGGCCTCGCTGCGCGCGGCGGTGGACAAGCGGCAGAAGATCACCGCGGCCAACAAGCACCCCTACCACCTGTACTGGCAGCGGATCGTCGACGGCGACACGCCGTATCTGGTGGCCGGGACCAAGCTGATCGGGGGCGGCCCGACCGGGTACCTGATGCAGTCGCTGGAGCCGGAGGCGAAGGACCTCGGCTCGCTGGCCTGGTCGCTGGGGATCGCCACGGCCCTGGCGCTGATCGGTTCCGCGCTGCTCGCGCAGGCCGCCGCCTCGACCGTCCTCAAGCCCGTGCAGCGGCTGGGGGTGGCCGCGCGGCGGCTCGGCGAGGGCAAGCTGGACACCCGGCTGAGGGTGTCCGGCACCGACGAACTGGCCGACCTGTCGCGCACGTTCAACAGTGCCGCCGAGGCGCTGGAGAAGCGGGTGGCGGACATGGCCGCGCGGGAGGCGGCCTCGCGGCGGTTCGTGGCCGACATGAGCCATGAGCTGCGCACGCCGCTGACCGCGATCACCGCCGTGACGGAAGTGCTGGAGGAGGAGCTGGAGTTCGAGGGCGGCGGCATCGACCCGATGATCGAGCCGGCCGTACGGCTGGTGGTGAGCGAGACGCGGCGGCTGAACGACCTGGTGGAGAACCTGATGGAGGTCACCCGCTTCGACGCGGGCACCGCCCGGCTGGTCCTGGACGACGTCGACGTCGCCGACCAGATCACCGCGTGCATCGACGCCCGGGCCTGGCTGGACGCCGTGGAGCTGGACGCCGAGCGCGGCATCCACGCCCGGCTCGACCCGCGCCGCCTGGACGTGATCCTCGCCAACCTGATCGGCAACGCCCTCAAGCACGGCGGCTCGCCGGTGCGGGTGTCGGTGTCGGCGTCGGACGGGACGGCCGCGGCGGGCCCCTCGGACCCGGCGGAGACGGTGGGCACGGCGGGCACGGGCACCCCGGGGAACGCCGGGTACGCGGAGCAGGCGCAGCCCCCGGCGGGCGCGCAGGACCCGGAGGGCGGGGAAGGCCCGGAGGTCGTGATCCGGGTGCGGGACCACGGGCCCGGCATCCCCGAGGACGTCCTGCCGCACGTCTTCGACCGCTTCTACAAGGCGAGCGCCTCCCGCCCGCGTTCCGAGGGCAGCGGGCTCGGCCTGTCCATCGCCCTGGAGAACGCGCACATCCACGGCGGCCGCATCACCGCCGAGAACCACCCCGAGGGGGGCGCGGTGTTCACGCTGCGGCTGCCGCGGGACGCCTCGAACCTGACCGGGCAGACCCCCTCGGAGGGCACGGACGGCGCGGACGGCGCGGGCGCGGCGGCCGGTGCCGGTGGCGGGGGCGCCGGGGACGAGGGCAAGGACGCGAAGGGGCGGGGCTGATGACCGTACGCCGTCTGCTGGGGCTTCCCGTGCTGGCCGTGCTGCTCGCCGGGTGCGGCATCCGGCCCACCGAGGTGCCGACGGACTTCGGGCCGGCGCCCTCGCGGGTGCGCTGCGCGCCGCCCGACACGGCGGCACCGGCCGCGTCCGGGACGCCGGTGCAGGTGTTCCTGCTGTGCGGGGCGTCCCTGGTGGCGGTGGACCGCGTGGTGCGGGTCCCGGACGGCGCGACGGGCTCGCAGCGGCGCCTGCTGGTGGCGCAGGGGCTGCTGGACCAGCTCGCCGAGCCGCCGTCGGACCCGGAGAAGGAGGCCGGGTACGGCACGGACGTGCGCGGCGGGACCACCGTGACCGGGCCGCGGCCCGGCGATCCGCGGGACACGCTGCGGCTCGACGTCTCCCCGGCGGACCTCAGCGCCTACGCGCTGTCCCAGATCGTCTGCACCTTCTCCGACTCGGCCGCGGCCGAGGGCGACGGCTCGGTGGTCCTGGGCGGCCCGGCGGACCGGCCGCCGCGCCGCTACACGTGCACGGACGAGGTCCGCGTCCGTCCCGGCGGGAGCGGGCCGCCGTCGAGCGCGGTCACCGCCGGGTGACCCGCCGCCCGCCGGGCCGGACGGCGGGCGCGGGCGTGTGGCGCACGACTCACCCGGGTGGGTGAGGGCGAGGCGGAACCGATCCCGCCGGGTGCCGCGTCTAGGGGGGCGTGCAGCGTCAAGGCTCCATCGGCGGCAGCGCCGCGATCCGCATCCGTGTGACGGGGGGTGCCCTCCTCGTCGCGCATCTCGCGCTCGTCGCCTGGTGCACGCTCCGGCCGCTGGACGTTCCCTGGGTGATGCCCGCCAATGTGCACCCGCTCGCCGGCATCCGGGCCGATCTGGCGCTGGGCTGGCCGGAGGCGGCCCGGCGCATCGGCGAGGGGCTCGCGCTGCTGGCGCCGCTCGGCGTGCTGCTGCCGATGGCGGGCGGGCGGCTGTCCGTCTCCCCGCTGGCCTCGCTGCTGCGCACGGTGGCCGCGGGCGCGCTGCTGTCGCTCGGCATCGAGCTGCTCCAGACCGGGGTGCCCGGCCGGGTCGTGGACATCGACTCCCTGCTGCTCAACACCGCGGGCGTGGCGCTCGCGCATCTGCTCGTGGTGCCCGCGGGCCGGGTCTGGGTGCGCCGCAGGTCCGCCCGGACCGGTGCGGCCCTCCCCCGGGAGGAGTCGTCTCAGGGGCGCACCCCGACGATTCCCAGGGTCGGGGTCGCCCCGTAGAGCGACGCTTTGCCCCGTTCGTCTCCGTAGTGTGAGGGCACTGGAACAGTCGGCCCGCCGGTTGGACCGGCGCCGGGGGCGTCCCGGACGCCCGTCCCGCCGTGCCGGCCGGAGCGACCGCAAGGGAATGCCCGAACGACACCGAGGAGCTGCCATGTCCCGCCTCGCCCGACCCACCGACGGCCGCATGATCGGGGGAGTCTGCGCCGCGCTGGCGCGGCGCTTCGGCACCTCCGCCACGACCATGCGCGCGATCTTCCTGCTCTCCTGCCTGCTGCCGGGCCCGCAGTTCCTGCTCTACATCGCGCTGTGGGTGCTGCTCCCCTCGGAGGACAAGGCGGCCCGCACGGCCTGGTGAGCGGGGTGCCCCCGCACATGCCGACGGGGCGCGTCCGGGCGGACCGGACGCGCCCCGTCGGCGCATGGGGACCGGGTCGGCTCAGACCAGGGGCAGGGTCAGCGGCAGCCTGTCCACCGGCAGGCCGCCGAGCAGGCCGGCCAGCGGGTCGGTCGGGCTCTGGGGAAGCTTCTGCGCGGTCGGCTGGACGGCGCGCAGGCCGCCCTCGGCCGCGGCCTCGCCCCGGGACAGCGCCTCACCCGCGCCCGGCAGCGAGCGGGCGAGGCTCTCCGCCGGAAGCGTCCGGGTGATGGGGTCCAGGGCCTGGGCCGGGTCCGGCGCGCCGTTGGCGGCGCCGGCCGTGCCCGCGCCGGCGGCGACGAAGGCGGCACCGAGGGCGGCGGCACCGAGGGTCTTGGCAACAGACTGCTTCATGAAAACGAGTCCTCGAAAAATGGATGACGGGGATGAGCGGTTCTCGACCGTAAACACGAAGCACCGCCCGCCGCAAACATCGAAATGCGGACGGATTGTGAAAGCCCGTCCGCGAGTTCGGGACCACGCACCCGTCGCACTGCCGCCCGAGCCCGTATCAGGGCTGGTCGGGGCCGTTCACCGAAAGAGCCATTCGGATTTCAGTTCGGCGTATCCGGGCTTGATGACGTCATTGATCATGGCCAGCCGTTCATCGAAAGGAATGAATGCTGATTTCATCGCATTGACGGAGAACCACTGCATGTCGTCGAGCGTGTAACCGAACGCCTCGACAAGATGCTCGAATTCCTGGCTCATGCTGGTGTGGGACATCAGCCGGTTGTCCGTGTTGACGGTCGCGCGGAAGTGCAGGCGGCGCAGCAGCCCGATGGGGTGCTCGGCGTAGGAGGAGGCGGCCCCCGTCTGGAGGTTGGAGCTGGGGCACAGCTCCAGCGGGATCCGCTTGTCGCGGACGTAGGAGGCGAGCCGCCCGAGCTCCACCGAGCCGTCCTCGCGCACCTGGATGTCGTCGATGATGCGCACCCCGTGCCCCAGCCGGTCGGCGCCGCACCACTGGAGCGCCTGCCAGATGGACGGCAGGCCGAAAGCCTCCCCGGCGTGGATGGTGAAGTGGTTGTTCTCCCGCTTCAGGAACTCGAAGGCGTCGAGGTGCCGGGTGGGCGGGTGACCGGCCTCGGCACCGGCGATGTCGAAGCCGACGACGCCCTCGTCGCGGTAGCGGTTGGCGAGTTCGGCGATCTCCAGGGAGCGGGCCGCGTGCCGCATCGCGGTCAGCAGCGCGCCGACGCGGATGCGGTGGCCGGCCTCCCGCGCCCGCCGCTCGCCCTCCCGGAAGCCCTCGTTGACGGCTTCGACCACCTCTTCCAGGGTGAGTCCGCCCTCCAGGTGCTGCTCGGGGGCGTAGCGCACCTCGGCGTAGACGACACCGTCGCGGGCGAGGTCCTCGGCGCACTCGGCGGCGACGCGGACGAGCGCCTCGCGGGTCTGCATCACGGCGACGGTGTGGGAGAAGGTCTCCAGGTACCGCTCCAGGGACCCGGAGTCGGCGGCTTCCCGGAACCACCGGCCGAGCTCGGCGGGATCGGTGTGCGGCAGCCTCGGGTAGCCGGTGGCGCGGGCGAGTTCGGCGATGGTGGCCGGGCGCAGTCCGCCGTCGAGGTGGTCGTGCAGCAGAACCTTCGGGGCCCGGCGGATCTGGTCCGGCGTAGGGCTCTTCGCGGTGCTCTGGCTCGTCATTTCCGCACTGTAACTCCTACGCGCGTAGAGGGGCGGGGTGCTGTTCGCGGTGGTGCGCCGGTGTACGAATCGTGGTGCGGGGGTGTACGAATGCGTCGATACGCAACGGTGACCGCACGGACGGGTGGCGTACACCCGCACTTCTGAGACTGTTCTGTCATGGCACAGCAAGCGACGCCGGCTCGCACGGCACGACTGGGGCGGACGCTCGGTCCGGAGCCGACGCCGGTGAGCGGCGTGGTCCTGCTGCTCCCCGGGGGCGGCGAGGTGTCGAGCCGCAGGCCCGCTCCCCTGGTGGCGACCGCGTCGATGCGCGCGCTCGGCCGCCGTCTGTCCCGCACGGGGCGGGCCGAGGGCCTGGCCGCGCACGTGGTGCACTACCGCTACCGCGGCTGGAACGGCGGCGAGGCGCATCTGGCGCGCGACGCCTCCTGGGCCGCCGACGAGGCGGTACGGCGCTACGGGGACGTACCCGTCTGCCTGGCCGGGGTCGGCATGGGCGGCCGGGCGGCGCTGCGCGCGGGCGGGCACGACGCCGTCGAGGCGGTGGTCGCCCTCGCCCCCTGGCTGCCGGCGGAGGACGTGGCCGCGTCGCCCGAACCGGTGAAACAGCTCGCCGGACGGCATGTGCTGATCGTGCACGGGACGAACGACACGCGGACCGATCCCGAACTGTCGTTCCGGCTGGCGGCCCGCGCGAAGAAGGCGAACCGGGACGTGTGCCGGTTCGAGGTCCACTCCGACGGCCACGGGCTGCACCACTACCGCGACGAGGTCCTGGCGCTGACCGAGGACTTCGTGATGGGCGTGCTGTTCGGCCGGGCGTTCTCGCGTCCGGTGGCGGACGCCCTGGCGGCGCCGCCGCCGCTCGGACTGCGGATGCCGCTGGCGGCGGGGTTCGGCAGGTCTCTGCGGCGGTAGCGCGATCGGCGGGCGTGCCACGCGCGGCGGGGGCGGGCGACGTCGGCGGAAGCGCCGCCCTGGGAGGGCGCGGACGGCACCGGCGGACGCGTACGACACCGGCGCACGGGCGTGACCGGCGCGCGCCGCCCGCGAAGGGCACGGCTCACCGGCGAACGCGGGACGTCGCCGGCGGGCGCGCCGCCCGCGGAAGGCGCGGCCCGCGCGGGAGCGGGCCCGTCTCAGTCCGGGAGCAGATGGCCCCGCCTGGACAGCAGGAACCTCTTGAACGCCGCCACCGGCGGCGTGTCCGGGCGGCCCGCCAGCCAGGCCACCCCGATCTCGCGGGCCGCGCGCGGGGCCGTGACCGTCAGTTCGACCACCCCCGGGCGGGGCACGGCGGGCGGCGGCAGCAGGGCGACGCCCAGACCGGCCGCGACCAGGCCGCGCAGCGTCTCGGCCTCCTCCCCCTCGAAGGCCACCCGCGGCCGGAACCCGGCCTCCTGGCACAGCGCGTCGGTGATGCGGCGCAGTCCGTAGCCGGGCTCCAGGGTCACGAACATCTCCTCGGCGGCCTCGGCCAGGCGCACACGGCGGCGGGTGGCCAGCCGGTGGTCGGCGGGCACCACCAGGCGCAGCTTCTGCTCGTCGAGACGGCGGGCGACCAGATCCGGCGCGTCGGGGACCGGCGAGGTCAGGCAGAGGTCCAGCTCCCCGGCGCGCAGCCGCTCCAGCATCGCCTCGCCGTAGTTCTGCACCAGGCTGAAGCGGACCCTCGGGTGGTCGGCGCGGAAGGCGTGCAGCAGCCCGGGGACGGTCTCGGCGCCCATGGTGTGCAGGAAGCCGAAGGCGACCTTGCCGGTGGCCGGGTCGGCGTCCGCGCGGACCTCCTCGGCGGCCCGCTCGATCTCGGCCAGGGCCCGTTCGACGGAGGCGAGGAAGGTGCGTCCGGCGGGGGTGAGGGAGACCGTGCGGCCGTGGCGGGCGAACAGGTCGACGCCCAGGTCCTGTTCGAGCCGGACCAGGGCGCGCGAGAGGGTCGACTGGGGCACGTTCATCTCCTGCGCGGCGCGCGTGACGTGCTCGGTGCGGGCGACGCCGGCGAAGTGGGCCAGGCGCGGCGCGAGCAGCGCGACGATGTCTTCTGTGTCACCGGACGGTGACAGACGCCCCTGTGACCTCTGCTGATGCACCATGGGAACGATTATGGCGATTCCATGCATTGGACGGATCAGCGGGCTCCTTCGTACGGTCGCGTCATGACTCCCGCCAGTACCGGGGCGTCCACCACCGTGGGCGCCGCCTCCGCCGTCTCCGCACCCGACCCCGCCGCCCCGTCCGAGTCCCGTATGTCCCCCGGTGGGCCCGGCTACCGCCGGATGAGCCTCGCCCTGTTCCTCGCGGGAGTGGCCACCTTCGCCCTGCTGTACTCCACCCAGGCCCTGCTGCCGCTGATCTCCGGCGACTTCGGCGTGAGCGCGAGCGACGCGAGCTGGACGGTGGCCGCCGCGACCGGCGGTCTGGCGGTCTTCGTGCTGCCGATGAGCGCGCTCTCGGAGCGCTTCGGGCGGCGTACGGTCATGACGGTGTCCCTGGCGGTCGCGGTGACCGTCGGGCTGCTGGTCCCGTTCGCCCCCTCGCTGCCCGCGCTGGTGGCGCTGCGGGCGGTGCAGGGCGCGGCGCTGGCCGGGCTGCCGGCCTCGGCGACGGCCTACCTCGCGGAGGAGGTGACGCCCAGGGCGCTGGTCACCGCCATCGGCCTGTTCGTCGCCGGCAACAGCGTCGGCGGCATGAGCGGGCGCATCGTCACCGGCTGGGTCGCCCAGGAGTGGGGCTGGCGGGTCGCCGTCGGCGTGGTCGGGGCGCTGGCGGTGGCGTGCGCGGTGGCCTTCCGGCTGCTGCTGCCCGAGCCGAGGCACTTCCGGCCGGGCTCGCTGCGCCCGCGGGTGCTCGCCCGCACGGTCCGCGACCACCTCGCCAACCCGCTGCTGCGCCGCCTGTACGCGATCGGCGCCCTGTTCATGACGGTGTTCGGCGGTGTCTACACGGTGATCGGCTACCGCCTGACCGGGGCGCCGTTCTCCCTGCCGCAGGGCATCGTCGGCTCCGTCTTCCTCGTCTATCTGGTCGGCACGGTCTCGGCGTCGACCGCCGGCCGCCTGGTGGGCCGCCTCGGGCGGCGCGGGGCGCTGTACCTGGCGGGCGGCACGACGGCGGCCGGGCTGCTGCTCTCCCTGGCGCCGTCCCTGCCGCTGGTGCTGCTGGGCCTGGTGCTGATCACGGCCGGCTTCTTCGCCGGTCACGCGGTGGCGTCGTCGGCGGTCGGCAAGACGGCGGCGCACGGCCGCGCCCAGGCGTCGGCGCTGTACCAGTCCGCGTACTACATCGGCTCCAGCGCGGGCAGCACGGTGGGCGCGGTGGCCTTCCACGCCCAGGGCTGGGCCGGGACGGTCGCCGTCGGGCTGCTGGCCGTGCTGGGTGTCGTGGCCATCACGCTGCTCGGGTCCCGGGCGGCGCGCCGGGAGCGGTACGCCGTGACGGCCTGATCCCCGGCCGGCGGGCGCCCCGGGCCGGTCCCCGACCGGCTCCGGGGGCCGTTGTCAGTGCCCTGCGGTAGCTTCCGAAGTGCGAGGCGCGAAGACGCGCACGACGGGACGGCCACAGGGGTGGGTGGACGATGACCAAGGGCACGGCGGTGACCGCGGAGCTGGACTCCGCGCTGGAGCGGCACCGGGTCGAGCTGACCGGGTACTGCTACCGGATGCTCGGCTCCTCCTTCGAGGCCGAGGACGCGGTGCAGGACACCCTGGTCCGCGCCTGGCGCAGCTACGACAAGTTCGAGGGCCGCTCCAGCCTGCGCTCCTGGCTCTACCGCATCGCCACCAACGTCTGCCTGGACATGCTGGCCGCGGGCAGCAAGCGCGCCCGGCCGATGGACCTGACGGAGTCGACGCCGCTGGCCCGGGCCGCCCTGTCGCCCCGCCCGGATCACACCTGGCTGGAGCCGGTGCCGGACGCCCGCGTGCTGCCCGCGGTCCAGGACCCGGCGGAGGCCGCGGTCGCCAAGGAGTCGGTGCGGCTCGCCTTCATGGCCGCCCTCCAGCAGCTGCCGCCCAAGCAGCGGGCGGTGCTGATCCTGCGCGAGGTGCTGGCGTGGAAGGCGAGCGAGGTCGCCGAGCTGCTGGGCACGTCGGTCGCCTCGGTCAACAGCGCCCTGCAGCGGGCCCGCGCCACGCTGGCCGAGCGGGCGGAGCAGGGGGCCGACGCGGCGGTCTCCGACCCCCTGGACGCCGAGCAGCGCAAGCTCCTGGAGCGCTATGTCGCCGCCTTCGAGGGATACGACATGACGGCCCTGACGGCCCTGCTGCACGAGGACGCCGTCATGACGATGCCGCCGTTCGACCTGTGGCTGACCGGCCCCGCGGACATCACCGGCTTCATGACGACGCTCGGCGCCTCCTGTGCCAACTCCCGCCTGGTGCCCGTGCGGGCCAACGGGCTGCCGGGGTTCGCCCACTACAAGCCGGACCCGGAGGCGGGCGGTTACATCCCGTGGGCGATCCAGGTGCTGGAGATATCAGACGGCCGGATCACCGGTTTCCACTGCTTCCTCGACACCCGGCGGTGGTTCCCGCTGTTCGGGCTGCCCCTCCGTCTCGAAGCGGAGGCCGGTCAGAGCGAGCAGGGCCTGTAGGGCGGGGCCGGGGTCGCGCAGGCGTATCCGGCCCCCGGCCCGCTTGGCGGCCAGCTCCAGACGGGCCAGCAGCTCGACGACGGCGAGGCCCGGCGGGCCCAGCCCGCCGACGTCGCAGACGACGACCGGGGCCCCGGTCGTCTCCAGCAGCGCGCGCACCTGGTCGCAGAGCCGGGCCAGCTCCCGCGGGGAGACGGGGCCCGGCAGCACGAGTACGGCGGGTGTCACGGCATCCACATGCGGTAGACCCGGGGCGGGCGCGGAACTCATCGGTGCGGGACAGGGGTCCGGCGGGCGGCGCCTCCGGCGAAGATCACATCGACCTCGCGGCGCCGCGCACCCGAGAATTTCCTGCATGTGCCACATACCCGCTCCGGCCGCTCCGCCCGACGCCCCCCTCGCCGCCGGGGAGGCGCCGTGCAGGGGGTGCTGACGGGGTTCGCGGTGATCGCCGTCGTCATCGGCGTCGGCTACGTCCTGGGCCGGGGCGGCCACCTCGGCGAGCAGGGACGCGAGGTGCTGACCCGGCTCGCCTTCCACGTGGCCTCGCCGGCGCTGCTCTTCACCACGCTGGCCCGGGCCGATCTGTCGGTGGTCTTCTCCGCCCGGCTGCTGGTGACGGCGCTGAGCACGGCCGCGGTGATGGGGGCGTTCATCGCCGTCGGCGCGGTACGCCGCTGGGGCGTGGGCCGGACCACGATCGGCGCGCTGTGCTCCGGTTACGTCAACTCCGGCAACCTCGGCATCCCGATCGCCGTGTACGTCCTCGGGGACGCCTCGCTGGTGGCGCCGGTGCTGCTGTTCCAGCTCGTCGCCCTCGCCCCGCTCGCGCTGACGGTCCTGGACGTGGCGGGCGGCGACGGGAAGGGGCCGCTGTGGCGGCGGCTGCTGACGCCGCTGCGCAACCCGATAGCGGTCGGGGCGCTGTCCGGGGTGGCGGTCGCGGCGAGCGGGCTGCGGGTGCCCGGCCCGGTCATGGACCCGCTGGAGCTGATCGGCAACATGTCCGTCCCGGCGGTCCTGCTGGCCTTCGGGATCTCCCTGTGCGGCAGCGCGATGCCCCTGCGGGGCGCGGACCGGCCGCCGGTGCTGCTCGCGGTGGCGCTCAAGACGGTGGGCCAGCCGGCGGTGGCCTGGGCGCTGGCGGCGGGGGTGTTCGGGCTGCGGGGCGCGCAGTTGCTGGACGTGGTGGTGACGTCGGCGCTGCCGACCGCGCAGAACATCTTCACCTACGCGTCGGCGTACCGGGTGGGCGAGCGCCTCGCCCGCGACGCGGTCCTGGTGTCGACGGTGGTGGCGGTCCCGGTGCTGGTGGGGGTGGCGGCGGTGCTGGGGTGACGGCGGGACAGCCGACGGGCAACTCGCCGGTGTCGGGGGTGAGGCCGAACGGTTCCGGGAGCTTGATCGGGTCACCGAACTCGGCCGCGCTCAGCACCTTCACCGATCCCAGCATGCCGAACGGGACCGGCGCAGGTCCACCGGTCCCGTTCACCCGTGCGGGGAAAGCGCAGGTCAGGCGATACGCTCCAGCACCACCGGGGAGGCGGTGAACGCCGTGCCGGCGGGGGCGATGTCGTAGGAGCCCGCCACCGCCGCCAGGGCGTACTCGAAGCGCTCGGGCGTGTCCGTGTGGAGGGTCAGCAGGGGCTGGCCCTCGGTCACCGTGTCGCCCGGCTTGGCGTGCAGCTCCACGCCCGCCCCCGCCTGCACCGGGTCCTCCTTGCGGGCGCGGCCGGCGCCCAGGCGCCAGGCGGCGACGCCGATGTCGTAGGCGTCCAGGCGGGTGAGGACGCCGGAGGACGGCGCCTTGACCACGTGCCGCTCGCGCGCCACCGGCAGCTCCGCGTCCGGGTCGCCGCCCTGGGCCGCGATCATGCGGCGCCAGACGTCCATGGCGGAGCCGTCCGCCAGCGCCTTCGCCGGGTCGGCGTCCTTCAGCCCCGCCGCGTCGAGCATCTCGCGGGCCAGGGCGAGGGTCAGCTCGACGACGTCCGCCGGGCCGCCGCCCGCCAGGACCTCGACCGACTCGCGGACCTCCAGGGCGTTGCCCGCCGTCAGGCCGAGCGGGGTCGACATGTCGGTCAGCAGCGCGACCGTGCGCACCCCGTGGTCGGTGCCGAGGCCGACCATGGTGGAGGCGAGCTCGCGGGCGTCCTCGACGGTCTTCATGAAGGCGCCGCTGCCCACCTTCACGTCCAGCACCAGCGAGCCGGTGCCCTCGGCGATCTTCTTCGACATGATCGAGGAGGCGATGAGCGGGATCGCCTCGACCGTCCCGGTCACGTCGCGCAGGGCGTAGAGCTTCTTGTCGGCGGGGGCCAGGCCGTCGCCCGCCGCGCAGATGACCGCGCCGACGCCGTCCAGGACGGACAGCATCTCCTCGTTGGACAGCAGCGCCCGCCAGCCGGGGATCGACTCCAGCTTGTCCAGGGTGCCGCCGGTGTGACCGAGGCCGCGGCCCGACAACTGCGGGACGGCGGCGCCGCAGGCCGCGACCAGCGGGGCCAGCGGCAGGGTGATCTTGTCGCCGACGCCGCCCGTGGAGTGCTTGTCGGCGGTCGGGCGGGAGAGCGCGGAGAAGTCCATGCGCTCGCCGGAGGCGATCATCGCCGCGGTCCAGCGGGCGATCTCGCGGCGGTTCATGCCGTTGAGGAGGATGGCCATCGCGAGGGCCGACATCTGCTCGTCGGCCACCTCCCCGCGGGTGTACGCGTCGATGACCCAGTCGATCTGCGCGTCGCTGAGCTCACCGCGGTCCCGCTTGGTGCGGATGACGGAGATGGCGTCCATGGCCATGGGTGGTTCCTTCCAGGAGTGCGAAGGGGGAAGGGGAAACGCGCGGCCCCTCCGAGCGGCCGGCCGGCTCGGAGGGGCCGCACGGGGGTCATCGGGTGAGATGGTCCGGGCCGAACGCCTGCGGGAGCATCTCCGACAGCGGCAGGACGCCCGCCGGGGTCTCCAGCAGCATCTCCGGGCCCCCGAACTCGTACAGGAGCTGGCGGCAGCGCCCGCAGGGGACCAGGACCTCGCCGTGGCCGTCCACGCAGACGAAGTGGGTCAGCCGGCCGCCGCCGGTGAGCTGGAGCTGGGAGACCAGGCCGCACTCGGCGCACAGGCCGACGCCGTAGCTGGCGTTCTCCACGTTGCAGCCCGTCACCGTGCGGCCGTCGTCGGCCAGGGCGGCGGCGCCGACCGCGTACCCGGAGTAGGGGGCGTACGCCCGGGACATGGCGTCCCGGGCGGCCCGGCGCAGCGCCGCCCAGTCGGCGCCGGTCACTTGCCCTGGCCCTTGCGGTAGGGCAGACCGTCCGCCTTCGGCATCCGCAGCCGCTGCGCGGACAGCGCGAGGACGACGAGGGTGACGACGTACGGCGTGGCGGAGACGACCTGGTTGGGCACCTCGTCGGTGCCCGCGTACCAGGCGAACACCAGGGCGCCGACGACCACGGTGACCACGGCCTTGACGTACGCCTTGCGGACCGCGAACCAGATCGCCCCGGCGAGCAGCAGCAGCGCGCCGAGCAGCAGCAGCGCGTGGACGTTGGCCGAGCCGCCGCGCAGGTTGAGGCTGTCGGTGTAGCCGAACAGGCCGGCGCCGATGGCGAGGCCGCCCGGCATCCAGTTGCCGAAGATCATCGCCGCGAGGCCGATGTAGCCGCGCCCGCTGGTCTGGCCCTCCAGGTAGAAGGGGTTGGCGACGATGGAGAGGAAGACGCCGCCGAGGCCGGCCAGACCGCCGGAGATGATCACGGCCAGGTACTTGTACTTGTAGACGTTGACGCCGAGGGACTCGGCCGCCACCGGGTTCTCGCCGCAGGAGCGCAGGCGCAGGCCGAACGGGGTGCGCCACAGGATCCACCAGGTGGCGGGGACCAGGGCGACGGCGATCAGGGTCAGCCAGGAGACGTTGGTGACCAGGCCGCCGAGCAGGCCGGCGATGTCCGAGACGAGGAACCAGCCCTTGTCGTTGAGGTCGCTCAGCGCGTCGGACAGTCCGGGCACGGTGAAGTGGCCGAGGGAGTCCACCGCCGGGGACTGCTTGGCGGAGCCGCCGGGCTCGCCCTCGAAGGCGAGGGGGGCCAGGTAGCGGGTGGCGCCCAGGGCGAGGATGTTGATGGCCACACCGGAGACGATGTGGTTGACGTTGAAGGTGACGGTGACGATCGCGTGCAGCAGGCCGCCGAGCGCGCCGCCGATGATGCCGACCAGGACGCCGCTCCACGGGCCCCACTGGAAACCGGCCCAGGCGCCGAACCAGGTGCCGAGGATCATCATGCCTTCGAGGCCGATGTTGACGACGCCCGCGCGCTCGGCCCACAGGCCGCCCAGGCCGGCCAGGCCGATGGGGACGGCGAGCTGGAGCGCGGTGGACATCTGGCTGACGTTGGTGATGCCGTCGGCGCCGGTGATGACGCGGACGAGCGAGGTCAGCGCCAGTGCTCCGGCGATGACCAGCAGCAGGACGGGCAGCGACAGGCGGCGGCCGGTCGGCGCCGCGGGCTGCAGCGTGGGCTGGTTGACGTCGGTCGCCGTGGTCTGCGGGGTGGTCATCGGCCAGCCACCTCCTTCGTGGTGTTGGTGTCGGCGCCCAGGACGTGCCCGGCGGCCAGTTCGGCGCCGACCCGGCGCTGCTGGCGGCGCAGGCCCCACTCGCGGACGGCCTCGTAGGAGACGACGACCGAGAGCACGATCAGGCCCTGCATGATGACCGCGATCTCCTTGTCGTAGCCGTGGAAGTCCAGCTCGGGCGACGCCTTGTCGAGCCAGGCCCACAGCAGGGCGGCGAAGGCGATGCCGACCGGGCTGTTGCGGCCGAGCAGGGCGATGCCGATGCCGAGGAAGCCGATGCCGGTGGGGAAGTTGAGGCTGTAGGTGTGGGTGTCGCCGAGCAGGATCGGCAGGCCCGCGAGACCGGCGATGGCCCCGGAGATGAGCATGGCGGTCAGCACCATGCGCTTGGGGTCGACACCGCTGGCCGCGGCCGCGGACTCCGAGGCGCCGGAGGCGCGCAGGTCGAAGCCGAAGCGGGTGCGGTTGAGGACGACCCAGTAGCCGATGCCGAGCAGCACCGCGAGGATCACCAGGCCGTAGATCTCGCCGGCCGCGCCCAGGTCGATGCCGGGGACCCAGCCGGAGTCGTGCATCTCGCCGGTGGTGTTGTTGTTGCCGATCTTGACGCCGAAGACGTCCGGCAGCCACAGGTAGCCGATGACGGAGGTGGCGATCGCGTTGAGCATGATCGTGGCGACGACCTCGCTGACCCCGCGGGTGACCTTCAGGACACCGGCGATGCCGGACCAGAACGCGCCGGTGAGGGCGGCGGTCAGCAGCAGCAGCGGGATCTGGAGGAAGGCCGGCAGGGCGGCGTGGGCGCCGACGATGGCGGTGAACATGGCGGCGAGCTGGTACTGGCCGTCGACGCCGATGTTGAACAGGTTCATCCGGAAGCCGATGGCGACCGCCAGCGCGGCGATGTAGTACATCGACGCCTGGTTGACGATGAGGACCTGGATGTCGGAGAACCCGGCCTGCTCGAACATGAGGGCGAACGGCTCGACGGGGTTCTTGCCCGAGGCGACCAGCGCGATCGCGCTCAGGACGAAGGCCACGGCGAGCGCGATGACCGGGCCGGCCACCGCGAGGAGCACGCGCTCCTTGTCGAACTTCTTCATCAGCGGGCCTCGTCTTCCCTGCCCGGGCCGGTGGCCGGGGGCTCTTCGTGTTCGAGGTGGCCGGTGGCGGCACCGGTCATCGCCGAGCCGAGCTCCTCGGGGGTGATGGAGGCCGGGTCGGCGTCGGCGACCAGCCTGCCGTCGTAGATCACGCGGAGGGTGTCGGACAGGCCGATCAGCTCGTCCAGGTCGGCGGAGATCAGCAACACCGCCAGTCCCTCGCGGCGCGCCTCGCGGATGTGGTCCCAGATCGCGGCCTGCGCGCCGACGTCCACGCCGCGGGTGGGGTGGGCGGCGATCAGGAAGCGCGGCCGGTGGCTCATCTCGCGGCCGACGATCAGCTTCTGCTGGTTGCCGCCGGACAGGGAGGCGGCGGTGACGTCGATGCCCGGGGTGCGGACGTCGTACGTCGTCACGATCCGCCGGGTGTCCTCCTGGGCCGCCTTCGGGTCCAGCCAGACGCCCTTGGCGTTGGGCTTCTCGGTGACGTGGCCGAGGATGCGGTTCTCCCAGAGGGGGGCCTCCAGGAGCAGGCCGTGGCGGTGGCGGTCCTCGGGGATGTAGCCGACGCCCTGCTCGCGGCGCTTGCGGGTGGTCCAGCCGGTGATCTCCTCGTCGCCGAGGCGGATCGTGCCGGAGTCGGCGTGGCGCAGCCCGATCAGCGCGTCCACCAGCTCGGTCTGGCCGTTGCCCTCCACGCCCGCGATGCCCAGCACCTCACCGGCGTGGATGGTGAAGGTGACGTCGTCGAGCAGGGCCTTGCCGCCGGGGGCCGTCAGACGCAGCTTCTCGACGGTGAGGACGGGCCGGTCGGTGACGGTGGACTCGGCCGTCTCCGGGGTCGGCAGCTCGCTGCCGACCATCATCTCCGCGAGCTGGCGCGGGGTCGTCTCGGCGGGCACGGCGGTGCCGACCGTCGTGCCGCGGCGGATGACGGTGATGTCGTCGGCGACCGAGAGGACCTCGCCCAGCTTGTGGGAGATGAAGATGACGGACAGTCCCTCCGACTTCAGCTCGCGCAGGTTGTCGAAGAGGGCGTCCACCTCCTGCGGGACGAGGACGGCGGTGGGCTCGTCCAGGATCAGCGTGCGGGCGCCGCGGTAGAGGACCTTGAGGATCTCCACGCGCTGGCGGGCGGCGACGCCGAGCTCCTCGACCATGGCGTCGGGCCGCACGCCCAGGCCGTAGCGGTCGGAGATCTCCGTGATCCTGCGGCGGGCCCGGCCGCCGATGCCGTACAGCTTCTCGCTGCCCAGCACCACGTTCTCCAGCACCGTCAGGTTGTCGGCGAGCATGAAGTGTTGGTGGACCATGCCGATGCCGCGGGCGATGGCGTCGGCCGGGGACGAGAGGCTCACCTGCTCGCCGTCGATCGCGATGGTGCCCTCGTCCGGCTTCTGCATGCCGTAGAGGATCTTCATCAGCGTCGACTTGCCGGCGCCGTTCTCGCCGACGAGGGCGTGGACGGTGCCCTTGCGGACGGTGAGGTGGATGTCGTGGTTGGCCACGACACCGGGGAAACGCTTCGTGATCCCGGCGAGCTCGACGGCGGTCACCTGACCGTTGACCGCCGCGCCGGCCGGAGGGCTGCTGGACGCGTTGATGGCGCACTCTCCTGGGGACGGGGGTCGTCTACGCGCGTAGCGCCCCTACGGCATCGAAACGGGCGGCGCACCGAGCAACGGGGTACGGGGAGACGAACTCCCCGTACCCCGCTGCGCGGACGCGACCCGGCGGTTGCACGCTGTTCGAGGTGGTGGCAGCCTCAGCTGCTCTTGACCTTGATCTCGCCGCTGACGATCTTCTCCTTGGCCGTCCTGATGGCTTCCTGGAGCTCGGCGTTCTGCGCGAACTTCGGGTTGGAGTCCGACAGGCTCACCTCGCCGCTCTTCAGATCGCCCCTGACGATACCGGTCTGCGGCTTGCCGTCCTTCACGGACTTCGCGAGGTTGTACACCGCCTTGGCGACGTCCTTCATCGCCGAGGTGAGGATGGAGTCCTTGTACTTCGCGAGGGCTTCCTGCTTGTACTGGTCGGAGTCGACGCCGATGGCCCACACCTGGTTGGCGGCGGCGGCCTCGATCACGCCCTGCCCGGACAGACCGGCGGCGGCGTAGACCACGTCGGCCTTCTTCTCGATCTGGCCCTCGGCGGCGGTCTTGCCCTTGTCCGGGCTGGAGAAGCCGCCCTCCTCCGCCGTCTGCGTCAGGTACTGCGAGAGGACCTTGACCTTGGGGTCGGTGTCCTTCACGCCCTGCTCGAAGCCGGCCTGGAACTTGTGGATCAGCGGGACGTCCACGCCGCCCACGAAGCCGACGACCTTGCTCTTGGTGGACTTGGCGGCGGCGACACCGGCCAGGTACGACGCCTCCTCCTCGGAGAAGACCAGGTCGGCCACGTTGTCGGCCTTGACCGTGGAGTCGTCCACGATGCCGAAGGTCGTCTTCGGGTACTTCTCCGCGGCGGCCTTCATGGCGGTGGCGTACGCGTAGCCGACGCCGACGACCGGGTTGTAGCCCTGCTTGGCCAGGGACTCCAGGCGCTGCTGCTTGTCGGCGTCCGTCTCGCCCTCGGTGGGCTCGATGTCGGCCGTGGTGTAGTCGAACTCCTTCTTCGCCCGCTCCAGGCCGGCGTAGGCGGCGTCGTTGAAGGACTGGTCACCCTTGCCGCCGACGTCGTAGGCGATGGCGAGGCCCTTGTCGCCCTTCGACTCCGACGACCCGGAGGTCGAGGTACCGCCGCAGGCGGAGAGCGCGAGGGCCAGGGAGGCGGTCGCTGCGCCTGCGACCGTGATCCGGGAAATCCGGCGCATGTGGTGCTCCTGTCGTGCTAGCGCCGGACGGTTCGGCATCGGCGCTGACTTCGCCGCAGATTAACGCGCGTAGACCTGCCTGAAAACCCCTTCTGTCCACCTTGTTATCCGCCCGTGGCCAACCGGCCGCGCGCGGCACGCCGGGCGTTGCCGACCGCAAAGGAAGGGTGGCGGCGGGTGACCGAGCGGCGGAACGGCCACCGGACGGCCGCCGGGGGCGCCCGCCCGTTTCGCCGGCGTTCGCCACGTTCATCCGTTCGGCCGGTACCGGCGGGGCGGCCTTTGCCGGGGCGGCGGGTGCGCCGGGACGGCTTTTGCCGGGGCGCCGGTACGGCCGGGAAGGGGTGTGCCGGCACGCCGGTACGGTCGGGAGGCGCGGGTGGGTGGTGGGGCGGCGTTGGGGCCGACCCGGAAGGGCCGGTCCCGGGAGAGCCGGTCCCGTCCCAGGAAAGCCGGTCCCGGGGACCGGGCCCGAAGGGCCAGGCCCGGGAGCCGACCGGCGGGACCGGCGGCGGTCCGGGCGAGCGGGCCGGCGGCGGGACCCGGCGGGCGGGGCTGACGGGACTGCCTGGTGCCGGCGGGTGCGCGGACCCGGCGGACGGGCCCGACACGACCCCAGGGCCGGTGGTCACCGACCCGGCCAGGCAACCCAGACGGACCGGGCAGACCCGGCGGACAACCCCGGCACGCCCGGATGGGCCGGTGGTCACCGACCCGGCCAGGCAACCCAGACGGACCGGGCAGACCCGGCGGACGGGCCAGGCACGACCCGAGTGGGCCGGTGGTCACCGGCCCGGCGGGCGAGCCGGGTGGACCCGGTGGGCCGGGGCCCAGTGGGCCTGGCGGGCCCAGCGGGGCTCTGGGGCCGGTGGGGCCGGTCGGCCCCGGATGCGCCAGGTGAGGCCGGTGGGCCCGGCGGTCCGGTGGCCACCGGCCCCCGCCGGTCACGCCGCGTGTGTCATTCGGTGCGGACCTTGATGGAGCCGTCGATGATGGCCGCCTTCGCCTTCGCGACGGCGTCCTTCAGCCCCGGGACGGCGGCGAACTTCGGGTTGGTCTCGGTCAGGCCGACGCCGTCGACCTTCAGGTCGAAGACCTGGGTGCCGGTGAGCGGCTTGCCGTCCTCCACCGACTTCGCCAGGGCGTACACCGAGCCGCCGACGTCCTTCGTCGCCGAGGTCAGGATGCGGTCCTTGTACTTCGCGAGGGCTTCCTGCTTGTACTGGTCGGAGTCGACGCCGATCGCCCAGACCCCGGCCTTGGCGGCGGCCTCGATCACGCCCTGCCCGGACAGGCCGGCGGCGTGGTAGACGACGTCGGCCTTCTTCTCGATCTGGCCCTCGGCGGCGGCCCTGCCCTTGTCGGGGCTGGAGAAGCCGCCCTCCTCCGCCGTCTGCGTCAGGTACTGGGAGACGACCTTCACCTTGGGGTCGGTGTCCTTCACGCCCTGCTCGAAGCCGGCCTCGAACTTGTGGATGAGCGGGACGTCCACGCCGCCCACGAAGCCGACGGCCTTGCTCTTGGTGGCCTTCGCGGCGGCGACACCGGCGAGGTAGGACGCCTGCTCCTCGGCGAAGACGAGGGAGGCGACGTTCTCGCCCTCGACCACGGAGTCGACGATGCCGAAGGTGGTCTTCGGGTACTTGGCGGCCACGGCCTTCATCGCCGGGCCGTAGGCGAATCCGACCCCGATGACGGGGTTGTGGCCCTGGCGTGCCAGCGACGCCAGGCGCTGCTCCTTGTCCGCGTCGGTCTCGCCCTCGGTGGGCTCGATGTCGGCGGTCTCGTAGCCGAACTCCTTCGCCGCCCGCTCCAGGCCCGCGTAGGCGGCGTCGTTGAAGGACTGGTCGCCCCGGCCGCCGATGTCGTAGGCGATGGCGAGACCCTTGCCGCCCTTGGCGCCGCTGTCGACGCTCTCCTTCTCGCTGCTGGTGCCGCCGCAGGCGGTGGCGGCGAGGGCGAGCGACGCGACCCCCACCGCGGCGCGGGTCAGTCTCGGTATCCGGCGCATCTGAAGTTCCCCATTCTCCAAAACCCCGCAGCGGGTGCTCGGTTCGGCGCACATTAACGCGCGTAGAAACCCCTGGGAACGGGGTTTCCCGGGGCCGTTATCCATTCGTGCCGGTGGCCGGTTACGGCCCGGTGAACCACCGGGCCGAAGGGGAACGAAAGGGCGGGAAGGGGACGCCGGACAGCGGCCGGTCCGCCCGGGGCCGACCGGACAGCGGCCGGTCCGCCCGGGGCCGCCGGGCGGACCGGTCCGGCTAGCCGAGGGCGTCCAGGAGGGCGGCGGCGGTGAAGAGCTCCACACCGACGGTGATGGCGTGCTCGTCCACGTCGAAGTCGCCCTGGTGCAGGTCGCGGACGGTGCGCTCGCCGGGCGGGCGGACGCCGAGCCGGGCCATGGCGCCGGGCACCCGCTCCAGGTACCAGGAGAAGTCCTCGCCGCCCAGGCTCTGCTCGGTGCCCTCGATCGACTCCGTGCCGCGCCGGGCGGTCATCGCCTCCCGCAGCAGCTCGGTGGCGTCGGGGTGGTTGACGACCGGCGGGACGCCGCGGACGTAGGTGATCTCGGACTTGGCGCGGTACAGGTTGGCGATCTCGTCGATCGCCGCGACCACGATGTCCGGCGCCTGCCGCCAGGCGTCCAGGTCGAGGCAGCGCACGGTCCCGGCGAGCTCGGCGTGCTGCGGGATGACGTTCGGGGCGTGCCCGGACTCGATCCGGCCCCAGGTGACGGCGAGGCCGCTGCGGCTGTCGATGCGGCGGGAGACCAGCGCGGGCACGTCGGCGACGACCCGGGCGGCGGCGGTGACCAGGTCGGTGGTGAGGTGGGGGCGCGCGGTGTGGCCGCCGGGGCCGTCGAGCGCGATCTCCAGCCGGTCGCAGGCGGAGGTGATGGGGCCCTCGCGCAGCCCGATGCGCCCGGCGTCCACCCGGGGGTCGCAGTGCACGGCGAGGATCCGGCGGACCCCCTCCAGCGCCCCGGCCTCGATGGCCTCGGCGGCGCCGCCGGGCAGCACCTCCTCCGCCGGCTGGAAGATCAGCCGCACGGGCCGGCGCAGCAGCCCCTGGCGGTGCAGCTCGGCGAGGACCAGCCCGGCGCCGAGGACGACGGTGGTGTGCACGTCGTGCCCGCAGGCGTGCGCCCGGTCCGGGACCGTCGACCGGTAGGGGCAGTCGTTCTTGGTGTCGGGGATGGGGAGGGCGTCGATGTCGGCCCGCAGGGCGAGTATGCCGGGGCCGCCCACGCCGCCGGGGCTCTCCCCTCCCCCTACGCCGATGTCGCAGATGAGCCCGGTGCCGGCGGGGAGTACGCGCGGCGCCAGGCCCGCCTTCTCCAGCCGTTCCTTGATCGCTGCGGTGGTGCGGAACTCCTGGTTGCCCAGCTCGGGGTGCATGTGCAGGTCGCGACGGAAGGCGACGAGCTCGGCGCGCAGTGCCTCGGGCAGCGCGCCGGGAAGCAGGGCTTCACCGGGAAGGTCGACCTCGGACTCTGGGGACATCAGTTGCTTCACCCTCTGAAGGGTAGGACGCCCAGGCGGCCGGTTGACCCGCGATCAACAAAAGTTCAGCCCGTTAGGGGAAGAAAATCTGGTCGCCCCACGCATATCTGTCGATTGTGTTGGGTAGACTCGCCGATTTTCACCGTCGAGTGGATCACCGGACCCACGGGAAGCGGCGACCGCCCCCGCTCCCGGCTACCCGTCTCCCTCACGGATACCACGTCCCGTCCGGCCCACGCGTCCGCGCTCATCAGGCGGACGCGCGGGGCCTCCGGCGAGGGCCGCGCGGGGCCCGTCCGACGCGGGGTGCGACCTTCGCTGATGCGTGTGAAGCACCGTGAAAGGTGTGATGTTCGCCTCTGCCGAGAAATGTCGTGAAAAGAGTCATATCGGCCCCTCGTGGGCACGCCGCCCCCGCTGTGGCGCGGGGCCGCGCCCAACCGGGGGCCTACCGGGCGATCGCCACCGCCGCCAGGCGGTGCACGTCCCGGGCCGAGCCGGTCACCCCGGACAGGAAGCCCTGGGCGCGCGGCGAGGCGTGCTGGGTCAGCCACGCCGGGTCGATGTCGCAGACGGCGACCTTCACCTCCGTACCGGCCAGGGCCAGGGGCAGGGTGTGGACGACCGTGGAGGGGAAGCTGAGCACGGTGCGGCCGATGGGACCGCGGCGGGCGATCAGCTCCAGGGGCAGGTCGGGGCGGACGATCTGCAGGCCGGTCTCCACGGCCAGCCGGTGGAGTTTCTCGGCGCTCTCGCGCCGGTGGGCGAAGTAGCGGGTGGCGCCGTGCCGCTTGGCCAGTTCGCGGACGGCGGCCACGTACCGGTCGCCGTCCACGACGCCCGTCTCGACCAGCGAGGTGCCCACCATGTCGGCGCCCTTGGTCAGGCGGGGCGGGCCGAAGCGGGCGCGGGTCCAGGCGAAGGCGTTGGCGGTGACCGTCACGCCGTCGGGGGCCTGCTCGATCGGCATGGCGGAGAAGACCGCCACCCGGCGGCCCCGGGACGGGGTCAGTCTGCGGCGGGCGGCGGAGGAGACCGGCGCGAAGAGCAGGTCGCGCGGGCCGGGGCGGCTGCCCTTGCGGTGCCAGCGCACCAGGCGCTCGCCGCGGGCGAGCTGGGTGACGAACTCCATGGTGGCGGTGCCGTCGTCGACGACGACCAGCTCGCGGGCGCGGGTGAGGGTCAGCAGGAGCTGCACATAGCGGGAGAAGGGGTCCCCCATCACGATCCGCTCGGCGCGGCGCAGGGGCCCCGTCAGGCCCCCCACCGTGTGGAAGGGGGCCGCGGCGCCGCCGCGGGCCTCCTCCCAGCGGACCTCGTGGCCCTCCCGGCGGGCCAGTTCCGCCATGCGGCGGAGCTGGCCCCGGGTCATCGGGTCGACGGGCGACAGCACCACCAGGGCGAGTCCCGCGCCGGGCGCGTGCAGGTGCGCCCACTCCAGCACGTTCAGGAGCTGTACCGGGCTCTCGACGAAGGCGAGAGTGTGGGGGCCGGCATTCCCGGCGCGGGGGCTCATCGGCGTACGACCGTCCCGTCGTAGGGCGTGGAGGAGGGGGTGGGCGGGGTCAGACGGAGACCGGCTCGCCCGCCGCCGCGGCGATCTCCGCCTCGGCGACGACGCCGGTGACCCGGCGCAGCTTCTTCATGGGGCCGAGCTCGGAGTCGTAGACCTTCTTCACGCCGTCGCCGAGCGCCTCCTCGATGGTGCGGATGTCGCGGACCAGGCGGGTCAGGCCCTGCGGCTCGACCGAGGCGGCCTGGTCCGAGCCCCACATGGCGCGGTCCAGGGTGATGTGGCGCTCGACGAAGCAGGCGCCGAGGGCGACGGCGGCCAGCGTGGTCTGCAGACCGGTCTCGTGGCCGGAGTAGCCGATCGGGACGTTCGGGTACTCCTTCTCCAGCGTGTTGATCACGCGGAGGTTCAGCTCCTCGGCCTTGGCCGGGTAGGTGGAGGTGGCGTGGCAGAGGAGGATGTTGTCGCTGCCCAGGACCTCGACGGCGTGGCGGATCTGCTTCGGCGTCGACATGCCGGTGGACAGGATGATCGTCTTGCCGGTGGCGCGCAGGGCGCGCAGCAGCTCGTCGTCGGTCAGGGAGGCGGAGGCCACCTTGTGGGCGGGGACGTCGAACTTCTCCAGGAAGGCGACGGCCTCGGTGTCCCACGGGGAGGCGAACCAGTCGATGCCCTTGGTCCTGCAGTAGTCGTCGATCTGGCGGTACTCGTCCTCGCCGAACTCCACGCGGTGGCGGTAGTCGATGTACGTCATCCGGCCCCAGGGGGTGTCGCGCTCGATGTCCCACTGGTCGCGCGGGGTGCAGATCTCCGGCGTCCGCTTCTGGAACTTCACGGCGTCGCAGCCGGCCTCGGCGGCCACGTCGATCAGCTTGAAGGCGTTCTCGAGGTCGCCGTTGTGGTTGATGCCGATCTCGCCGGTGACGTAGACGGGGCGGCCGGGGCCGGCCTCGCGCGAGCCGAGCGTGCGGATGCGGGAGTCGGTGCTCATGATCAAGGGGTCCTTACTTGGTGGACTGGGTGAGGGGTTCGAGAGCTGTCTATTATACACAGCTGACGCTGCCGACGAAGC
>NZ_WYCT01000769.1 GCF_011008945.1 Streptomyces harenosi
ATCGGCAGTACCGCCAGTGGGATGCCGAGCAGCGACCATGCCGCCAGCCTGGGGCTGGTGACGAACAGCATGGCCAGGCTGCCGACCACGGTGACGCTGCTGCGCAGGGCGACCGACATGGTCGAGCCGACCACGCTGCGCAGCAGTTCGCTGTCAGCGGTCAGGCGCGAGACCAGTTCGCCGCTACGGCTGCGGTCATGGAAACCGGCACCGAGCTGGATCAGGTGTGCGTACAGGCGGCTGCGCAGGTCGGCCACGACTTTTTCGCCAAGCAGCGACACGAAGAAGAACCGTGCGGCCGTTGCCAGTGCCAGCACCACCGCCACCAGCATCAGCAGGGCGAAGGCACGGTTGATCTGGCCACCGCTGGTGAAGCCGTGGTCGATCTTCTGCTTCACGGCGGGGGGCAGGCTCAGCGTGGCGGCCGAAGAGACCGCCAGCGCCAGCAGCCAGGCGGTGAACAGCCCGCTGTGGCGGCGCACGAACGGCCACAGCGTCCTCAGGCTGCCGAGGCGGCGCAGCGGTGGGGCCGAGG
>NZ_WYCT01000770.1 GCF_011008945.1 Streptomyces harenosi
AGCGCACGCCGGCCGTGGCCAGGGGGGTGCGCACGTCGTCCACCGAACCCTGCAGGGCCGCAGCACCGCCACGCTCGTTCACGTGCTTGGTGTCCACTTCCACGCGGGCCACCTGCACGTACGGCTCCAGGCCAGCCTCGCGGCCACCGAAGCTGTAGGCCGCTTCGATGAAGGCCTGGCGGGTACGCGCGTCGTAGCGGGCGCTCAGGGTGTCGCTGTAACCGGCGAACGCCAGCTCACGGGTACTGTCCACATCGTGTTCGCTCCATGCCAGGCCGCCACGCAGGCCGAAACCGCCCCAGTTGTGGCTGGCGTAGGCGCCGAAGTGGGTGTTGTCCACCTTCGACCTCGCACGGCGCCCTTCGCCCTGCTTCACGTCGGTGCGGCCGGTACCGGCCAGCACGCCCACCTGCCAGCCGCCGAACTCGCGGTCGGCACCGACCAGCAGGCCGTTGCTGTTGGCTTCGGTGCGGGCGGTGTTGGTGTTGCCATCCAGCGTGGTGCTGCCGGCCAGGGCCTGCACCCACACACCGGT
>NZ_WYCT01000771.1 GCF_011008945.1 Streptomyces harenosi
ACATTATTGTGGCAACTCCAGGACGTTTGATAGATTTTGTAGAACAAAAAGAGGTTTGGCTGGACCAGATCGAATTTTTAGTGATTGATGAAGCTGACCGTCTGCTGGATATGGGATTCATTCCTTCAGTGAAAAGGATTGTACGGTTTTCACCTCGTAAAGAACAACGTCAGACTCTGATGTTCTCGGCTACGTTCAGTTATGATGTACTGAACTTGGCTCAGCAATGGTTATTCGAGCCTGTTACAGTAGAAATTGAACCTGAAAAGAAAACCAATGCTGACGTTGAACAACGTGTGTATATGGTAGCGAACCGGGACAAATATAAGCTGCTACAAGAAATTTTACGTGATGAACCAATTGAAAAGGTTATGATCTTTGCAAATCGTCGTGATCAGGTGCGCCGTCTCTATGATCATTTGAAAAAGGATGGTTACAAAGTCGTTATGCTTTCAGGTGAAATTGCTCAGGATAAACGGCTGAAAATGCTGGATCAGTTCAAAAATGGCAAGCATAACATCATGATTGCTACTG
>NZ_WYCT01000772.1 GCF_011008945.1 Streptomyces harenosi
ACGGCATGAAGGACGCGGGCGGGGGTGCTCCGCTGCACTCCTCCCTCGCGTTCGACCTGACCGTGACCAGCGTCCTGGTCCCGCTCGTCTCCGGGTCGGCGGTCGTGACCAGTGAGGCCGGTGGTGCTGAGGGGCTGGCGGAGGTGATCCGGGAGTGCGGTGGCTTCGGTCTGGTCAAGGCCGTCCCTGCCCATCTGCCGCTCCTGGCGGAGCTGCTGTCGCGGGAGCAGGCGGCCACCGCGGCGCGCACCTGGGTTGTGGGTGGTGAGGCCCTGCCCGGCACGGTGGTACGCGACTGGCTTTCGCGGGCTCCGGGGTCCGTGGTCGTCAATGAGTACGGGCCCACCGAGACCGTGGTCGGCTGCTGCGTCTTCGAGATCGCAGCGGGCCGGGAGGTCGGGGAGGCGGTCCCGGTCGGGCGTCCGATCGCGAACACCCGCTTGTATGTGCTGGATGAGTATCTTCAGCCGGTTGCTGCGGGTGTCGCGGGTGAGCTGTACATCGCCGGTGTTCAGCTCGCCCGGGGGTATGTGA
>NZ_WYCT01000773.1 GCF_011008945.1 Streptomyces harenosi
GCCGTGCAGCGTTCGCGCCTGCAGGCCGGCCTGGCCAGCAACGCACTGTGGCCGCAGCCCTCATCATCCGGCGTGAGCGGCAGCGCCAGCCGCGCCACCGACCAGTCTGATGATTGGCGCCGCAGCTATTCCACCGGCGTCTCGCTGGGTTGGGAAGTGGACCTGTGGGGCCGCCTGCGCACCCAGCGCGACATCGCCCGCTGGGAAGCCGAGGCCAGCGAGGAAGACCGGCAGAACACCGCGCTGCTGGTGATCAGCGACACCATCACCCAGTACTGGAACCTGGCCTACCTCAACCAGTCGATCGCCACCGGCCAGGCCAACCTGGAGCGCCTGGAACGCACCCGCGAACTGGTGCAGGCCCGCTTCGACGCCGGTGCGGTATCGCGCCTGGAAGTGCGCCAGGCACTGCAGAACCTGCAGTCGCAGCGGTCCTCGCAGAGCGCGCTGGAACAGCAGCGGGTGGAGGTGCGCAACGCGCTGACCGTGCTGCTGGACGGCACGCCCTGGCCCCAGCAGGACGAGCCACAGG
>NZ_WYCT01000774.1 GCF_011008945.1 Streptomyces harenosi
GACAGGTACCGGTGGCCTGCCATGCGGCGACCACAGCCAGCGCCGCCGCGAGCGCGATCAGCCAGGGGTTGCGCGCCAGGCGCCAGGCGGCCGGCAGGCCGGGGGCGGCGCCCGGCGCGGCGCGGCGGGCCGGCGCGCGGCCGAGGACGGCGTCATTGGCCATAGCCGGGCATCCTCCAGTGGTGTTCCAGCCAGCGGCCGGCGCGGCTCACCAGCCAGGTGAGCAGCCCGAACCAGAGCAGGATGAGCAGCAGCAATTCGAGCACGTTGTCGCGCTGCGACCAGATCATGATGGACTCGTAGGTCACGTCGCCCACGGCGATCGCCGAGGCCACGGCGGTCATCTTCACGAGGTCGACGAGGTTGTTCACGAGCGAGGGCAGAGCGAAACGCGCGGCCAGCGGGAGTTGCACGCGCGCCAGCAGCTGGCGCTGCGAAAAGCCCAGCGAGCGCGCGGCCTCCAGCGTGGTGGCGGGCACGGCCTCGATGCCGGCGCGCAGCGCCTCGGCATGGAACGCGCCCTTGTGCAG
>NZ_WYCT01000775.1 GCF_011008945.1 Streptomyces harenosi
GGCGAAGGTCATCATGCAGGGCGACGTGGAACAGCTTCAGCCCATCGGAGCTGGGTCCGGCTTTCAGTTGACCAAGAGCGCGGTGGGTGATGCCAAACTCACGGAGATCCGACGCCAGGGCAAACAGGAAGACCGAGAAACCGCGTTGTCGTTCTACGCCACGGACGAAAGCGGCCAGATCATCGATCTGAAAAAGGCCAGCCGTTCCCGGGCGCAGACCCTCGACAAGGGCAACGAAATCAAGGCCCGGTTGCTCGGCACCATCCGCGAAACGGCCACGGAGAAGGACTCCCGCGAGCGCTTGCTGCACGAATACTTCGAAGACCCAACCCCGATGCAGGAGAAGTTGGTCATCGCCCACACCCGTGCAGACGTGGCCGCGCTCAATGCGGGCATCCGGGCTGGGTTGAAAGAACGGGGAGAGCTGGGCCAGGACGAAGTGGTGATCGAGGCCCGGGACAAGGGGCGCAAGTTCGACTTGGCGTTGTCCAAAGGCGATCAGATCGTCTTCACCGCGAAGAACAAGGA
>NZ_WYCT01000776.1 GCF_011008945.1 Streptomyces harenosi
GCTGGAACAGACCCAGACCGGTGCCGGCGGCGAGATCCAGCTGACCGATGCGATTGCCGAGCTGCTGAAGACCGAAGAAGTCGATGCCTATCGTTTCGAGGGCACCCGCTTCGACTGCGGCACGCACCTGGGTCTGGTGGAGGCGACGATCCGCTTCGCGCTGGACAACCCGAAGCTGGCTGGCCCGGCGCGGGAGAAGCTGGCGGCGATGCTGGCGGAATAAGGGTTTTATCAAGCGCTCCGTGCGGCGCCTTGATTGATACGTGGGGGAGAGGGCGGATGGCCCTCTCCAAAACACGCCAAAGCCCTTCCATGGTGCTCGATGGCGCCATCCATGGCGCCAACGGTTCTGCGCTGCCCCCATGCCCATCCGCTTCAAGCATTGCCTGCGCCTTCTTGTCCCGCCGGGTAGCCGGGAGAAGAAAGATCAAATTCAAGTTCAAATTCAAATTCAAAGGCAAAAGCCGAAGTCGCAATTCCTGGCTTTGCTTTTGCTTTTGTATTTGCCCTTGCTCCCGCCTTGGGG
>NZ_WYCT01000777.1 GCF_011008945.1 Streptomyces harenosi
GCCTACCCGGCCCCTCCGGTCCCGCCGGCGGCCCCCGCCTGGGGCGCCCCGCACGGCGGCCACGGGCATCACCGCCACCGGAGCTTCGGGCGCATGCTCTTCTCTTCCTGAGAGCGGCACGAAGAAGCCCCCGGCCGTGCGAGACGGCCGGGGGCTTCGGTGTGTGGACGATACTGGGATTGAACCAGTGACCTCTTCCGTGTCAGGGAAGCGCTCTCCCGCTGAGCTAATCGTCCTCGGGAACATGATCACCCGGAGTGATCACGAGGG
>NZ_WYCT01000077.1 GCF_011008945.1 Streptomyces harenosi
CCCCCGAGCTGATGTCCCCCCGCTCCCCCCGCGTGCTGGCCGCGCGGCGGCTGGCCAAGCGGAACTTCCGGGGCAAGGAACGGCTCTTCCTCGCCGAGGGGCCGCAGGCCGTGCGGGAGGCGGCCACGCACCGGGCCGGCGGGACCTCCCCGCTCGTCGAACTGTTCGCCACCCCCGAGGCCGCGGACCGCTACGCCGACATCATCGGCGCCGCCCGCGACGCCGGAGCCCGCGTCCACCTCGCCGCCGAGCAGGTCATCGCCGACATCTCCACCACCGTCACCCCGCAGGGACTCGTCGGCGTCTGCCGGTTCCTGGACACCCCCTTCGACGACATCCTCGCCGCCCGCCCCAAGCTCGTCGCCGTCCTCGCCCACGTCCGCGACCCCGGCAACGCCGGCACCGTGCTGCGCTGCGCCGACGCCGCCGGAGCCGAGGCCGTCGTCCTCACCGACGCCTCCGTCGACCTGTACAACCCCAAGGCCGTGCGCGCCTCCGTCGGCTCCCTCTTCCATCTGCCCGTCGCCGTCGGCGTCCCCGTCGAGCGGGCCGTGGCCGGGCTGAAGGAGACCGGCGTCCGGGTACTGGCCGCCGACGGGGCGGGCGAGCGCGACCTCGACGCCGAGCTCGACCAGGGCACCATGGGCGGGCCCACCGCCTGGGTGTTCGGCAACGAGGCGTGGGGGCTGCCGGAGGAGACCCGCGCCCTGGCCGACGCCGTCGTCCGGGTGCCCATCCACGGCACGGCCGAGAGCCTCAACCTCGCCACCGCCGCCGCCGTGTGCCTGTACGCCTCCGCGCGTGCACAGCGCGCCGCCGGAGGGTGCCGCTCCGTCACCAGGAGCTAGTAGGGTGACCACCTCGGGGCCCCTGCACGGCGGAGAGGTGGGGTACGGGGATGAGCGTCGGCACGAGCAGCGCACCGGGAGCACGGGAGGCGCGGCGAGCGCCCGCGTCCCGGCCGCCCGGTGAACTCGCCGACCCCGCCGGCCTCGGCATCGACCCCGACGACCTGCCCGACGGCCTCGTCGTCGCCGACGAGCACGGACGGGTGATCTGCTTCAACGCCGCCGCCGAGCGCGTCACCGCCCGGCGGGCCGCCGACGCCCTCGGCCAGCCGCTGGAGCGGGCCCTGCCGCTGGAGGACCTGGAGGGGCGGCGCTGGTGGCAGCTGACCGACCCCTACGGGGGGCTCGCCATCCGGGTCCGCCAGCCCGAGCGCAACCTGCTGCTGCCCGGCGGGCGCGAGGTGCTGGTCTCCGCCCGGTACGTCCGGGTCCGGCCCACCGGCCCCGTCCGCCGCGTGGTCGTCACCCTGCGCGACACCGAGGCGCGCCGCCGCACCGAACGCAGCCACGCCGAGCTGATCGCCACCGTCGCCCACGAGCTGCGCTCGCCGCTCACCTCCGTCAAGGGCTTCACCGCCACCCTGCTGGCCAAGTGGGCGAGGTTCACCGACGACCAGAAGCGGCTGATGCTGGAGACCGTCGACGCCGACGCCGACCGGGTCACCCGGCTCATCGCCGAACTGCTCGACATCTCCCGCATCGACTCCGGCCGGCTGGAGCTGCGCCGCCAGCGCGTCGACATCGGCGCCGCCGTCGGCCGCCACATCCAGGCCTACGTCGCCTCCGGCCAGCCCGCCGACCGCTTCCTGCTCCGCGTCCAGCAGCCGCTGCCCGACCTGTGGGCCGACCCCGACAAGATCGACCAGGTGCTCAGCAACCTGATCGAAAATGCCGTGCGGCACGGAGAGGGAACCGTCACCATCGATGTCACACCCGCCGCGTCCCCCCGGGAGGGGGAGGACGCCGGTACGTCGGTCACGGTGAGCGACGAGGGGCCCGGCATCCCGGAGGAGTCCATGAACCGCGTCTTCACCCGCTTCTGGCGGGGCAGCAAGCGCGGCGGCACGGGCCTGGGGCTGTACATCGTCAAGGGCATCGTGGAAGCCCACGGCGGCACCATCACGGTCGGCCGCGCCCCCGGCGGCGGTGCCGAGTTCCGCTTTACGCTGCCCGTGGCGGCCCCGGCCTTCCTGGCCTGAGCACCCACGGGCGCATCCGCCTACCGCCACCCCGTTAGACTCGGCCTTTGGCACCTTTGTGTCCCGAGAACCGGGACGGACAGTCCACGCGTCGGTGACGGGGACCTTCAGCCAGCCAATCGGAAGCACGGGAAGAGATGTCGGCACCCAATAAGTCGTACGACCCTGTCGAGGTCGAGGCGTTGAAACCGGAAGAGATCGAGCGCATGCGGGACGAGGCGCTCGCCGCCTTCGCCGCCGCGGACTCCCTCGACGCGCTCCACGAGGCGAAGGTCGCCCACACCGGCCCCGCCTCCCCGCTGGCCCTCGCCAACCGCGAGATCGGCGCCCTGCCCCCGCACGCCAAGGCCGAGGCCGGCAAGCGCGTGGGCATGGCCCGCGGTGCCGTGAACAAGGCCCTCGCCGCCCGCCAGGAGGAGCTGGAGGCCGAGCGGGACGCCCGGGTGCTGGTCGAGGAGGCGGTGGACGTCACGCTGCCCTACGACCGGGTCCCGGCCGGCGCCCGCCACCCGCTGACCACGCTGTCGGAGCGCATCGAGGACATCTTCGTGGCCATGGGCTACGAGGTCGCCGAGGGCCCCGAGGCCGAGGCCGAGTGGTTCAACTTCGACGCCCTGAACATCGGCCCGGACCACCCGGCCCGCGGCGAGGCCGACACGTTCTTCGTGGCCGGCCCCGACGGCACCGCCGAGTCCGGCGTCGTGCTGCGCACCCACACCTCGCCCGTGCAGATCCGCTCGGCGCTCGACCGCGAGCTGCCGGTCTACGTGATCTGCCCCGGCCGCGTGTACCGCACCGACGAGCTGGACGCCACCCACACCCCGGTCTTCCACCAGGTCGAGCTGCTCGCCGTCGACGAGGGCCTGACCATGGCCGACCTCAAGGGCACCCTGGACCACATGGTCCAGTCCCTGTTCGGCGAGGGTATGAAGACGCGGCTGCGGCCGAACTTCTTCCCCTTCACCGAGCCGAGCGCCGAGATGGACATGCTCTGCTACGTCTGCAAGGGCGAGTCCGTCGGCAACCCGGACCGGCCCTGCCGCACCTGCTCCAGCGAGGGCTGGATCGAGCTCGGCGGCTGCGGCATGGTCAACCCGCGGGTGCTCACCGCCTGCGGCGTCGACCCGGAGAAGTACAGCGGCTTCGCCTTCGGGTTCGGCATCGAGCGGATGCTGATGTTCCGCCACAACGTCGAGGACATGCGAGACATGGTCGAGGGTGACGTGCGCTTCACCCGGCCGTTCGGGATGGAGATCTGATGCGGGTCCCGCTTTCTTGGCTGCGGGAGTACGTCGACCTGCCGGCCACCGAGACCGGCCGTGACGTACAGGCCAAGCTCATTTCGGCCGGTCTGGAGGTCGAGACCGTCGAGCAGCTCGGCGCCGACCTCAAGGGCCCCCTGGTCGTCGGCCAGGTGCTCACCATCGAGGAGCTGGAGGGCTTCAAGAAGCCGATCCGCTTCTGCACCGTCGACGTCGGCCGGGCCAACGGCACCGGCGAGCCGCAGGAGATCGTCTGCGGCGCCCGCAACTTCTCCGTCGGCGACAAGGTCGTCGTGGTCCTCCCGGGCGCGGTGCTGCCCGGCGGCTTCGAGATCGCCGCGCGCAAGACCTACGGCAAGGTCTCGCACGGCATGATCTGCTCCAGCGACGAGCTCGGCATGGGCGACGACGGCACCAAGGGCATCATCGTGCTGCCGCCGGAGACCGAGGTCGGCCGCGACGCCATCGAGCTGCTGGAGCTGGTCGACGAGGTCCTCGACATCGCCGTCACCCCCGACCGCGGCTACTGCCTGTCCATCCGCGGCGTCGCCCGCGAGGCCGCCATCGCCTACGGCCTGCCGCTGCGCGACCCGGCCCTGCTCGACGTACCCGCCCCCAACGCCTTCGGCTACCCGGTGCGCATCGCCGACCCGATGGGCTGCGACCGCTTCACCGCCCGCACGGTGACCGGCCTCAGTCCCGAGGCGCGCTCCCCGATCTGGCTCCAGCGCCGCCTGCAGAAGGTCGGCATGCGCCCGATCTCGCTCGCCGTCGACGTCACCAACTACGTGATGATGGAGCTGGGCCAGCCGCTGCACGCCTACGACCGCAACCTGGTCCAGGGCGCGATCGGCGTGCGCCGGGCCGAGCCGGGCGAGAAGATCACCACCCTCGACGGCGTCACCCGCACCCTCGACGCCGAGGACCTGGTCATCACCGACGAGCGCGGCCCGATCGGCCTGGCCGGCGTCATGGGCGGCGCCAACACCGAGATCGCCGACCACGACAGCCCGGACGCCGCGACGACGGACGTGGTCATCGAGGCCGCCCACTTCGACGCGGTCTCCATCGCCCGCACCGCCCGCCGCCACAAGCTGTCCTCCGAGGCGTCCCGCCGCTTCGAGCGCGGCGTCGACCCGCAGGCCGCCGCCGCTGCCGCGCAGCGCACCGTCGACCTGCTGGTGCTGCTCGCGGGCGGCACCGCCGAGGCCGGCGTCACCGAGGTCATCGCCCCGTCCGCGCCGCGCACCATCACCATCCCGGCCGACCACCCGGACAAGGTCGCGGGCGTCGCCTACGGCCGGGAGACCGTCGTACGGCGGCTCCAGGAGATCGGCTGCGACGTGTACGGGCAGGACGAGCTGATCGTCACCGTCCCGTCCTGGCGGCCCGACCTGACCGACCCGAACGACCTGGCCGAAGAGGTCATCCGCCTGGAGGGCTACGAGAACCTGCCCTCCACGCTGCCCAAGCCGCCGGCCGGCCGCGGGCTGACGCGCCGCCAGCGGCTGCACCGCCGGGTCGGCCGCGCCCTGGCCGGGGCCGGGTACGTCGAGGCGCCGAACTACCCCTTCGTCAGCGAGCAGGTCTTCGACCAGCTCGGGCTGGCCGCCGACGACCCGCTGCGCCGCGTCGTCAAGCTGGTCAACCCGCTCAGCGACGAGGAGCCCGCGCTGCGCACCTCGCTGCTGCCGGGTCTGCTCGGCGCGCTGCGCCGCAACGACGGCCGGGGCAGCCACGACCTCGCCCTGTTCGAGACCGGCCTGGTCTTCCACCCGCGTCAGGAGCAGCGCGCCGCCGTCCGGCTGCCCGTCGACCGGCGCCCCACCGACGAGGAGCTCGCCGGGCTGAACGCCGCGCTGCCGGACCAGCCGCGCCATGTCGCCGTCGTCCTCGCCGGCGCCCGCGAGCAGGCCGGCTGGTGGGGCAAGGGCCGCCCGGCCGACTGGGCCGACGCGGTCGAGGCCGCCCGGACCGTCGCCCGCGAGGCCGGCGCCGAGCTGATCGTCCGCAAGGGCCAGTACGGGCCGTGGCACCCCGGGCGCTGCGCCGAGCTCGCGGTCGCCGTCGACGGCACCGAGCGGGTCGTCGGCCACGCCGGCGAGCTGCACCCGCGGGTGCTCAAGGCGCTGGGCCTGCCCGCGCGCACCTGCGCGATGGAGCTGGACCTGGACGCCGTCGAGCGCTCCGGCGACGCCCTGCCGCAGGCCCCGGGCATCTCCGCCTTCCCCGTCGCCACGCAGGACGTCGCCCTGGTCGTGGACGCGTTCGTGCCGGCGGCGGACGTCGAGGCGGCGCTGCGCGAGGGCGCCGGCGTACTGCTGGAGTCCATCCGGCTGTTCGACGTCTACGAGAACGCCGACCAGCTCGGTGAGGGGCGCAAGTCCCTGGCGTACGCGCTGCGGTTCCGCGCCGCGGACCGCACGCTGACCGTCGACGAGGCGTCGGCGGCCCGGGACGCCGCGGTCGCCCTGGCGGGCGAGCGCACCGGCGCCGAGCTGCGGAGTTAGCCGGCCGGGGAGCGCGCCGCGGCGCGCTCCCCGCACCCCTCGGGAGCATGACAGTCATCTCACTCGATCGGGTGAGATCTCCGGACGATCCGGCCCTTTCGGGCCATATGGTCGACAGAATCGGACCGGCCTTTCGAGGCCGGTCCGTCTGTGCTGTCAGGGCCTACTTGGGGGGCCATCGGCATGATCCGCATCAGGGCTGGGGTCCCCCGCAGAGCAGGGCGGTCCCGGACGAACCACCCGGCGCCCGCCCCCGGGACGGGCCCCGGGGAGCTGCGCCAGGCCGTCAGGAGAGCCCTCCAGCGGGCAGCGCGCCAGGCGGGACGGCCGCCGCTGCGCCGGGTGCGCGGCCTCGGCCTCCCCGTGGCCTGGGGCGCCGTGGCGGTCACCTACCGACTGACCTGCCCGCTCGCCCACCACGAGGGGCTCGGGGCCCGGCTCGCCGGCAGTGCCGTGCTCTTCGCCGTCGGCACCGGCATCCTCCTGCACGTCCGGCAAAGGCTGCTGCGCGAGCTGCGCCAGGCCCGCCGGATCGCCGGCGCCGCCCAGGGGGTGCTGCTGCGCCCGCTGCCCGAGCGCATCGACGGGCTGAGCGTCGCGGCCGCCCAGCTCTCCGCCGACCCCGGCGCCGAGATCGGCGGGGACCTGTACGAGGCCGTCCCCACCGAACACGGCGTGCGGGTGGTCATGGGCGATGTCCGCGGTCACGGGATCGCCGCCCTCGGGACGGTCGCCGCCGTGCTCGGCAGCTTCCGCGAGGCGGCGTACGACGAGCCGGATCTGGACCGGCTGCTGCGCCGGCTGGACCGCGCCCTCACCCGGCACCTGCGCGACCGCGCCCGGGCCGGAGCCGCCTCCGCCCGGCCCCTTCCGCCGCACCCGGTCGCCGAGGAGTTCGTCACCCTCCTGCTCCTCCAGATCGGCCCGGACGGCGAGATCCGCGCCCTGAACTGCGGGCACCCCTGGCCCTACCGCGTGGCCGGGACCCGCGTCGAACCACTCGCCCGCGCCGATCCCCTGCCGCCCCTCGGGATGTTCCCCCTCCCGGCCGAGCTGCCCGCCGTCCCCTGCGGGCAGCTGCTGCCGGGCGAGGCCCTCCTGCTGCACACGGACGGCGCGGAGGACGCGCGCGACGCCGAGGGACGCTTCTTCTCGCTCCCCGACGTGCTGGCGCGCGCCCTCGGCGAACCGTCCCTCCCCCCGCGGGCCCTGCTCGCCACGGTCCTCGCTGCGCTGCTGCGCCACGCGCACGGCGCCCCCTCCGACGACGTCGCCCTGCTGATGCTGCGCAACGACCGCGCCCCGTCGGAGCCACGGGACGGCGGCCCCTGCGACTCGGCCCCGCGGGCGGGCCACCCCGCGCCCTGCCCGCAGCCGACCAACCAGCTCCGGTAGCGGGCCGGGCGGCGGACGAGGCCGGCGCCACCGCCCGCCCGGCCGGAGTGTCGGGCAGGTGCCGGGCGGACGGCGTCTGCGGGCCGCCGCGCGTAGGGAGGGGGAGCCGACGGCCCGGCCGGCCTCTTGCGAGAAGACCAGTCAACCGCTCCGGCACGCACCGCGACAGCGCGTGCACGGCCCGGATGCGCGCACTCGCTTCACACCCCGTGTGAAGGCGGACCCACTACTCTGACGGCACCAGCCACCCGGAGGGCACCCATGCAGCCCAACACTCTCCTCGACGCGATCCTGGACGAGGCCGGGATCTCGCACGCGGGACTCGCCGCACACGTCAACCAGGCCGGCCGCAGACGCGGCCTCGCCCTCAGATACGAACACACCGCCGTGGCGCGCTGGCTGAAGGGGCAGCGGCCGCGCGGGCAGGTGCCGGACCTGATCTGCGAGGTGCTCGCCGCCCGGCTGCACCGCCCCGTCACCCTCGACGACATCGGCCTCGGCGTGCCCGGCGAGCCGTCCGCACCGCACACCGGCTCGCTCTCCGGCTTCGTCGAGCGCGCCACCGCGCTGTGGCGCTCCGACCAGCAGCGGCGCCCCCATCTGCTGGGCGCGCCCGCGGTCACCGGCACGCCCGCCGTGATGCCGGTGTGGGAGTGGGAGAACCCGCCCGAGGACACGGACGTCTCCCGCGGCGGACGGCACCGGGTGACCCCGGCCGACATCGAGATGCTGCGCTCGGCCCGCACCCATTACGAGCAGATGTACCGCAAGGCCGGCGGGATGGCGACACGCGCCCGCATCGTCGGCTTCCTCAACGCCGAGGCCGCCCCGCTGCTGCGCGGCGGCTACACCGACGCCACGGGCCGTCAGCTGCACCGGGCCACGGGCGGGCTGGTGGCCATCGCGGGCATCTGCGCCTACGACTCCGACGCGCACGGCCTGGCCCAGCGCTACTTCCACCAGGCGCTGCGCCTGGCGAAGGCCAGCGGCGACCGGGGCCTGGGCGCCTACGTCATCGCCCTGCTGGTCAACCAGGCGCTGTACATGAAGGAGTACCGGCAGGCCGTCGCCTTCGCCGAGGCGGCTCTGCGCGCCGCCGGGCGGCACATCACCCCCGCGCTCGCCTCCGACCTGTACGCCATGCAGGCCAAGGCGTACGCCCACCTCGGCGACGGCTCGGGCGCGCTGTCCTGCATCCGGCGGGCCGAGCAGTCCGCCGAGCGCATCCGGCGCGGGTACGAGCCCGACGAGACGGGGTACGTGCAGCCGGGCCTGGTCAACGTCCAGGTGGCGGAGGCGCTGCTCAGCCTGGGCGAGCTCGCGGCGGCCCGGGAGCACGCCGCGGCGGCCGTGGACAACCCCGCCCACGACCGGGGCCGGGTGCACCGGCTCGCCATGCTCAGCACGATCGAACTGCGGCAGGGAAACGCCGACCGGGCCGTGGCGACCGCGGTGCAGATGGCCGAGCAGGCCCGGGGCATGGAGTCCCAGCGGCTGCGCGACCGGCTGCGGGCGGTCCGCGAGCATCTGGCGCGCAGCGGCTGCGCCGGTACGGCGGAGGCGGCCGAGCTCATCGACGGAGCACTGCGCGTACCGCTGTGACCCACGGGCCGCCACCGGAGTGACCCTGCGCCGCCGCTGCGCCAGGAGCGGCCGCCGTGCGCCTGCTGCCGATCCGCTCGGGCTGCGATATTGCCATCTACTCGGCGGAAGGTGGCAAAACCGTGCAGTGGACGAAACTGAACGAACAGATTGTGTACTCAAACCGCTGGTTCAGCGTCAACCTCGCGGATGTCGAGCTCCCGGACGGCCGGCATCTCGATCACTTCCTGATACGGCTGCGGCCCGTCGCCGTGGCCACGGTGGTCAACGAGGCCAACGAGGTCCTGCTGCTGTGGCGGCACCGCTTCATCACCGACAGCTGGGGCTGGGAGCTCGCGGCGGGCGTCGTCGAGGACGGCGAGGACATCGCCGCCGCGGCGGCCAGGGAACTGGAGGAGGAGACCGGCTGGCGGCCGGGGCCCCTGCGGCACCTGATGAGCGTGGAGCCGTCCAACGGGCTCACCGACGCCCGGCACCACGTCTACTGGGCCGACGAGGCCGCATACGTCGGGCACCCGGTGGACGACTTCGAGTCCGACCGCAGGGAGTGGGTCCCCCTGAAGGTCGTCCCCGATCTGGTCGCCCGCGGGGAGGTCCCGGCCGCCAACATGGCGGCCGCGTTACTCCTGCTGCACCACCTCAGGCTCGGGCAGGACGTCATGCCGTGATCCCCCCCTCGCGTCCGGCCCGGTCCGGGACCGGCACCGGCGCCGGGTCTAGCGGCCGAACGCCTGCCAGAGGGCCACGACGAGCGCGCCCAGGGCCGTGAGGGCCGTGATCGCGGGCAGCGGCCAGCGGGCGTGCTCCAGGGCGCTGACCCTGGTGTCCAGCTCGTCCAGTTCCTTGGCGGTCTCCTCGGTGCGGTGGCGGAGCAGGGCCAGCCCGCCCTCGACGCGGGCGCACGCCACGTCGAGGCGGCGTCGTAACTCTGCGAGTTCGCCGTGGACGACCGGATGCTCGGGATCGATGGTCACGATCCGTTCCTTTCCGTAGTGGTCTGGAGGGGAATCACGTCCCTTGCGGGTGCAGAGTGAGTCAAGCGCCCAGGTGAGCGCCTGGAAAGCGTGTGCGAAGGGCGGATGCGGGCCCGTCGCGCACACGGTGTGTGAATGCCGCGGGCCCGGCACCTTTTCCCGGTGCCGGGCCCGTGACTGACCGAAAACTGACGGTGCGTAATCGGCCGGATGGCTGTCAGCCGTAGGTGTAGAAGCCGGAGTCGGACTTCCGGCCCAGCCGCCCCGCGTCGACCATGCGCTGCAGCAGCGGGGGAGCGGCGTACAGCGGCTCCTTGTACTCCTCGTACATGCTGTGGGCGACCGAGGCGACCGTGTCCAGGCCGATCAGGTCGGCCAGCTTCAGCGGGCCCATCGGGTGGGCGCAGCCCAGCTCCATGCCGTTGTCGATGTCCTCGCGGCTGGCGATCCCCGACTCGAACATCCGGATCGCGGAGAGCAGGTAGGGGATCAGCAGCGCGTTCACCACGAAGCCGGAGCGGTCCTGGGCGCGGATGGCGTGCTTGCCGAGCACCTTCTCGGCGAAGAGCTGCGCCCGGCTGAGCGTGCCCTCGGAGGTGGTGAGGGCCGGGATCAGCTCGACCAGCTTCTGCACCGGGGCCGGGTTGAAGAAGTGGATGCCGATGACGTGATCCGGCCGGGAGGTGGCGACCGCCAGCTTCACCAGCGGGATCGAGGAGGTGTTGGAGGCCAGGATCGCGTCCGGACGGACCACGATCTGGTCGAGCACCTGGAAGATCTCTGCCTTGACCTGCTCGTTCTCGACCACGGCCTCGATGACCAGGTCACGGTCGGAGAACTCGCCGAGGTCGGTGGTGAAGCTCAGGCGCGCCTGCGTCGCGTCGCGCTCCTCCTCGGTGATCTTGCCGCGCTCGGCGGCCCTGGCCAGGGAGTTGAACACCCGGGTGCGGCCGATCTCCAGGGCCTCGCCGGTGGTCTCGGCCACCTTCACGTCCAGGCCGGCGCGGGCGCACACCTCGGCGATGCCCGCCCCCATCTGACCGCAGCCGACCACGCCGACGCGTGCGATATCTCCCGAGATGCCGGTCACATCGTCCCTTTCGCTGAACTACGGCTGTGGCAGGTTCCCGGGGTCCCCGGCGCCTGCTCCGATCGTGCACGTTACCTCCGAAGTGCCGCCGATCCCTCGCCCGGGTCGGGCATCCTGGGGCGCGGAGACGATCCGTGACCGTGCGGATCCGCAGCGTTCTGGGGGTCTTCCCATGAGCCGAGTGTCACGTCGGGCGTTCGCGGTGGCCGCGCTGTCGGCCCTGACGATGGCCCCCTCCGCGGTGGCGGTGCCCGGGCGGCGGCGCCGCGCGGTCACCGAGATGCGGGGCATGTGGCTGGCGACCGTGGCCAACCGCGACTGGCCGTCCAAGGCGGGGCTGAGCGCCGCCGCGCAGCGCGCCGAGCTGATCGCCCATCTCGACACGGCGGTGCGGTGCCGCCTGAACACGGTGGTCTTCCAGGTGCGGCCGACCGCCGACGCGCTGTGGCCGTCGCCGTACGAGCCCTGGTCGCAGTACCTCACCGGCACCCAGGGCAAGGACCCCGGCTGGGACCCGCTGGGCACGGCGGTGGCCGAGGCGCACGCGCGCGGGCTGGAACTGCACGCCTGGTTCAACCCGTACCGGATCGCCAACCACGCCGACCCGGCGCGGCTGGTGGCCGGGCACCCGGCTCGGGTGCACCCGGAATGGGTGGTGCCGTACGGCGGCAAGCTCTACTACAACCCCGGGCTGCCCGAGGTCCGGGCCTTCGTGCAGGACGCGATGGTGGACGCGGTGGCCAGGTACGACGTGGACGCGGTCCACTTCGACGACTACTTCTACCCCTATCCGGTGTCCGGCCAGACCTTCGGCGACGACGCCGCCTACGCGGCCCACGGCGGCGGCTTCGCCACCCGGGCGGACTGGCGGCGCGACAACATCGACCGCCTGGTGCGGGAGATGGCGGCCCGGGTCAAGGCGGTGCGGCCCACGGCCCGGTTCGGCATCAGCCCGTTCGGGGTGTGGCGCAACGCGGCGACCGACGCGCGCGGCTCGGACACACAGGCGGGGGTGCAGACCTACGACGACCTGTACGCCGACACCCGCACCTGGGTGCGCGAGGGCTGGATCGACTACGTCGTGCCGCAGCTCTACTGGAACATCGGCCTGCCCGCCGCCGACTACGCGAAGCTGGTGTCGTGGTGGGCCGGGGTGGCCCAGGGCAGCCCCACCAAGCTGTACGTGGGGGAGGCGCTGTACAAGGCCGGGGACCCGGCGCAGCCCGCCGCCTGGCAGGACGCGGCCGAGCTGTCCCGGCACCTGACGCTGGCCGGGCAGTACGCCCAGGTGCGCGGGCACGTCTTCTTCGCCGCCAAGGACGTGGCCGCCGACCGCGTCGGGGCGATGGCGCGGGTGGTCGCCGACCACTACGGGCAGCCGGCGAACCCCCCGCGCTGACCCTCGCGATCCCTCGCGCTCTAGTACTGGGTGTGGATCTCCTTGTGGCGGATCTCGGAATCGGGGCCGGGGGAGCAGACGGCCTCGTGCCCGTCCTCGAAGCGGACCCGGTACGGCGGATTGCCTTCCCGGCCCATCACTTCGACGATCTCGGCGACCTTGTCGTGCTGACCGACCACCCTGCCGTGCTGGACTAGCCGGTCGCCCACGGTTGCACGCATCTGCGGGGCCTCCTCACCATGTGCGGGAGCAGCGGTCCGTGGCCTCGAGTCTACGGCGCAGGGGCCGGGCGGGGACCTGCGCGCACGCGCCGCTCAGCCTCGCGCCCGCTGTGTGACGGCGATGCACACCAGCACCGCCGCGGCCGTCAGCGGGGCGGCCACCGTCAGGTGCTCGCCCAGGAGCAGCACCGACCACACCAGTGTGAGCAGGGGCTGGGCGAGCTGCAACTGGCTGGCCTTGGGGATGCCGATGGCGGCCATGCCCCGGTACCAGACGACCAGGCCGAGGAACTGCGAGCCCGCCGCCAGCCACAGCACCCCAGTGACGCTGTGCGCGGTCAGCTCCACGGGCTCGTACGCCAGCGCCACCGCGGTCAGCGGTACGGCCAGCGGCAGGCACAGCACCAGGGCCCAGCCGATGACCTGCCAGCCCGGCATGATCCGGGCCAGCCGCCCGCCCTCGGTGTAGCCGGCCGCGCACACCAGCAGCGCCGCGAAGAGGTAGGCGTCGGCGGTGGTCAGCGCGCCGCCGCTCTGCTGCACGGTGAAGGCGACCACCGCGGCGGCGCCGGCCAGCGCCGCGCCCCAGAAGGTGCGCGAGGGGCGGGTGCCCATGCGCAGGGCGGACAGCAGGGCGGTGGTCAGCGGCAGCAGGCCGACGACGACGGCGGCGTGCGCGGTGGTCGAGGTCCGCAGGGCGAGCGTGGTGAGCAGCGGAAAGCCGAGGACCACGCCCGCGCCGACGACCGCGAGGCCCGCCAGGTGGCGGCGGTCGGGCAGCGGGACGCGCAGCAGGAGCAGGCAGGCGCCGGCGATCAGCGCGGCGAGCACGCTGCGCACGGCGACCAGGGACCAGGGCCCGAAGCCTTCCAGACCCCAGGCGGTGGCGGGGAAGGTGAGGGAGAAGGCGGTGACGCCCAGGGCGGCCTGGAGGACGCCGAGGCCGGGACGCTCCCCGTCCGTGGTGACTGCTATCGCCGGTGTCGCAGTAGCGCTACTCTGTACTCTCATGCATGAGCGTAGCAGCGTCGGTGAACTGGCGAAACAGCTCCGAAGAGAGCTCGACCGCTACTCACCCGGTGAGAAGCTGCCGTCCAGCCGGGTCCTGGTGGAACGCTTCCGGGTGAGCCCGGTGACCGTCTCCCGGGCGCTGGCCCAGCTCGCCGCCGAGGGACTGGTGGTGACCCGCCCGGGCGCCGGGGCGTTCCGCGCGCAGCCGCGCGGACGGGCGGTGCCCGCCGGGGACACCGCCTGGCAGGAGGTCGCCCTCAGCGCCGACCCCACCGCCGGACTCGTCCCGCGCTCCGTGGACGCCTCCGGGGTCCTGGTCTCGCTGGCCGCCCCCTCGCCCGGCGTCATCGAGTTCAACGGCGGCTATCTGCACCCCTCGCTGCAACCCGAGCGGGCGATGGCCGCGGCCCTGTCCCGGGCGGGGCGGCGGCCCGGCGCCTGGGGCCGGCCGCCCATGGAGGGGCTGCCGGAGCTGCGCGAGTGGTTCGCGCGCAGCATCGGCGGCGCCGTCACCGCCGCGGAGGTCCTCATCACCTCCGGCGGCCAGTCGGCGCTGACCACCGCACTGCGCGCGCTGGCCCCGCCCGGCGCCCCCGTCCTGGTCGAGTCGCCCACCTACCCCGGGATGCTCGCCATCGCGCGCGCCGCCGGACTGCGCCCCGTGCCGGTCCCCGTCGACGCGGACGGCGTGAAACCGGACCTCCTCGCCGACGCCTTCCGGGCCAGCGGCGCCCGTGTCCTCGTCTGCCAGCCGCTGTTCCAGAACCCCACCGGCGCGGTGCTCTCCCCGCAGCGGCGCGGCGAGGTGCTGCGCATCGCGCGCGAGGCCGGCGCCTTCGTCGTCGAGGACGACTTCGTACGGCGGCTCGTGCACGAGGACGCCGGGCCGCTGCCGCGTCCGCTCGCCGCCGACGACGTGGACGGGGTCGTCGTCCACGTCTGCTCGCTGACCAAGGCGACCTCGCCCAGCTTCCGGGTGAGCGCCCTGGCCGCGCGCGGACCGGTGCTGGAGCGGCTGCGCGCCATCCAGGTCGTCGACACCTTCTTCGTGCCCCGGCCGTTGCAGGAGGCGGCCCTGGAACTGGTCGGCTCGCCCGCCTGGCCGCGCCATCTGCGCGCCGTCTCCGCGGAACTGAGGCTCCGCCGGGACGCGATGACGTCCGCGCTGCGGGCGCGGCTGCCCGAACTGGCCCTGCCGCACATTCCCTCCGGCGGCTACCACCTGTGGCTGCGCCTGCCCGGCGGCACCGGGGGCAGCTCCGGGGCTTTCGGCCCCGGGGGAGAGTCCGCCCTGGCGGCGGCGGCCCTGCGCGCGGGCGTGGCTATCACGCCGGGGCGCCCCTACTTCAGTGCCGAACCCCCGGCCGGGCACCTCCGGCTGAGTTTCGCGGCGGTGGCCGGCACCGGCGAGATCGCGGAGGGGGTGCGCCGGCTGCGCGCGGCCTGCGACGAGGTGTTCTCCGCGCCGGGCGGCCGGCCGGCGCCGGGCGCCTGAACCGCGGGGAGCCGGGCGGGACCCGGCCGGCTCACGGCCCCGGTGCCCGGGCGGCGGGCGGGCCGGCCCGTTCGTAGTCCGTGGTGAGCAGCAGGTCCTTGGCCGGGCCGCCCACGCGCCAGACCGTCCGCCAGTGGTCCGCGTCCCGGACGGTGAACTCCCCCCGGTACAGATCGGCCGCGCACGGATGCTCCGCGACGTGGCGCCCGCCGGACAGGTCCAGGCCGTGGAAGGGGCGGCCGTCCGCGAAGCGCACATCGGCCGTGCCCGGTGCGTCCCCCGGCAGGAAGCGCAGCGTCCGCTCGGCCGGGCGGGCCGTGCCCCGCCAGGTGAAGGTGCCGCTCTCGTGGCTGAGCAGACCCCCCTGAGCCAGCGGGGAGAAGACGGTGACGCCCTCGAAGCGGCCCTCACCCCCGCCGGCGAGGTCCCGCACCGACCGTGTCGCGTGCCACCGTCCCGCGAGGTACGCCAGTACGTCCGGCACCGGCCAGAACTCGCCCATCCCGCTCCGCTCCCTCGGTCCGGTCCGCTCCCGCGCGCCCATCCGGTAGCGCACGACCCATTGACGCCCCCGCGCCCCCTCCCTATCTTGCCGTTCGAAGTGCTGACCAGTGTTTGATATGTCGAACAACTCGCACCTCCCCCTAGAGCCGCGGAGTATTCATGTCACGCACCCGCTGGAGACTCGGTCTCAGCGCCACCGCCCTCCTGACGGCGACAGCCGTGCTGCCCGCCCCCGCGCACGCCGAGGACGTCACCGACTACACGATCTCCGTCGACCCCGCCGCCCGGGGCGCCGCGATCGACGACACGATGTACGGCGTCTTCTTCGAGGACATCAACCGGGCCGCCGACGGCGGCCTGTACGCCGAGCTCGTGCAGAACCGGTCCTTCGAGTACTCCACCGCCGACAACGGCTCCTACACCCCGCTGACGTCCTGGACCGTCACCGGCACCGCCGAGGCCGTGAACGACTCCGGCCGGCTCAACGAGCGCAACCGGACCTACCTCTCCCTCGGCGCCGGCTCCTCCGTCACCAACGCGGGCTACAACACCGGCATCCGCGTCGAGCGGGGCAAGAAGTACGACTTCTCGGTGTGGGCCCGCGCCGAGGGCGGCACCACCCTCACCGTCACGCTGAAGGACGCCGCGGGCACGCTGGCCACCGCCCGGCAGGTGGCCGTCGAGGGCGGCTGGGCCCGGTACCGCGCCACCTTCACCGCCACCCGCACCAGCAACCGCGGCCGCCTGGCCGTCGCCGCCACGAACGCGGCGGCCCTCGACATGGTCTCGCTCTTCCCGCGCGACACCTACAAGAACCAGCCGAACGGCCTGCGCAAGGACCTCGCCGAGAAGATCGAGGCCCTGCGCCCGGGCTTCCTCCGCTTCCCCGGCGGCTGCCTGGTCAACACCGGCTCCATGGAGGACTACAGCGAGGCGTCGGGCTGGGAGCGCCGGCGCGCCTACCAGTGGAAGGACACCATCGGCCCCGTCGAGCAGCGCGCCACCAACGCCAACTTCTGGGGCTACAACCAGAGTTACGGCCTGGGCTACTACGAGTACTTCCGCTTCGCCGAGGACATCGGCGCCATGCCGCTGCCCGTCGTCCCCGCCCTGGTGACCGGCTGCGGCCAGAACCGGGCCACCGACGACGAGGCGCTGCTCGAGCGGCACATCCAGGACACCCTCGACCTCATCGAGTTCGCCAACGGCCCGGCGACCTCGACCTGGGGCAAGGTCCGCGCGCGGATGGGCCACCCGAAGCCCTTCCGCCTCACCCACATCGGCGTCGGCAACGAGGAGAACCTCCCGCACGAGTTCTACGCCCGCTTCCAGAAGTTCCGGGCGGCCATCGAGGAGAAGCACCCGGAGATCACCGTCGTCTCCAACTCCGGCCCCGACGACTCGGGCACGATCTTCGAGACCGCCTGGAAGCTCAACCGCGAGGGCAAGGTCGACATGGTCGACGAGCACTACTACAACAGCCCCCAGTGGTTCCTCCAGAACAACGACCGCTACGACTCCTACGACAGGAACGGCCCCAAGGTCTTCCTCGGTGAGTACGCCTCCCAGGGCAACGCCTGGAAGAACGCCCTCGCCGAGGCCGCGTACATGACGGGCCTGGAGCGCAACGCGGACGTGGTCAAGCTCGCCTCCTACGCCCCGCTGCTCGCCAACGAGGACTACGTCCAGTGGCGGCCGGACATGATCTGGTTCAACAACCGCGCCTCCTGGGGCTCGGCCAACTACGAGGTCCAGAAGCTGTTCATGACCAACGTCGGCGACCGGGTGGTCCCCTCCACGGCGACCGGCACGCCCGGCGTCAGCGGGCCCATCACCGGCGCCATCGGCCTGTCGACCTGGGCGACCAGCGCCGCGTACGACGACGTGAGGGTCACCGCCGCGGACGGCTCGACGCTGCTCGCCGACGACTTCTCCGGCGGCGCCGCGCAGTGGAAGCAGGCCGGCGGCGGGAGCTGGAGCGTCCAGGACGGGCAGTACGTCCAGACGGACGCCGCCGCCGAGAACACCCTGGTCACCGCCGGCGACCCGGCCTGGAAGGACTACGACCTGCATGTGAAGGCCACCAAGAAGTCCGGCAAGGAGGGCTTCCTCGTCGCCTTCGGGGTCAAGGACACCGGCAACTACTACTGGTGGAACCTGGGCGGCTGGAACAACACCCAGTCCGCCGTCGAGCAGGCGTCGGACGGCGGCAAGTCGACGCTGATCTCCAAGGCCGGGTCGATCGAGACCGGCCGCGCCTACGACATCGACATCAAGGTGCGCGGCCGCCAGGTCACCCTCTACCTCGACGGCCGGGAGTGGGGCAGCTTCACCGACGACAAGCCCGCCGAACCGTTCCGCCAGGTCGTCACCCGGGACGCCCGGACCGGTGAGCTGATCGTCAAGGTCGTCAACGCCCAGGACACGGCGGCCCGTACGGCGATCGACCTGGGCGGCGCCGAGGTCGCCTCCCGGGCCCGCGTCACCACACTGGCCGCGGACCAGGAGGCGGTCAACACCGAGACGGACACCCCGGTCACCCCGGTGACCTCGACCTTCTCCGGTGTGGCGGACAGGTTCACGTACACCTTCCCGGCGAACTCGGTGACGTTCCTGCGGATTCCGCGCCGCTAGGGTTCTTCCGCCCGGAGCGAGGCCGGACGCCGGCCTCGCTCCGCCCCGCCTGCGGGCGCACGCCCCGTCCGCGACGGCCCCGCCACCGGGGGCGCTGCGGACGGCGGCGGTCACTCGGCCCTGATGTCGTCCACGTGGACGACACCCCTGACCGGGGCGCCGCTGCCGTGGCCGAGGTACAGGTTGAACGTCGCCACCTCGGCGAGGTGGGCCGCGTCGAGGACTTCCCCGGCGTGCGCGGTGTCCCAGGGGGCGGGCCTGAACTCGCTGAAGGGTGCCCTGAACTCCTTGCCCCGGGTGTCGGACAGGGCAATCCCGTACTCGAAGTGGGCGCCGCGCGAGACGATCTGGAGCGTCGCGCCGTTGGCCGAACCGTCGCCCCGCAGCCACAGCACCAGCGACGAGAAGGCGGTCCAGTCCGCGTCGACCGTCTTGCCGATGCCGGTGTACCCGGCGCTGCCGAAGTCGTACGCGTAGGCCAGTCCGTACGAACCCGATGCCCTGTGCTCGGCCGACAGGGTCGTGGTGTTGGCGTTGACGTGGCTGTACGCCTCGCTGAGGGTGGCGTCGTCCCCGGCGTACCCCTCGAAGTCGTCGATCCACCCGGCGGGCAGCGGCGCGACCTCGCCGAGGAGGACCAGGGCCGAGTCGGTGAGGGTCTCGCCGCCCGCCCGGGCCTCCACCGACAGGGTCACCGACCGGTTGTCCAGCCAGGCCGGGTCGATCGGCCAGAGGCCGGAGTGGAAGCCGTCGGCGTCGAGGCGGAGCCGCCGGGGGCGTGCGCCGTTCACCGAGCAGGTGACCCGGCCGGCCGCCGCGTGCGTGACCCGCACCCGGACGGTGGTCCCGGGGCTGGTCAGGCGCTGCCGGTCCGTGGGGGTCACCAGGTGCATGAACGGGGCGTTCGGGACGGCGGTGGTCCGCGCGGCGTACACGCCGCGCAGGTCACCGGCGAACAGGGTGTAGGGGTCCTGGGCGTACCGGACGAAGTCCGCGTGCAGCGCGTGGCCCGGGGTCGGCACGTAGGACCGGTTGCCTCCCCCGAAGTTGGCCCAGGTCTGCATGTAGGTCACCCGGCGGGCCAGCGGGTCCGCCTCGATGGCGCCCAGCAGCTTCGTGAACCACCGGGGTTCGCGGCCCTCCTCGCCGCTCTCGCCGAACTCCGTGTAGGCCGGGACCTTTCCCTTCTCCTCGGCCAGGCGGACCACCATCCCCAGGTCCTGCACCAGGCTCCTGAGCCAGGCGTCCGATCCGGCGGAGCTGTCGTAGGCGTCGTAGCCGAGGACGTCGACGTAACCGTCGCCCGGGTAGGTCCTGAGGTAGCCCGCCGGGTCGCCGCCGAAGCCGGAGTTGGGCGAGTACGAGTAGAGCAGGTTGCGGACGCCCCTGGTGTCCCGCAGGTACTCGACCGTGTAGCGGAAGATCTCGATGTACTCCGCCGAGGTGGTGTGGCCGGCGCCCCACCAGAACCAGCCGCCGTTGTTCTCGTGGAAGGGCCGGAAGATCACCGGTATCAGGGTGCCGTCCGGCCGCCGTGCGTCCTCGACCGCTCTCGCGACGCGGTCGAGGAAGGCGTTGAACCGCGCGTGCCGGGGGCCTCCGGGGAGGATCTGGCTGACGACGCGGCCCGACGTGTCGTAGAAGGTCCCGCCCGTGACGAAGTTCGGCATGTGGGCGCTGAGCGTGTTGATGCCGCCGCAGGCGTCCGCCTGCCGGATGCACCGGGTGAGCGCCGCGATGTTCTCGGCCTCCGTCGCGTCCTTGCGGCCGGGGCGCTCGTCACCGTCGAGGATCAGCGTGTCCCAGCCGAACAGCGCGGGATGGTCGCCCACCGCCGCCTTGGTGTCGGAGTTCTCGCCGTCCTGCGTGGTGAAGGTGAAGCCGTAGGACAGGGCGTGCTGGTGGCCGAAGAGGATGCCGTTGCCCTGCCGGCGCATCAGGTACGCGAACAGCGCGCGCGTGGCACTCGTCGCCCTGTCGTCGGCGATCCGGACGGGCACCGGAGCGCCGGCCGGCGCCGCGGCGGGGGCCGCCGCCGCGGCCGCGGGCACCCCGGAGCCCGCCGCCAGGGCGGCCGTGGCACCGAGGACGAACGAACGGCGGTTCACGACAGGGTGGTGCATGGCTGCCTCCTTGGACGTGGCCGGCTCTCACGGTGAGGGGGGTCCCGCCGCGGGCCGGGGGCCGGACCGCGGACCTCGCGCCGGCGATCGGCTCCCTCGGCCTCCCGGGCGTGCGCGATCCGGTGGCCCGTGCGGTCGTGGTGCCGACTGTGCCGGAAGCCGACAACGTTGTCTATGCCGGTGCGGCAGTTAAGCGACCGGTTTGGTGACGTGCTGCGGCGCGGCTGGGCGGACGCCGTGGCCACCCTCCCGGTATTGCATAAACGTGCAGCGAAACGTATAGTCATGCCATCCAGGAGGAGGATTTTCCATGGCGGTACGCGCGGCGGTGGCAGGAGCGAGCGGATACGCGGGCGGGGAACTGCTGCGTCTGCTCCTGACGCACCCCGAGATCGAGATCGGCGCCCTGACCGGCAACTCCAACGCGGGGCAGCGGCTGGGCGCGCTCCAGCCGCATCTGCTGCCGCTGGCCGACCGCGTGCTGGAGCCGACCACCCCCGAGGCCCTCGCCGGGCACGACGTGGTCTTCCTGGCGCTCCCGCACGGCCAGTCCGCCGCCGTCGCCGAACGGCTCGGGCCGGACGTGCTGGTCGTGGACATGGGCGCCGACTTCCGGCTGAAGGACGCCGCCGACTGGGAGCGGTTCTACGGCTCCCCGCACGCCGGCACCTGGCCCTACGGCCTCCCCGAGCTGCCGGGCGGCCGCGCCGCGCTGGAGGGGTCCAAGCGCATCGCGGTCCCCGGTTGCTACCCGACCGCCGTCTCCCTCGCCCTCTTCCCGGCCTACGCGGCGGGCCTGGCGGAGGCCGAGGCGGTGATCGTCGCCGCGTCCGGCACCTCCGGCGCGGGCAAGGCGCCCAAGCCGCACCTGCTGGGCAGCGAGGTCATGGGATCGATGTCGCCGTACGGCGTCGGCGGCACCCACCGGCACACCCCGGAGATGATCCAGAACCTCTCCGCGGCGGCCGGCGAGCCCGTCTCCGTGTCGTTCACGCCGACCCTCGCGCCGATGCCCCGCGGCATCCTCGCCACCTGCAGCGCCAAGGCGCGCGACGGCGTCACCGCGGACCTGCTGCGCGCCGCCTACGAGAAGACCTTCGCCGACGAGCCCTTCGTCCACCTGCTTCCCGAGGGGCGGTGGCCCGCCACCGCCTCCGTCCACGGTTCCAACGCCGTTCAGATCCAGGTCGCCCACGACGAGGCCGCCGGCCGCATCATCGCCATCAGCGCCATCGACAACCTGACCAAGGGCACCGCGGGCGGTGCCGTCCAGAGCATGAACATCGCCCTCGGACTCCCCGAGGAGCTCGGACTTTCCACGATCGGAGTCGCACCGTGAGCGTCACGGCAGCACAGGGATTCCGGGCGGCGGGCATCGCCGCCGGGATCAAGCAGAACGGCAACCCCGACCTGGCCCTCGTGGTCAACGACGGGCCGCGCCGCGCCGCCGCGGGCGTCTTCACCTCCAACCGCGTCAAGGCCGCACCGGTCCTGTGGTCCGAGCAGGTCCTCAAGAGCGGGCAGCTCACGGCCGTCGTCCTCAACTCCGGCGGCGCCAACGCCTGCACCGGCCCCAAGGGCTTCCAGGACACCCACGCCACCGCCGAGCAGGCCGCCGAGGCGCTCGGCTGCGGCGCCGGCGAGGTCGCCGTCTGCTCCACCGGCCTCATCGGCGTGCCGCTGCCGATGGACAAGCTGCTGCCCGGCGTCCGCAGCGCCGCCGCCCAGTTGTCCGCACACGGCGGTGAGAAGGCCGCCATCGCCATCAAGACCACCGACACCGTCCACAAGACGTCCGTGGTCACCGCCGGCGGCTGGACCGTCGGCGGCATGGCGAAGGGCGCCGGCATGCTCGCCCCGGGCCTGGCCACCATGCTCGTCGTGCTCACCACCGACGCCGACCTCGACAGCGCCGTCCTCGACCGGGCGCTGCGCGACGCCACCCGGGTCACCTTCGACCGCGTCGACTCCGACGGGTGCATGTCCACCAACGACACCGTGCTCCTGCTCGCCTCCGGGGCCTCCGGGGTCACCCCCGAGTACGACGCGTTCGCCGAAGCCGTACGGGCCGTCTGCGACGACCTCGGGCAGCAGCTCGTCCGGGACGCCGAGGGCGCCAGCAAGGACATCAGGGTCGAGGTCGTCAACGCCGCCTCCGAGGAGGACGCCGTCGAGGTGGGCCGCTCCATCGCCCGCAACAACCTGCTCAAGTGCGCCATCCACGGCGAGGACCCCAACTGGGGCCGGGTGCTGTCCGCCATCGGCACCACCTCCGCCGCCTTCGAGCCGGACCGGCTGAACGTCGCCATCAACGGCGTCTGGGTGTGCAAGAACGGCTCGGTCGGCGAGGACCGCGAGAAGGTCGACATGCGCTACCGCGAGGTGCACATCGTCGCCGACCTCGCCGCCGGCACCGAGACCGCCACCATCTGGACCAACGACCTGACCGCCGACTACGTCCACGAGAACAGCGCCTACTCCTCATGAGCAACGGAACGACGCGCAAACACACCGCGCTGCCCAAGGCCCGCATCCTCGTCGAGGCGCTGCCCTGGCTCACCCGGCACCACGGCAAGACCGTGGTCATCAAGTTCGGCGGCAACGCCATGGTGGACGGGGAACTGAAGGCCGCCTTCGCCCAGGACGTCGTCTTCCTGCACCACGCCGGTCTCAAGCCGGTCGTCGTGCACGGCGGCGGCCCCCAGATCAGCGCCGCCCTCGACAAGCACGGCATCGTCAGCGAGTTCAAGGCGGGCCTGCGCGTCACCACCGAGGACGCCATGGACGTCGTACGGATGGTGCTGGCCGGGCAGGTGCAGCGCGAGCTGGTCGGGCTGCTCAACCAGCACGGCCCGCTCGCCGTCGGCCTCACCGGCGAGGACGCCCACACGATCACCGCGACCAGGCACCGGCCCGAGATCGACGGCGAGCCGGTCGACATCGGGCGGGTCGGCGAGATCACCGCCATCGACACCGGCGCCATCGAGGCCCTGCTCGCCGACGGCCGCATCCCGGTCGTCTCCTCGATCGCCCGCTCCCAGGACGACGGACATGTCTACAACGTCAATGCTGATACGGCGGCTGCGGCACTCGCTGCGGCACTGGGCGCCGAGACCCTCATGGTCCTCACCGACGTCGAGGGACTCTACGAGGACTGGCCGGACTCCGACGAGGTGATCAGCCGGCTCACCGCCTCCGAGCTGGAGAAGCTCCTGCCGGAGCTGTCCTCGGGCATGGTGCCGAAGATGGAGGGCTGCCTGCACGCGGTGCGCAACGGCGTGCACACCGCCCGGGTCATCGACGGCCGGGTCCAGCACTCGATCCTGCTGGAGATCTTCACCGACGAGGGCATCGGCACGATGGTCGTGCCCGATGAGAGCGATCAGGGGGAGTCGTGACCAACCAGGAACTGACCGCGCGGTGGCAGAGCGCGCTCATGAACAACTACGGCACCCCGCGGCTGCCCCTCGTCCGCGGCGAGGGCGTGAAGCTCTGGGACGCCGACGGCAAGGAGTACCTCGACTTCGTCGGCGGCATCGCGGTCAACGCCCTCGGCCACGCCCACCCGGCCGTCGTGAAGGCGGTCACCACGCAGATCGCCTCCCTCGGCCACGTCTCCAACCTCTTCGTCGCCGAACCGCCCGTCGCCCTCGCCGAACGGCTGCTCCAGCTCTTCGGCCGCGACGGCAAGGTGTACTTCTGCAACTCCGGCGCCGAGGCCAACGAGGGCGCCTTCAAGATCGGCCGGCTGACCGGGCGGCCCCACATGGTCGCCACCCACGGCGGCTTCCACGGCCGCACCATGGGCGCCCTCGCCCTCACCGGCCAGCCCGCCAAGCAGGAGCCGTTCCTGCCGCTGCCCGGCGACGTCACCCATGTGCCCTACGGCGACGCGCAGGCGCTGGCCGCCGCGGTCACCGAGGAGACGGCCCTAGTCGTCATCGAGCCCGTCCAGGGGGAGAACGGCGTCGTCGTCCCGCCCCCCGGCTATCTGAAGGCGGCCCGCGCCATCACCGCCGCCACCGGAGCGCTGCTGGTCCTGGACGAGGTGCAGACCGGCATCGGCCGCACCGGGACCTGGTTCGAGTACCAGGCCCACGACGGCGTCCTGCCCGATGTGGTGACCCTCGCCAAGGGCCTGGGCGGCGGACTCCCGATCGGCGCCACCGTCGCCTTCGGCCGCGCCGCCGACCTGCTCGGGCCCGGACAGCACGGCACCACCTTCGGCGGCAACCCGGTCGCCTGCGCCGCCGGGCTCGCCGTCCTCGACACCATCGACGGGGAAGGGCTGCTGGAGAACGTCAAGCGGCAGGGCGAGAGGCTGCGCGGCGCGATCGAGGCACTGGGCCACCCGCTGGTCGCCCATGTCCGGGGCGCGGGCCTGCTCCTGGGTATCGTGCTCACCGAGCCGCTCGCACCGCAGGTGCAGCAGGCGGCCCAGGACGCCGGAATCCTCGTGAACGCGCCCGCACCCGATGTCGTACGGCTCATGCCGGCGCTGACCCTCGGCGACGATGCGGTGGACGCCTTCCTCGGGGCGCTCCCCGGCATCCTGGACGAAGCCCACGGGGACGGACGATCCGGAGAATGAGACGACGATGAGCCAGGCGCAGGACCACGGACAGCACCCCGGGCCTGCCGTGCCGCAGACCCGCACCGCACGCCACCGCCGGATCGTGGACATCCTCAACCGGCAACCGGTGCGCTCGCAGAGCCAACTGGCGAAGCTGCTCGCCGACGACGGGCTGAGCGTCACGCAGGCCACGCTCTCCCGGGACCTGGACGAGCTGAACGCGGTCAAGATCCGCAACACCGACGGCGACCTCATCTACGCGGTCCCGAGCGAGGGCGGCTTCCGCACCCCGCGCGCGCCGCTGGGGGAGTCCGCCAAGGAGGAGCGGATGCGGCGGCTCTCCCAGGAGCTGCTGATCTCCGCGGAGGCGTCCGCCAACCTCGTGGTGCTGCGGACCCCGCCGGGGGCGGCGCAGTTCCTGGCCTCGGCCATCGACCAGGCCGAGCTGCACGACATCCTGGGGACCATCGCCGGTGACGACACCCTGCTGCTGATCAGCCGGAACCCGGACGGCGGTCAGGCACTGGCGGACCACTTGCTGCGCCTGGCGCAGAACGGGGGCTGAGCGGCCCGGCCTCCCCGCCCGCGCCGCGGGCGGGGGCCACGGCGGCGGGGGAACACGCTGCCGTCCGGCACCGGCACCGCCCCGGGATGCGGCGGTGCCGCCCGGGGACGGATCGTCAGTAGCGCGTGATCGCCGTCGTCCCGCTGCGGGTGCCGATCGCGAGGTGCGGTGCGCGGTCCGGGTCGGCCCAGCGCAGCAGCCGGCGCATCGCCTCCGCCGGCACCGACACGCACCCCGCCGTCGCCCCGCGCCCGTCGACGTGCAGGAAGATGCCCGCGCCGCGTCCGCGCACCGGACGGTCGTAGTTGAAGCCCACCACCAGCGCGTGCGCGTACCGCGCGCCGTACGTGATCAGGTGCTCGGCCTCGGCGGCGGCGCAGTCGGACGGGCGGGGTTCGCGCCAGCGGTTGTAGGAGCGGGAGCCGTTGTCCTGGCACCACCAGGAGTCGGGCCGCACGCGGCGGTAGGGGTAGGAGGTGCCGCGCGGCGCCGGGGCGATGCCGAAGGCGAAGGGCAGGCGGTACAGCCCGGTGGGCGTGGTGTTCGTGCCCTGCCGGCGTTCGGTGCCCCGCACCAGGCCCTTCGCCCCGAACCGGGCGGGCGCCGAACCCGCCCGCACCCACCGCCCGCCCCGGCGGTCCCACCAGGTCACCGTGCCCGTCGTCGACGCCGTCCGCGGGGCGACGGCGGTGATCAGCTGGGTGCCGCCGCCGGTGTCGGCCATCCGCTCCGGCAAGGGCGCGGTGGACGCC
>NZ_WYCT01000778.1 GCF_011008945.1 Streptomyces harenosi
GCTGAAGAGCAGCTCGACCTTCGCCTACATCGGCCCGGCGTTGAGCCTGCCGATCTTCGAAGGCGGCAAGCTGCGCGCCAACCTGGCCAACACCGACGCGCAGTACGACCTGGCGGTGGCCAACTACAACCAGGCCGTGCTCGATGCACTGCGCGACGTCGCCGACCAGGTCAACGCGGTGCGCTCGCTGGCGCAGCAGGCGCACGCGCAGCAGCAGGCAGTGGACACCGCACGCTCGGCCTTCGACCTGGCCCAGCAGCGCTACCGCGCCGGCATCGGCAGCTACCTGGACGTGCTGACCGCGCAGTCCACCCTGCTGCAGTCGCAGCAGCAGCTGGCCGGCCTGAGCGAGGGTTTCGAGCGCAGCCGCGTCGCCACCGAGGCCAGCTGGGCCAAGGTGGTGAGCGAGCAGACCCAGGCACAACAGGCGCTGGTCAGTGATCTGCGCCAGCACCTGCAGGCCTTCAGCGATGGCCAGGGCACGCACGCCGAAGCATTGGTCGCGCGTATCGGCGAGCGCC
>NZ_WYCT01000779.1 GCF_011008945.1 Streptomyces harenosi
GAAGAGCGGCATGGCCGGGGTCAAGGAACTGCGCAGGCAGCTGCCGCCGGGGCGCTTCGAAGCGCTGCTGCAGATGCAGGTCGCGTTCCGCGCCAACCTGCTGTCGGCCTTCATTCCGGCCGAGCGCCGCATCGGCTACGACCGCAGCCGCTCGAAGGACCTGCATGGGCTTTTCATCAACGAACGCATTCCTGACCGTCCCGGCATCCATGTGCTCGATGCCATCGGCAGCTTCTGCGAACCGCTGGGCCTGCGCCAGACCGAGGTCAGCTGGGACCTGGCCGTGCCGCAGTCGGCATATGAGTGGGCCGCCGCGCAGTGGCACGACGATGGTCGCCCGGTGCTGATGATCTCGCCGTGCTCCAGCCACGTGCGCCGCAACTGGTACGCCGACCGCTACGCCGCCGTGGCCAACCACGCGGTTACGCGCGGCTGGCAGGTGGTGCTGTGCGGCGGCCGCAGCGAACTTGAGCGCAGCATGGCCGACGCCATCCAGGCACAGCTGCACACGCCGGCG
>NZ_WYCT01000780.1 GCF_011008945.1 Streptomyces harenosi
GTCGAAGATCCTGGAGAACATGGAGCTGGGCCACAACGTCATGCACGGCCAGTTCGACTGGACCGGCGACCCCAAGCTCAACGGCAATACCTATGAGTGGGACATCGTTGCCACTGCCGACAACTGGCGCAAGACCCACAATTTCCGCCACCACACCTATACCAACGTGCGTGGCATGGACGATGACATCGGTTATGGCCTGCTGCGCATCTTCCCGGAGCAGCGCTGGAAGCCGTTCTACCTGCTGCAGCCGATCATCGCGCCGATCTTCGCGCTGCTGTTCCAGTGGGGCGTGGCCGCGCAGGACCTGCGCCTGGGCCGCTGGCTGAAGGGCCGTATCAGCGGCCGTGCGATGTGGCTGCAGACCCGCCCGGTGGCGCGGAAAATGGCCCGCCAGGTGCTGAAGGACTACGTGTTCTTCCCGCTGCTGGCCGGCCCGTTCTTCCTCACCGTGATGCTGGGCAACATGGTGGCCAACGGACTGCGCAACATCTGGACCTACGTGATCATCTTC
>NZ_WYCT01000781.1 GCF_011008945.1 Streptomyces harenosi
CCGCCAGGCCGGTGCCGCCCCCAGCCAGGACGGCCGCGTCGACTGGCCGGCGGCGCAGGGCGCCGATCCGGGACAGCCGCGGACCGCCGGCGGCCCCGCCCCGTCCGACGGCCCCTCTGCTCCGGGCGGCGTCCCGGCACCGGCCCGGCCCGCCGAACCCGAGCGGAGCGTCGGCGACACCTTCGTCTTCCGCCGTCCGCCCGCCGCGGGGCCGCCCGCCGCGGCCGGCACCGCACCGGCGGGCGGCCCCGGCGCCCCCGCGGGCCCCGGAGCGCCGGGCCCCGCCGCGCCGGGCACCCCCGCGCACCACGCTCCCGCCGCCCACGCTCCAGTCGCCCACGCTCCCGGAACCGGCGCCCCGGTCGGCGCCCCGGTGGCTCCGGCGGCGTCCGCCCCGGTGGTTCCGGCGGCGTCCGCCCCGGTGGCTCCGGCCGCCCTGCCCGGCCTGTCCGGCCCGCAGCAGGCCGCGGCCGTCCCCCCTGTCCCTTATACACATCTCCGAGCCCACGAGA
>NZ_WYCT01000782.1 GCF_011008945.1 Streptomyces harenosi
CCGCCCGCGCCTGATGGCGCTGGCCTACCGCCTGCTCGGCAGCCGCACCGACGCCGAAGACGTGGTCCAGGACGCCTGGCTGCGCTGGTCCGGCGCCGATCCTGCGGCCGTCCGCGATGCCGAGGCCTGGCTGGTCACCACCACCACCCGGCTCGGCCTGGACCGGCTGCGTGCGGCCAAGCGCGAGCGCGTCCACTACGTCGGCCCATGGCTGGCCGAACCGCTGGCGGTCACCCTGGAGCCGGACCCGGCGCCCGGTCCGGCCCAGCTGCATGCGCTGGCCGACGACGTCTCGGTCGCTTTCCTGACCCTGCTCGAACAGCTCGGCCCGGAGGAACGCGCCGCCTTCCTGCTGAAGGAGGCGTTCGACCACGACTACCGTGAGATCGCCGAGCTGATCGGCCACAGCGAGGCCAACTGCCGGCAGCTGGTGCACCGTGCCCGGCAACGCCTGCAGGCCGGACGACCGCGCTTCAATGCCGATGCCAGCCAGCACCGGCAGCTGCTGG
>NZ_WYCT01000783.1 GCF_011008945.1 Streptomyces harenosi
GTGGGGCACGAACTGCAGGTCGTACGGCCGGGCTTCGACCGGCACCAGGCGGTCGCCGGCGCGCACTTCGCGGCCGCCGACGTTCTTGTCCAGCACCAGCGTGGAGGCCTCGACCTTGCCGCCGGCGATCTGGGTGATGGTGCCGGTGGCGACCTGGGCCAGTTCGTAGCCGAGCACGCCACGACGTGCGTTGGGTGCGTTGTAGGCCTTCCACAGGTTGCCGCTGCCCGGGGTGACGTCGCCATTGGCGGTCAGGTCCTCGGTCGGCTTGGGCTGGGCGTAACGCACGGTCGGGCGTACCACGGCCCAGCGCTGGCCCACCTGGGCATCCGCCAGGCGCACGTAGACGGTGTCGCCACCGGACACGCGCAGGCGGCTGTCCTCCAGGCCGACGACGTAGGGCAGCTGCTTGACGCTGTCGACAACGCTCAGCTGCTTCAGGAACGGCTCGACCTGGGCCAGCGGAATGGCGTCGATCGGGGCCTCCTGGCGCGGACCGGCCTGGGAC
>NZ_WYCT01000784.1 GCF_011008945.1 Streptomyces harenosi
GGGTTTCCGGTTCCGGATGCCACAGGCCGGCACCGACGAAGCTCTCGCCCGGCTGCAGGTGCACGTAGAACGAAGGCGCGGCTACTTCACGGCGGCGCTCATGGAACAGGCGTGCGCCCTGCCAGGTCTTGTACGGTGACTTGTCGTTGGAGAAGCGCGCGTCGCGGTGGATGCGGAACAGCGAGCCGCCGACGCCGCGCGTATCGGCACGGAAGTGTTCGCTGACCTCGGCCAGGGCCGGTTGCAGGTCGCCCAGCAGGCGCAGGAACGGCTGCCGTACGTGGTCTTCATACTGCTGGCGGTGGTCGTTGAACCAGGCCTTGTCGTTGTGCCGCGCCAGGCTGCGCAGGAACCTGAAACTGGCGTCCGAGAAGTAGGTGCTCACAGTGTCTCCTGCAGGTGCTGGCCCCAGTCGCGCAGCGATTGCAGCAGGGCCTGGCGCCGCGCATCGTCGGGCGCTTCGGCGGCCAGTGCATCGAGCTGCTGCCGGTACTGGGGCAGGTT
>NZ_WYCT01000785.1 GCF_011008945.1 Streptomyces harenosi
GCACTCGAGACTGCGCTTCCGGCGATCTGCCGCGAAGCGTTCGACTTCCCGGTGCCGCTGCGTGCACTCGGCGAGGGTGACCACGTGCTGGAGCTGTTCCATGGGCCGACGGCGGCGTTCAAGGATATCGGCGCGCGCTTCCTCGCCGGTACGCTGTCGCGGCTGCAGGCCGGCAAGGACCGCGATCTGACGATCGTCGTCGCCACGTCCGGCGATACCGGTGCCGCCGTTGCAGCGGCCTTCCATCGCCAGCCGGGCGTGCGTGTGGTGGTGCTGTATCCGGAGGGTCGCGTATCTCCGCGCCAGGCGCATCAGCTCGGTTGTTTCGGCGACAACATCCAGGCCCTGCGTGTGGCCGGTGCGTTCGACGATTGCCAGGCGATGGTCAAGCAGGCGCTGGCCGACCGCGAACTGCAGGCGCAGGTGCCGTTGAGCTCGGCCAACAGCATCAGTCTGGGCCGCCTGCTGCCACAGATGAGCTACTACGCGCATGCAGCGTTGACC
>NZ_WYCT01000786.1 GCF_011008945.1 Streptomyces harenosi
GTATTCAGCGTGTTCAGCAAGCCCGGCAATATTTGTGCTGAATTCGGCATTCGCGCCGCCGACCCCATGCTGTGTTGCAGCATGGGAAAAAGTGTGAATGCACCCTTGCTACCGGCGAGAGGGCGGGGCTACCATCGAGACGTTTCCCGCGGCAGGAACGCGGTTGCGACATGATCGAGGTGCTTCCAGCTCCGGATGGGTCAGGTACGCAGCTGCGGCTGCGTCCCCCACGGGCGCTCGATGCCCGGCAGTTCGTCCTGTTGTTCACCGTGTTGTCGGGTGCGATGTGGCTGGTGTCCGCCCTCGGGTGGTTGGCCGGCAATGCATTCGCCCCCCTGTTCGCGCTGCTGTACAGCCTGGTGCTGGCGGCGGCACTGCGTGCCTTGTGGCGCAGCGGTGAACGGCAGGAGGAGATCCGGGTAGTGCCGGCGTACGTGGAGGTCATCCCCGTACCCGGTGGATCGCCGGTGTTCCGGGCCCACCCCCACTGGGTGCGCCTGCTC
>NZ_WYCT01000787.1 GCF_011008945.1 Streptomyces harenosi
AGTTCGTGGTGATGGTGCAGGGCGCGGGTGATGACGAACAAGCGCAGCTGGCACATGGCCGCCGCGTCTACGCGAAGCTGAGCGAGCACCTGCCACCGTCCACCGCCGCCAAACTGGCCGCGGAACTGACCGGCGCGCCGCGCAAGGCGTTGTACGGTAGTTGATGGATTGCTGCAGCCACGCATGGCGTGGCGCTACTGCAGTAGATCCACGCCATGCGTGGATGGATGAACCGGACGCCGCGATCAGCACGGCAGGAAGGACCTGCGTACGCTAGAATATGCGCTGGCGGAGCCGGCCAGACAGTCGCGTCATCCCTTCGGGGGTGCCGAGGAAAGTCCGGGCTCCATAGGGCAAGGTGCCAGGTAACGCCTGGGCGGCGCAAGCCGACGGAAAGTGCAACAGAAAGATACCGCCTACGTCTTCTTCGGAAGGCCGGTAAGGGTGAAATGGTGCGGTAAGAGCGCACCGCGAGTCTGGCAACAGACCGGCACGGCAAACCC
>NZ_WYCT01000078.1 GCF_011008945.1 Streptomyces harenosi
TCGACGTTTTGGCGAATACGTCTTGCTAGTGAACTTTTCATTTTTTTTTTTTTTTCAACCAAAAGACGGCATACGAGATTAGCGAGTGTCTCGTGGGCTCGGAGATTTGTATAAGAGACAGCCCTTGCAGCCAGGGACCACGGCCCTGCCCTGACGTCCCGCACGAGAGGAAACAACGATGTCCTCCTCCGCCACCTCCCCGCTCGCCCAGGCGACCGGGACAGCGACCCGCCGTGGCCGCACCACCGTCATCGCCCTGTGCTGGGCACTCGTCCTCCTCGACGGCATCGACACGTTCATCTACGGCTCCGTGCTCCCGAAGATGCTCGCCGGCCACAGCCTCGGCCTCACCCCCGACGTCGCGGGCACGATCGGCAGCTACGCCAACTTCGGCATGCTGCTCGGCACGATCCTGTCCGGCATGGCCTCGAACTGGATCGGCCGCCGCGTCACCGTCTTCGTCAGCGTCGTGATCTTCACCCTCGCCACCCTGGGCACCGGCTGGTCCCAGTCCTCGGGCCAGTTCGGCTTCTTCCGCTTCGTATGCGGCTTCGGCCTCGGCGCGCTGCTGCCGATCGCGATCTCGTACGGCATGGAGTTCACCTCGCGCGGCCGCCGCGCCCTCGCCACCGGCATCGTCATGACCGCCCACCAGACCGGCGGCGCCCTGGCCCCGCTGATCGCCCTCTGGCTGGTCGACGACCACGGCTGGCGAACGGCCTTCATCGCCTCCGCGCTGCCCGCCCTGATCCTGCTCCCGGTCGCCTTCAAGCTGCTGCCCGAGTCGCCCACCAACCTGCTCACCCGCGGGCGCCGCGCCGACGCCGAACTGCTCGCCGCCGCCTACGGCACCGAACTGGCCGAGCCGAAGGCGGACCGCGGGGACAAGCTGGACGCGCTGAAGAACCTCTTCCGGAACCGCCGGTGGTCCACCACCCTGTGTTTCTGGCTGACCTCCTTCGCGGGTCTGCTCCTGGTCTACGGAGTCGGCCAGTGGCTGCCGAAGATCATGGTCGACCTCGGTTACGACACCGGCGACTCGCTGCTCTTCTCGACGTTCCTGAACGTCGGCGGCATCTGCGGCATGCTCCTCGCCGGCCGCACCGCCGACCGCATCGGCCCGCGCAAGGTCGTCATCGCCTGGTTCGTCCTGACCGCCGTCTTCGTCTACCTCATGGGCGTCGAGATGCCGGTCGGCGTCCTGTACACGGTGGTCTTCCTCGCCGGACTGCTGCTCTTCTCCGGCCAGACCATGGTCTACGCGGCGGTCGGCACCCACCACAACGACGAGGACCGCCCCACCGCCCTCGGCTGGGTCTCCGGCATGGGCCGCTTCGGCGCCATCTTCGGCCCGTGGATCGGCGGCGCCCTCATCGAGGCGGGCAATGCCGACATCGGCTTCACCATGTACGCCTGCGCCGCGCTCTTCGGGGCGCTCATGATGACCGCGGCCGCCCTCACCATCAGGACGCGCACGGCCGCGAAGGTCTGACCGCAGGCAGACGGAAGGGGCCCTCCGGCGCCGGAGTGCCTCTGATACCCCCTCGGGGTATTCTTCGAGTGTTCGAGCGGTCTGTTGCACCTACCTGTGGGACGGGGACGAGCGCGATGAGGGTCGAAGGGTTCGTCAAGGACGGATACGAGGCCGTGCGTCAGGTCTTTCAGCGCTTGGTGGACGACGGCCGGGAAACAGGAGCGGGGCTGTCGGTCTGGCGGGACGGCCGCGAGGTCGTCCGGCTGGGCGGCGGGTGGGCGGATGCCGGGCGCAGCCGGCGCTGGCGCGGCGACACCCTGGTGATGCCGTACTCGCTGTCGAAGGCGTTCGTCACGCTCGCCGCCCTGGTGGCCGTGCGCGACGGCGCGCTGGCCCTGGACGAGCCGGTCGTCAACTACTGGCCGGAGTACGGGACCGGGGGCAAGGAGACGACCACGCTCCGGCACATACTCACCCACCGGGCGGGCCAGCCGCGTTTCCCGGCCGAGGCGGCCGAGCTCGACCTGCTGGACGACCGTGGGCTGCGCGACAGCCTGGCGCAGGCATCGCCGGAACACGTCCCGGGAACGTCGCTCGGAGAGCACGCGCTGACCTACGGCCACCTCGTCGACGGCGTCCTGCGCGCCGGGGCCGGCACCACGCTGGGCGAGACGTTCGACGACGTCGTACGGCCCGCCCTCCGTCTCGACGCCTGGTTCGGCGTACCCGACGGTTCACTGGGCCGCGTGGCCGACCTGGAGTACGCACACCCGGACTGGCCGCACCGGCTCCACGCGGCACCGTGGCTGCAGATCCCCGCCGGGGCCCTGGACCCGGAGCGCACGAACTCGCGGGTGTGGCGGCAGTCGGTCTTCGGAGCGGTCAACCTGCACACGACCGCGACGGCCATGGCAGGGTTCTTCGCCCACCTCACCAGCGAGGACGGGCCGGTGCGCGACCTGCTCGGGCCTGCGCTGCACTCCGAGCTGCTCACCTCCCAAGTCACCGACTACGACGAGGTTTTCGGCACCCGGATCACCTGGACGCTGGGCTTCGTCCGCGACAAGGGAAAGATCGCGAAAGGCGGGATCGGCGGTTCCGCCGCCTGGTGGTCGCTGCGGCACCACCATGCGTGTGCCTACCTGACGCGGCGACTGGACGACCATTCCAGGGCCGCCGAGATAGCCGCCGCCCTCGGCGACGACCTGACCGTGGTGGGCGAGGACTGAGCCCCAGGGCGCCCCGCTCGGTGTCCGCCGTCATATGTGGGACGGACCGGCCCCTGTCCCCCGGCCCTTGGAGCGCACCTCGGGATCTCCCCGCACGTATCTGCCCGCCGTGCTCCTGCCGGCGCCTGGTGCCTGACGCTGCCCTCTGCTGACTCCGGGCCGGCCGATCGCCGCCCTGGTGATCGTGGCCGTCCCCGTGGCACCCGCCGCCGTCACCGACGCGGCGGGTGCGGCTGCCTGCCCGGATGCGACCACTGTTCGTGAACACCTCGTTGCATACCCCGGTGCACCGGCAGAAGGCCGCGGATACTGGTCCGGTGATCGACGGACGGGAGCGGCAGTGGACGTATGCGTGGCGGGGGCCGGGCTGTCCGCCGGGCTGCTGATCTCGGTGGTGACCGCGCCGGTCGGAGTGTCGGGGGCGGTGTACCTGCTCCCGGTCCAGGTGAGCGTCTTCACGGTGCCGAGCCCCGCCGTCACGCCGACCAATCTGCTGTACAACGTCGTCGCCGGGCCCGGCGCCCTGTGGCGCTACCGCCAAGGCGGCGCCCTGCACGCGGCGCTGACCCGCCGTCTGGTCCTGGGCACGCTGCCCGGGGTGGTGACCGGCGCCGTGATCCGGGTCTTCGCCCTGCCCGGCCCGGCCGTGTTCCGGCTGCTGATCGCCGCCCTGCTGCTCCCGCTGGGCGTGTGGCTGTGCACGCGCACCCTGCGCCCGGCCCGCATTCGGGCCGGCGATCCGTCCGCACGTACGGTCACCGGCCTGGCGGTGCTGGTCGGGGTGGTGGGTGGTGTCTACGGAATCGGCGGCGGCTCCCTCCTCGGACCGATCCTTGTCGGCAGGGGTATGCCCGTCTCCCGCGTCGCTCCCGCGGCCCTTGCCGCCACTTTCACGACCTCGCTCGCCGGTGCGAGCGTGTACACCGCGCTGTCCCTGGCCGGCACCGGGAACGTGGCGCCCGACTGGTGGCTGGGACTGGCCTGCGGCATCGGCGGCCTGATCGGCGGCTACCTCGGCGCCCGCCTCCAGCCCCACCTGCCGGAGACCGCCCTGCGACTCCTGCTCGGCACGCTCGCCGCGACCCTCGGCGCCCTGTACGCAGCCCAGGCCCTCCGCTGACGCGGGAGGAACGCCGGCCCCTGCGCGGCAACAACCAGGCCAACGCCACCGTGCGACGGACAGACGAACCGGCCGGGACGCTGTTTTTCGGGCACCGCGCGAACGAATGCACCTGGGTCGCCGAACCCACCGCTCCCAGCCCGCCGGACGCCTGCGAAGGGCAGTCCTCGGCGTTGCCCGAGCCGATCCGGATCACCGCCGGTGAGGCGGGCATCCTGCAGCCCTTGCCGGCCGGCTACCCCTGGGAGGGCAACAAGGGCCGGCTTCCCGCCCACTCGTGACCGGTACTGACGGACAGACGTGTGACCGCCTCATCCTCCATCACGAGACGGAGACACTCGCCCGGGCCGTCGTCCTACGGCTGCACGTCCCGTGAGGCCACCCCCTGATCCGTCTTGCCGGTCGCCTTTCCTCGGCCGACGCACGAACGGGTTTCGAGCCTTCTTGGCCAGGCGAAGGCGACGCAGAGAGGACGTGATGGTCGAACCCCGGATCCGGCGGCGGGGCAGGTGCGAGCCGGATCCGGGGCGGCATGGGTCCCCGCTGGGGTGTTACTTGACGGCGCCGGCTGTGACGCCGCGGGTCAGGGTGCGCTGGAAGATGAGGAAGAAGACGACCATGGGAATGACGCCGAGGAGGGCGGCAGCGCTCAGGGCGGTGGGGTCGCTGGTGTACTGGCCCTGCATGACGGACAGGCCGAGGGGGACGGTCTGGTTGTCGTTGGAGATGAGCAGGACGAGAGGGTAGAGGAACTCGTTCCAGCTCCAGACGAAGAAGAACACGCACATCACCGACAGGGTCGGCCAGCTCATGGGCAGGATGATGCGCCACAGGATGGTCCAGCGGCCGGCGCCGTCGAGGGAGGCGGCCTCGATGAGTTCGCGGGGGAAGCTGCTGAAGACGGAGGAGAGCAGGTAGGTGCCGAAGGCGCTGTAGGTGATGCCGACGAGGATCGTGTAGCCGAGCTTTCCGTCGTACAGGCCCGTCTCCTTGAACAGGTAATAGATGGGGTAGACCAGTCCTTCCTGTGGCAGGACGTTGACGCCGAGGAAGAAGACGAGGAAGGCGGTGCGCCAGCGGACGCGGCCGATGCCGATGGCGTAGGCGTTGAAGAGGGCGAGGACGACGGCGATGAGGACGACGCCGAGGCTGATCTGGATGCTGTTGACGAGCTTCTGGGTGAAGTCGACGCGTTCCCAGACGTCGCCGATGATGTCCCAGTTCCAGCGTTCGGGCCAGGACAGTGACCCGTTGGCCCGGTAGTCGGCGCTGGTCTTGAAGGAGTTGAGCAGGATGATCGCGAACGGGGCGAGGAAGGCCAGGACGAAGACGGTGACCGCGGCGAGGACGGCGTAGGAGCCTGTACTGCGCTTGCGGGGAGCCTTGCTCCTGCGCCGCCGCGTGGCGGCGGGAGGGCCAGAGGTGTGTGTCTTCGTGGTGCGGGACGTGACAGGGGTGGTGGTGTCGGTGGTCATGGTCATCCGTCCTCGCGGGCCTGGCGGGTGAGCATCGTTCCGGCGATGATCAGCACGAGCAGGGTGATGGTGCTGGAGATCGCGGATCCGTAGCCGACGTCGGCGCGTTCGAAGAAGTTCTGGTAGGCGAAGTAGGCGGGGACGAGCGTGGAGTTTCCGGGGCCGCCGCCGGTGAGGACGAAGATCTGGGCGAAGACCTTCAGGCCGGCGATGGTGGTGGTGACCAGGACGACGTAGACCTCGGGCCGCAGGATGGGCACGGTGATGCGGGTGAAGCGCTGCCACCAGGAAGCGCCGTCGAGTGAGGCGGCCTCGTAGAGTTCGGGGTCGATGCGCTGCAGGCCGGACATGAACAGGACCAGCGGGTAGCCGAGCTGCATCCAGACCAGGACGCCGAGGACGATCCAGAGGGCGAGGCCGGGGTCGCCGAGCCAGTTCTGGGCGAGGGAGCCGAGGCCGATGGTGTCCAGGACGCTGTTGACGGCGCCTTCGGGGGCGATTTCATTGACACAGAGAAGAAATGACGGGACGTTATCCGGCGACCGCACAGCACTGGGCTCGGCATCCGGTGCCTGGGCGGCACCCCAGGGACCCGTTGTCTGCGCCGTTGGCGCGCTCAGCGGAGTGCGTGCTGCGTCCACCGGCCCGGGCGGGGCGGAGTACCGGAGTGTCCCAGCCCCCTCGGATGAACCCGGGCGCCGCGCCACCCGATCTCGCCTGCCGAAGGGAGGACTCTCGCACTGGCCCGGTCACCGGTCCGCGACGAGGCCGTGGCCGGCGCCGTGGCCGGCCGATCCGCCGGGCATCCGGCCATCCATGTGTACGCAGCCCGGACCGGCCGGGGGCACCCGGATTCCGCCCCCAGCACACCTGTAGAAACCCACCGGTAGCCGCCTCGGCAGCGCTTCCCCCTGATGCGTGCCGTCTGGCCGGCCTGCGCGCTGATCGAGCCGCCGAACCCAACCGCTGGGACGGTGCGAAGACGCCGGCGGGCCCCCTGTCGCCAAGGAGAAGGACAATCAGCATGCCCGCAACAGCACTGAGACGACTGGCGGCGATCGCCGTCGGTCTGGCGCTGGCACTGGCCTCGGTCATCGTGCCCGTCAGCACGGCCGTGGCCGGGACGCCCCCGAGCAGCCCCGCCCTTGACGCCCTGGCCGCTCCGGCGGCTGAGCCGGCACCCGCGGACAGCACCGCCCTGAAGACCTGGTGGCACGACAACTACGAGTTCAACACCACCGGCCCGGTGCCAACGACAAGGTCCGGCGGTCGTCGTTCTACGACGTGAAGGTCGCCACCGCGGCGGCCCCGACGACGAAGTACGACTCGTTCGCGTACATGAGCATCCCGCGCAGCGGCAAGGGCAAGATCGGCTACACCAAAGAGGACGGAGCCGAGTTCTCCTCGTCCGCGAACCTCACCATGAGCTGGTCGTCCTTCCAGTACACGACCGACGTGTGGGTCGACGTCTCCCTGCGCACCGGCCAGACGATCTCCTCCGCCGACCAGGTCAAGATCAAGCCCAGCAGCCTGAACTTCGCCAAGGAACTGGTCGACAGCAAGACCGTCCGCGTCAAGGTGCCCTACAGCTCGGCCGGCTACCGGTTCTCCGTCGAGTTCGACCCGCAGCTGTACACGGCCTACAACGACATGTCCGGACCCGCGAACGACGCCGGCAAGCTCACCACCCAGGGCGGTGGCGGCAACCGGGCCATCCACACCGAACCCCGCAACTCCATGATGATCTTCGCCGAACCGACCCCGGTCGGCGCGGAGAAGGACCGGTTGGTCCCCACCGCGGCCTCCGGCAGCACCTACTACCCGCCTCAGGGCCAGGTCACCAACCTGAACACGATCAGCGAGGAGATCGTGTACTTCAGGCCGGGCACCTACTACATGACCTCCAAGTACCACGCGCTGCTGCCCAAGCAGGTCAAGTGGGTCTACCTGGCACCCGGTGCGTATGTGAAGGGCGCCATCCGGTTCCCCGACGACAGCCAGGGCCTGTACAAGGTGACCGGCCAGGGCGTGCTCTCCGGTGAGCAGTACGTCTACGAGGCGGACACCAACAACAACTACGACCACCTGTCCGGCGCGTCCAACTGCCACTCCAGCTGCGTGAAGATGCTGCAGTTCCAGTCCGCGCAGGGCCGGCAGCAGCACCTGGACCTGCAGGGCGTGACCATCAACGAGCCGCCCTACCACTCCTTCGTGGTCTACGGCGACGAGCAGACCTTCAGCATGCGGGTCGACAACTACAAGCAGGTCGGGTCCTGGTACTGGCAGACCGACGGCATCGAGCTCTACCGCGGCAGCACCATGAAGAACACGTTCTTCAACGCCAACGACGACGTGCTGAAGATGTACCACAGCGACGTCAGCATCGATGACACCGTCATCTGGAAGAACGAGAACGGCCCCGTCATCCAGTGGGGCTGGACCCCGCGCAACATCGACAACGTCCGTGTCAGCAACACCCACGTCATCCACAACCGGATGTACTGGAAGGACGTCAAGTACAACACCTGCATCCTCAACTCCTCCTCGCACTGGGAGAACACCGGCTCGACCACCACGGCCGACCCGGGCGCGTGGGTGAAGAACATGACCTTCGAGAACATCACCGTCGAGGGCATGACCAACTGCGCGATCCGCGTCTTCGCCCTGTCCAGCACCGAGAACATCCACGTCAAGAACCTCAAGATCGGCGCATGGAACCAGCTCGACCCTTCCTCCCAGGTCAGCCTCCTCAAGCGGTACTCCAACAGCGCCGGACAGAAGGTGACCCTCGGCAACGAGACGCGTGACAGCCGCGGCCTGAAGCTGGAGAACTACACCGTCGGCGGCACCGTCATCAGTAAGTCCGGCGACAACTGGGCAGCCGACCAGCTCGGCCGGATCGGCTTCGACGCCGAGACCTGGGACAACTGGAACGCCTGGGGCCCCGGTGGCAACAACCCCGGCCCCGACCCGGTCACCGGCGGCAAGATCGTCAACGGGGCGACGTCCAAGTGCGTCGACCGCGCCGGCGGATCCACCGCCAACGGCACCACCGTCCAGCAGTGGACCTGCGCCAACGTGGCCTCGATGAGCTGGGCGCTCGACGGACAGCAGCTGAAGTCCGGCGGCAAGTGCCTGGACGTCGAAGGCGGCGCCACCTCCAACGGCACCAAGGCGCACCTGTGGGAGTGCGGCACCTGGGACAGCCAGAAGTGGGCGTTCCAGTCCAACGGCACCCTGAAGAACGTCAAGTCCGGACGGTGCCTGGACATCGAAGGCCAGAGCACCGCCGACGGCGCCCGCCTGCACCTGTGGGACTGCGGCACGTGGGCCAGCCAGAAGTGGACCCTCACCTCCTGACCCACCCCGGTGGCCGCCGCCAGGGACCAACCGCCGCCGTCGGCCACCGATCCCCGCTCGGGAGGATGCGTGCCTCCCCCGCTCGCCGATCAGAGAGGGCATCACCGTGGAGACACCCACCAGGTACCAGGGACCGGTGCTGGGCCTGTTCCGGATCGTGCTCGGACTGCTGTTCGCCTGTCACGGGGCGGCAACGCTCTTCGACGTGCTCGGCGGACCGCACGGGCAGCCCCCCAGCACCGGCCAGTGGCCCGGATGGTGGGCGGCAGTGATCCAGCTGGTCGGCGGCGCCCTCGTCCTGCTCGGCCTGGGCACCCGGCCGGCCGCCCTCCTGTGCTCGGGCTCCATGGCCTACGCCTACTTCGTCCACCACCAGAGCGACGGACTGTTCCCGCTGGAGAACGGCGGCGAGCAGGCGCTCCTGTTCTGCTGGGCCTTCCTGCTCATCGCCGTCCTCGGCCCCGGCCGATGGTCCGCGACCGAGCTGCTCACCCTCTCCACCCACCGCAAGCAGCACCCGCGAAAGGAGGTGAGCGACACGCGCAGCATCTGACCCCGCACAACAGCTTGTCATGAGCACGTAAATCACGGGCTCACGCCCGGCCTGTGATCCCCCGACGGACACGGAGGAAGAGCACCATGAACCGCGTACCCGCAACCGCGGCCGGCCGCACCGCACTGGGCGCCGCCGTACTGGCCACCAGCCTGCTCGGCGTGCTCGCCCAAGCGCCGACGGCCGCCGCACACGGCACGGTCATCACCCCCGAGACCCGCAACTACGGCTGCCTGCAGCGCTGGGGATACACCGAGCCCAACGAGTCCCAGGACCCCATGTGCTACCGGACCTACCACGAGAACGCCAACGCCATCGGCGCGTGGAAGGCCGTCTACGCCAACAACACCGGCGACAACTACAAGCAGGTCATCCCCGACGGCCAGATCTGCAGCGCCGGCGGCCAGGGCGAGACGAACTACCGGCCGCTCGACCGCCCCGGCCCGTGGAAGATGACCGACATCGGCTCCGACTTCACCGTCGACCTCTACGACGAGGCGCGGCACGGCGCGGACTGGCTCGAGGTCTACGTCACCAGGCAGGGCTTCAACCCCGAGTACGAGCTGATCGGGTGGGACGACCTCGAACTGGTGAAGAAGACCGGCCGCTACCCCTACCAGGCGCACTACGTCACCGACGTCAGCACATCCGGCTACAGCGGACGGCACGTCGTGGTGACCGTCTGGAAGGCGTCCCACATGGACCAGAAGTACTTCCTGTGCAGCGACGTCAATTTCACCTGACGCCAGCCGGACGCAGTTGAACAAGCCCCACGGCACACCGGCCCCGCGAGGCTTCCACCTCGCGGGGCCTTCCCCTCGCCCGCCCACCGGCTCGGCTGCCATGCCCGGCCGGTCGCCGCACGGAGGCCCCATGCTCGACCCTCGCACTCCCTCCTTCCAGGCCGACGGCCCCCGCCGTCTACTGCGCGACCGGGTCCTCCCCGCCGTGCGCACCTCCTCGGCCCGTCGGACGATCGCACGGCGCGCGACGGAGTGCTACCGAACGCGCAGCGTCCCGGTCCTGCGCATCAGCGTCGGTGCCGTCTACTGCTGGTTCGGGGTGTTCAAGCTCTTCCCCGCCGGGAGTCCGGCCGAGGAGATCGCGGCGGCTGCCATGGGGAAGCTCACCGGCGGTCTGCTGCCCCCGCACGTGTCCGTGCCGCTGCTGGGCACCGCAGAGGCTCTGATCGGACTCGCCCTGGTCACCGGCCTGTTACTCCGACCCGCCTTGGCCCTGTTCTTCGCGCACATGGCCGGTGTCTTCACCTCCCTCGTACTGCTGCCGGGCGAGATGTGGCACCACGGTGTGCCCACGCTCGAAGGCCAGTACGTCCTCAAGAACCTGGTCCTGGTGGCTGCCTGCCTGGCCGTCGCGTCCGACGAGCTCACTCGTTGAAGGGCTTCGAAGTGTCCGTCGGGCGGCCCACCCGGGTGAGGGCCCATCGGAGCACGAGCGAAACGACGAGGAGAGCCGCGCTCACGCCCCAGCCGGGATCACCCGCCCCTGCACGACCAGCAGGAGGCTGCTCCAACTCGCCACGGCGGCGACTGCCAGGCTCCCGAGGCCGGCTGCCGTTGGGACGGCCGGCGACAACCTCACGCTGTGCTGTGTACATGTTGCGGTCACGGCGGGTAGGACTCCGCGGACACGCCGCCAGTTGCACTGAACGGCCGGAGCGTGGAACGCGCCTCGGGCGCCGAGCCCGGGGGGAGGCGAGGCGCCCGCTCGGTCGGCGTGCGAGCCGGCCTGTCAAGGGCGCCGAGGCAGGTCAGTCGAAGCCGTAAGCGGGCCGAATCTGTGCTGCCTGGGGCATCGGCGTGGGCCGTGGCGTCACCCCTGTCGTCGTGCGTGCCGGTTCGACCGTCGGCGCACGGTGAAGACGCAGGCGAGGATGCCGAGGGCCCAGGCGATCAGGAGGGCGCCCCACAGCGGCATGGTCACCATGGGGATGAGGAGGCGGATCTCGACACTCGAACGGTTCTCGAAGATGAAGATGAGAGCGATCGCGGTGATCAGGGTGAAGGGTATGAGGCGTCGGACCACGGGGCGGGAAAGAAATGATTTGTGTGCCTTGTCTGTGGTTGCCTGAGTCATGGGTGTCTCTCCATCTCATTGCCCCCCGGGTCCGGCGTTCCCTCGGGGGGCACGGGTCGCGCCACCGGGGTCACCACTCCTGCCGGGCGGCGCTTCAGTCTCGCTGCCTTGTCCGGGGCCCGGTTCCTCCTGACGGGGCAGCGGCCGGCGCAGTGCCAGGCGGGCGACGCGCGGCCAGTCGACCGTTGGCCCAGGGGGCCTCGATCTACCGGGCCGGTGGCGCGGCACACGGACCCTTAGGGCTCCGGGCGCACTGCGGCACACCACGGGACAGGGCAGATCGACGTACTCCCCGTCGATGCCGACCGGCATGGTGGCGGTACCGGCCTCGACGACGACTTCGTCGGCGGTGAGCCGGACGAGACCCCCGGAGCGCGGTCGGCTCGCCAGGCGCGCCGCTTCGGCGGTGCTGCCGACCCGAACGCACGCCACACCGAGGAGTCCCGTGTCCAGCCGCTCCCTGCGCCCCGGATGCGACACGTCGAGGACCCGTCCGTAGGGGTTGTTGCTGACGAGCAGGGCCTGCAGGCCGGCTATGTGCCGCCCGTTGGCCGTCATGCGCAAAGCGGGGGCGTTCTCGCCCGTGAGCAGTCCGGGGAGGGTCTGCAGGACCGTACGGGCTTTCGCGTCGCGGTAGGCGGGGTCGTTGACGACGGCCGCGTACGTGCCGAACGAGGCGTTGTTGACGAAGACGCGGTCCGCGGCGTACCCCAGGTCGACGCGGAGTTCCACACCTTCCGTCAGGGCTTCCAACGCCGCCACCGGATCGTCGCGGTCGAGGCCGAGGTCGAGGGCGAAGTGGTTGCGGGTTCCGGCCGGGATCACCGCGAACGGCATGTCATGGCGGGCGGCGACGTCGGCGACCAGCGCCTGGGTGCCGTCGCCGCCCGCCACCCCCAGCAGGTCCGCTCCGTCGGCGACGGCCTGCCGGGCCAGCGCGGTGACGTCCTGACCGGGTTCGAGCACGTGCACACGGCAACCCGCGGCCCGTGCCTTGTCCACCAGGCGGAACCGGTCCACCTTGCCGCCGCCGGATCGGCGGTTCATGAGCACCCAGGGGTGGCGGGGCGGTCCGGTGGCCTCTTCGGAGGGGGCGGGAGCAGGTGCCAGGGCCCAGCGTGCCGCGACGACGGCCAGGACCAAGAGGCCCGACGACAGCAAGGCGGGACCCAGCAGGCCGGCCGCGGCGTAGAGCGCGAGGACGGTAACCGGCGCGGCCACCGACAGAGCTGTTCCGACGATGCGGGCGATGCCGCTATGCGCCAGAACCCACCACACGCCGACGGCTGCGAGCACGAGTCCCGCGATGCCGATCAAGGCCCACAGCACGCTGCGGAGCCCGGCGGTGACGAGCGGCACCAGGATGCAGGCCAGCAGAGCCAGCAGGGAGACGCGGGCGAGAGCGGTGCCGCCCTCGCCCACGGGCGGTACGCCGCTCCCGCGTCGCCGGCTCGTGTCCGCGCCTGGTGCATCCACGTGTCGCTCTTTCTCTCTGTCACACGTCCGGTCCGGGGTGCGGTGCATTCCCCGGACTAGTCGTAGAGGTTGCCGCCGGGCTTGATCACGCTCAGGGCCCAGATGATGAAGCCCGACATGGTGATCATCACGATGGACCACAGCGGGTAGTACGGCATGGAGAGGAAGTTGGCGAGGATCACGAGTGCGGCGATGACCACGCCGGACACGCGCGCCCACGTCGCGATCTTGAGCAGCCCGGCGCTGATGATCACAGCGAGTACGCCCAGGACGAGGTGGATCCAGCCCCAGCTGGTGAGGTCGAACTGGAAGATGTAGTCGGGCGTGGTGACGAAGACGTCGTCCTCGGCGATGGCCATGATTCCCCGGAGGATGTCGAGGAGGCCGACGAGCAGGAGCATGACGGCGGCGAAGACGGTCAGGCCGGTCGCCCACGTCTGCCTCGGCGAGTGCGTCGGCCGGGTGTGTGTGGTGGTCATCGTGCGCCTCGATTCGTGGCGTGCGGATGGTCAGCGTGCGGATGGTCAGCGCGCGGAAGGGCTGGATGCGGTGGGGGCGTGGCCCGCGTGTTCCCCCGGGCCGTAGCCGCTCAGGACCAGCTCCTTAACCCTGCGGAACTCCTCGTCCGTGATGGCACCCTGATCGCGGATCTCGGAGAGCCGGGCCAGTTCGTCGACGCTGGTGCGCTGTCCACCGCCGGCGGTCTTCCTGATGTAGGCGTTGAACTCCTCCTGGCGGGCGCGGGCGTGCGACGTCTCCCGGCGGCCCATGTCCTTTCCGCGTGCGATGACGTAGACGAATACGCCGAGGAAGGGCAGGAGGAGGCAGAACACCAGCCAACCGGTCTTGGCCCATCCGCTCAGCCGGTCGTCGCGGAAGATGTCACCGATGATCCGGAAGAGCAGGACGAACCACATGATCCACAGGAAGAGCAGAAGCATGGTCCAGAACATGTTGAGCAGCGGGTAGTCGTACGCCAGGTAGGTCTGCGCCTTCATGTCCGTCCTCCGTCCCGGGCGTGCCCGGCCGTCGTTGCGTACTGACCTCAGGGTGGCCACGGGGCTCAGCGCCCGGCATCACCCGGCACGGGTGAGTCGGCCGCCGGGCCGGCCGGCGCGCTGCCCGGGACGACAGCGCTCGTTCATGAGGCTGTCCGGTCCGGCGACGGATGTGCCGGTCCGGCGGCTGCCGCCAGGACCGCCAGGACGATCAGGGTGGCCGAGGTGATCCCGAGGACGAGCGCCACATGGGTGACCGTGGGGTGGTTCCAGAGCAACAGGGCCAGCTCTCCCCCCGCGACGACGGTGCTGGTGGCCCACGGCCGGTACTGCGCCAGCAGACGCCCCGTGGACCCGGTGTCCACACCGCTGCGGTACAGGGCCCGGCCGGTGGCCGCCGTGACTCGCGCGGCCGTCCCTCGGGCGGCACGGGCGACGCGCCCGGCCCCGTGCAGGTACGCGGCCAGCGCGGTGACCACCACGACGACCAGCAGCGTGCGGGTGCTGTCGTGCAGGAAGCGGACGAACGTGTCGTAGACGGCCGCCGCCGCGTCGGGCGGCAGAACCGCGGGCGGCAGCGAGTCCAGGTAGGCCCGGCGCAGAACCGCCAAGGCCACGAGCAGCAGCGCCATCATCGCCCCGACGCCGGTCGCGGTGGCCATCAGCATCACCCGGTGGGCGGGTGCGGTCCACACGGCGAGCGCGGCGAGTACGGCGGTCAGTACGGGCAGCCAGACGCCGACGATGTCCAGCAGCCGCATCACGTCCTGCGCCTTGCCCAGCTGCTCCGACTCGAGCAGCGTGACCGTCCGGTCGCTGTCCGGGATCGCGGCGGCGGCCTCGTCAAAGCCCGCGTCGGCCAGTCGCGCCCGCACCTGGTCGACGACCTCCCCCACGTCCAGCCGGACGGCGCCCTCCCCGGTGCTCAGAGCACCCCGGCCTTCACCGGTGAGCATGTGCACCACCGCGGCGTGCGACCGCTGGTTGGCACCCTCCCACGCTCGCCGGAAGGCATCGCTGGTGACCACGCCGCTGACGGTGCGCTCGGCGGCGGACCGTACGGCGTCGCGCAGCGGGGCTTCCAGGGACTCGGCGCCGTCCACGATGCGGGGCGGCGCCCCGGCCTCCCGGAGCGTGTCGGCGAACGAGTCCGTCACCGCCTTCACGTCCACCTGTCCCACCACCCGGTCGGTGAGCCGGTCGGTCAGGGCGTCCTGCACGGCCGGCTCGGACGCCAGCGGCGCCACGGTCGCCACGTACCGGTCGGTGTCGGAGACGGTGTCCTGCACCCAGGCCGCGACCATCGCCAGAGGGGCGAGCAACAGAGTCAGCACGAGGAGGACCGAGGAGCCGGCCACGCGGGCCCGCCGGTGGCGTACCGACGCCTGCCGGCGCAGAAGCTCGTACTCCGCTCGCTCACCGGCCGAGAAGGCGGGGGAGCGGTCCGCAGGTCCACCGGAGTCAGGCGATCCGGCCGGGGTGGTCGGGGCCATCGACGTTCCTTCCACCGGTCCGTGGTCAGGTCATGGCAGCGGGCGTGCCTGCTGTCGGGGGGCGTGCCCCACGCAGCGCAGACCGCCAGCCCAGGGCGACCACCACCTCGGCCAGACCGAGCAGGATCAGCCACAGGCCGAGAAGCCGGGTCAGGGCGCGGGCCGCTTCCGCGGGCAGAGCGAGGACGACGATCCCGGCGACGACCGCGAGTACCGCCATCCCCATGACGAGGCCGCGGTGCGGCAGGTTCTCGGTGACGAGGGCGGTGTAGAGGGTGAGGATGCCGGAGACCAGCCAGACCATGCCGACGATCAGCGACAGCGCGGCGATGGTCTGCAGCGGGTCGCGCAGACACAGCACCCCGGCCAGCACGTACAGCACGGCCAGCAGGAGCCCGGGCAGCCGCTCGTGTCCCTCCCGCGCGAAGACGGCGACGAACCGGAACACACCGGTCAGCAGCAGGTACAGACCGATGAGGACGGCCAGGACATGCAGGGTCGCCTCCGGCCAGACCAGGACCAGGACGCCGGGGACCAGCGTGGCGACGGCCGATCCCATGAGCCAGGTCCAGGATCGGCCGAGCCGGGTGAGGACGTGGGCGGGGTCGTCCATGGCTCCGGGAACCGCCCCGCCGGACCCGCCTCCCCGGCCGGGGGGTTCCGCCGCATCGCGGGGCACGGTCATGGCGCCTCCTCGTGGACCGGCCGGTCGTCGCCGGACCGTCCGAGGGGACGGTCGGTGAGCGCCGGAGAACTGGCAGGTGTCCGTTCCAGGGTCAGGGCCGGCACCGGGGGTCAGGGTCACCCGTCTGGGGTGATCTCGTCCTGACGGCGGGGCGGTGAGGCGGGATGCGGGCACATCTGCCCACCGGGCCCGGACGACCGGACGAGACGAAGAGACGTGAGATGAGCGATACGACCTCAGGAGGCCGCGGGGGCCGCACCTCGTCAGGACCGCCCCCACGTGGCGGGCTCCGTTCTCGCCGAGCCGCCGGGGCGGTCACGGTCGCGCGCGCTGTGTCCGTCACTGTCGGGCTCGTCACCGCCTACTACCTGCTGCCCCTGGACGAGCGGCTCACGGCCGGTACGTCGGTGCTGCTGGTGTGCGGCCTGCTCGTGGTCCTCCTGGTGTTCTGCTGGGAAGTGCGGGCCATCGCGCGTTCCCCTCATCCGCGTCTGAGAGCCGTCGAGGGCCTGGCCGCGACGCTGGTGCTCTTCCTGGTCCTCTTCGCCGGCTGCTACTACCTGCTGGACCGCTCCGCGCCCGGCTCGTTCAGCGAACCGCTGAACAGGACGGATGCGCTGTACTTCACCCTGACCACCTTCGCCACCGTCGGCTTCGGCGACATCACGGCACGCTCTCAGACGGGGCGGGTGCTCACGATGGCGCAGATGGCGGGAGGGCTGCTGCTCGTCGGTCTCGCCGCCCGGGTACTCGCGAGCGCGGTGCAGGCAGGGCTGAACCGCCAGCGCCGGGAGCCGACGGCTCCGCCGTGCTCCGGGGCCGGGCCCGTGGAAGAACCGGAGGCCGGACCATGACGACACCCAGCGCCTTCACCACCGCCCTGCCGCCGACCGAGCGAGCCGCGTACGGCAGGAACGCCCGTAAGCGGGCCTCGCGTTCGTGCCACGGCTGGTAGGAGACGGGGCAACTTGGACCGCGTGCTCACCGAGTCCGCCGCGTTCTACGCCGGCCAGAACGAACGCGACCACGAAGCCCTGCGGGCGGCCTGCCGCTCCGCCAGGGTCACGGCCGCCCGGTTGTGAGGCCGGCCCGGGAACGGCGAGCGGGCCGGCGCACACCGCCGGTCGGCGTCATTCCGGAAGCTGCCGCATCTCCATGACGCGCAGGCCCAGTGACTGGCAGCGGGTGAGCAACCCGTACAGATGGGCCTCGTCGATCACCGTGCCGAACAGGACGGTCTGGCCGGACATGACGACGTGCTCCAGCTCCGGGAACGCGTTGGCCAGCGTCTCCGACAGGTGTCCCTCGATTCGGATCTCGTAGCGCACGAGCGGTCCTTCCACCGGACGGGCTCGGGACACCGTCCGAGGCTCCGGGGCGGACGGTGTTCTCTGTGACGATCCTGCGCCTCGTCGCCTTCCGGCGCCCTCACCCGGTACAGGTGACTCCGGCCGCAGTGCCCGTGCCTTTCAGTGCGTCACCGCGATCTTGACGACGACGATCACCAGACCGAGGAGTACGTTGACCGTCGCGGTGGCGGCCACCAGCCGTCGCGAGGCGCCCGCGCGGTGTGCCGCGGCGACGGACCAGCCCACCTGTCCGGCGACGGCGACGGACAGCGCCAGCCACAGGGTGCCCTGGACGTCCAGCCCCACCACGGAACTGACGGCGATCGACGCGGCCGGAGGCATGGCGGCCTTGACGATCGGCCACTCCTCGCGGCACACCCGCAGGACCACCCGCCGGTCCGGAGTGCGCCGCGCGAGACGCGCTCCGAACAGCTCGGCGTGGACGTGGGCGATCCAGAACACCAGACTGGTGAGCAACAGCAACAGAACCAGTTCGGCGCGGGGGAACGAGCCCAGGGTGCCGGCGCCGATCACGACGGAGGCCGCGAGCATGGAGCCGTAGACACCGCCCGTGTAGTCCGCGTGGGCCCGGTGTGCGGCACGCCGCTCCCGCCGGTCCGTGGACCGCCCTTTTCCGGTCTCGCCCGCGCTCACCTGTGTCTCCTCCGCGCTCAGCCCGTCGGCCCGGTTGTCCGGGCCCCGGCACCGGGTTCGGGTTCGGGTTCGGACGGGCGGCCCGCCCCGGCGGTCGGAAGACGTGCGGTGACCAGGAAACTCGCGAGCGCGACGCCGCCCGTGGCCAGGACCGCCGCCTTCAGCCCGTCCAACTGGGCGGAGGCGTAGGAGTCCGCCACGGCGTCGACCTCGGACGGCGGCAGCCCGGCTTCCTCGGCCGCGGAACGCACCTGCTCGGTCGGGACGAAGGTGATACCGGCCTCCAGACGGACCCCGACCTCGTCCCGGGCGGCCGGGGACAGCCGGGGGTCGTCCGCGACCTGGGTGGTGAAGGCGCCTGCCAGCGCGCCGACCAGGATCGAGCCGATGAGCGCGGTGCCCAGCGCCGAGCCCAGGTTCTGGGCCGTGAACTGCAGCCCACCGGCCTCGCTGCGCTCCACCTCACCGACACCGGACTGCACGACGTTGCCGAGCTGCGAGGCGAGCAGACCGACGCCCACGCCCAGCACGGCCATCGCCCCGGCGAACTGGGCGTCGTCGATGACCGGGTCGATCGTGGCCAGCAGCCACACCACGGCCGCCGCCAGAATCACCAGGGCCAGCCGCACCACCCGGCGCGGTCCCATCCTGTGCCCCAGCGCGGACCCGCACAGGGAGGTCACCAGCATGGTGGCCGAAACCGGCAGCAGGCGCAGCCCTGTCTGGAAGGCGTTGAAGCCCTGCACCACCTGGAGGTAGAGCGGGATGGCGAAGAACAGGCCGAGGAGGATGAGGTTCTGGCTGAGCAGCGTCGTCAGACCGGCCCGCAGTACGGGCCTGCCCAGCAGGGACAGATGCACCAGAGGGTCGGCACCCCGGTCCTCCCGCCGCCGTTCCCAGCCCCGGAACAGGGCCAGCACGGCGATTCCGGCACCGACGACGAACAGGGTGGGGGAGAAGCCAAGGACGGTGAAGGGAGGGTTGCGGGGCTCGCCCCAGCCCCAGGTGCTGCTCTGCAGCACCCCGAGCACGCCCAGCCCCAGCCCGGCGGCGGAGAGCGCCGCGCCGACCCCGTCCAGCCGGGGGCGCTCCGTGGCCGGGGCGGACGTCGCGATCACCTGCCGGCACAGCAGCACGGCCACGACGACGAGTACCTCACCGGCGAAGACCAGCCGCCAGGTGAGGTAGGTCGTCATCCAGCCGCCCAGCAGCGGGCCGACCGCGATCCCGGCACCGGCGAGTCCCCCGATGACCGCATAGGCGACGGCCCGGTCCCGTCCGCGGTACGCCTCCGCGACCAGCGCCGCCATGGCCGGCAGCACCGTGGCGGCCCCGAGCCCTTCGACGACGGACCAGCCCAGCGTGAGGACCCACAGCGTGGGCGCCACGGCCGTCACGGCCGAGCCGACCCCGTACACGGCCAGTCCCGTGAGGAACATGCGGCGCCGGCCCAGGATGTCCCCGAGCCGGCCACCGATGAGCATGAACGCCGCCATGACCAGCGCGTACAGGGTGATGACGGCCTGGATGGCGGTGACCTCCGTGTCGAAGTCCTCGACCAACTGGCTGATCGACACGTTCATCACGGAGGTGTCCAGAACCATCAGGAACTGGGCCGTACCGAGGACTGCCAGGGCCCGCCAGTGCTTCACGTCGTCTCACCTCGCGAGTCGGACCGGTGCGCTGCGGCACGTTCCTCCCATCGCACCCCGGCGGTGGCGCCGCGTGCCTCACCCCCCGCGGGGGAGGTCACAGGAGACCGAGGTCGCGCGCCCGGCGTACCGCGTCGCCGCGCCGGTTCACCGCCAGCTTCCGGTAGGCGCTCTTGAGATGGGTCTTCACCGTGTTGACCGACACGTACAGGTCGGCTGCGATCTCCTCCGCGGACATCATGCGGGCCAGCCGGCGCAGCACATCACGTTCGCGTCCGCTCAGCTCCACCGGTACCAGGAGCGCGGGATCGGGCCCGGGCCGCACTGGTTCGCCGTGCGCTCGTCGCCGGCCGGGCAGGAGCCAGCCCTCGGCGAGCTCGCGCAGGGGGGCGTGGGCCAGCAGCGGCTCGATCCAGTCTCCTGCCTGGAGGAAAGGACGCCGCAGACGCTCGCGTCGGGCGTCGAGAAGCGCACGTGCGACGAGCCGGCGGGCGGCGACCGTGTCTCCCGACACCTGCGCCACCCGGGCCCGCACCAATGCCGCCCCCACGCTCACCGCGGGGCCGGTGCGTCCCTCGGCACGCACGGCTCCGAGCAGTTCGGCCGCTGCACGCGGACGCCCCGCGGCGATCTGGATCCCCGCCGCTTCCACGGCGCACACCGGTTGGTCACCACCGAGGCCGCGGAGAAGGCGCACGGCTTCGTCCGGCCGTCCGTCGGCGAGGCAGGTGGCGGAGCGGACGACTGCCGCCTGATTCTCCGCCCAAGGGGACGCCACCGCCGCGGACACGGCTGGCTCCGCCGCCTCGGCGGCGGCATGTGTTTCACCGTCGTCGAGGAGAAGGTGTGAGAGGGCAAGGGCCCGTCCTGCCGTCGGCACCGGATCGTGCTCCCGCGCCGGGAGCCGGGCCGTCTCGTCGAGCAGGACCCGGGCCCGGCCCAGTTCCTGCCGGTCCACGGCCACCGCAGCCAGGACCAGCCGGCCGAGGCCCGCGCCGGTAGGCCCGGGCAGACCCGCCTGCTCCGCCTCGGACACCGCGGCCAGAGCCCTGCGCTCCGCCCGGCCGAGCCAGCCGTTGAGGTAGTCGAGCAGGGCCAGGTGTCCCATCGACTCCACTCGGGGCAGGACGGTGGCGGATCCGCCCGGGGCACTCGCCACACGGGTCATCACGGCACGCGCGTCGTCGAAGCGTCCTTCCCACAGGCGGGCCGAACCCACATGTGTCAGCAGCAGGGCGGTCAGTTCCGGATGCTCGTCCAGCAGATGGCCGGGCAGGCCCTGGCGCAGTTCCTCGGCCCTCGCGGCGGCCTGCTCGGCCCGCGGAGGGCATCCGGTGAGCCGGGCGGCGAGCGCCTCCAGCAGCGCGCAGCTCAGCTGGGCTGCCACCAGGCTGGGCGAGTCCTCGGTTTTGCGGAGCTGTTCCTGGGCCCGTCGCAGCCGGTCCAGACCGTGATCGAGGTCGCGTCGGTCCAGTGCCCCGGCCGCCCGCACGAGGTCGCTCGCCGGGCTTGCCGCTTCGGGCCCCATGCCGGCGAAGAGCTGGGCGAGAGCGTCCGAGCGCAGGCCCGTGAAGAGCTGCCCGATCGCGAGGTCGTCGACGAGCGCGCCGGCGGCCAGGTCGAAGTCGCCGCCCGCGGCTCCATGGACGAGCGCCTCCGGGAAGGAGCCGGAACGGCGTAGCCATCGCGCGGCCCGCAGGTGCAGCTCCGGTTCCGCACCGGGCATGCGTTCGCGCAGGTGGGCCCGGAGTATCTCCCGGAAGAGCGGGTGCAGCCGGTACCAGGAGTGCCCCAGCCGCTCGATGAACGCGTTGTCGCGGTGCAGCCCCGCCAGGAGGGGGCCGGCATCGGTCCGCAGCGTCAGGGCGTCGGCCAGGTCCGGGCAGAACCGGTCCAGGACACTGACCCGCAGCAGCAGGTCCTGCTCTTCTCCCGTCCTCCTTTTCAGGACCTCCGCCAGCAGGAAGTCCGCGACCGTGCTGTGGTCCGCCTCGAACTCCTTCAGATACCGCTCGGGGTCGGTGCTCTCCCGGGCGGCCAGGGCGGACAGCCGCAGCCCGGCGGCCCAGCCCCGGGTGCGGTCCACCAGAGCGGACGCGGCGGACTCGGGAAGGTACAGCCCGTGCAGCCGCAGCAGCGCGCCGGCTTCCTCCGGGGTGAAGGACAACTCGGCGCCGCGGATCTCGGTCAGTTCGTCCGCGGCCCGGTAGCGGTGCAGCGGGAGCAGCGGCTCGGTGCGGGTGACGAGGACCAGGCGCAGTCCCCGCCCGGAGTGATGAAGGACGAACTCCAGCTGCTCCGCGACCTCGGGGGCGGTCATCCGGTCGTACTCGTCGAGCACGAGGACCACGGGACACTCGCGGGCGTTCAGTTCGGCGGCGAGCGATGCCAGCAGACCGCGTCCCACGCCGCTCGAGTCCGCCGGCGCCCCGGTGGCGTCGGCCGCCCGCACCCCGCACACGCGCAGGGACTCGAAGACGTAGGCCCAGAAGACACCGGGCCGGTGATCTCCGGCCTCGACGGTCAGCCAGGCGACCGGCAGCCGCAGCCCCTCGGCCCAGTCGGCCGTCAGGAGTGTCTTGCCGGCGCCGGCCGAACCGTTGACCAGCGTCAGCGGTGTGCGCAGGGCCTCATTGAGGTGGGCGACGAGCCGCTGTCGCCGCAAGAAGGTGGCGGGCCGGGAGGGAAGCGCGAACCGTGTGCGCAGGTACGGATCGCCCAACGGGTCGGCGCCCGCACCGGCCGGTGCCCGGGCAGCCCTGCCGCCGGTCGTGCGCACCCTCCTCACCCCCGTGACCCCGTCCCTTCGGCGTACTCGGGTCTGAAGCGGTGGAGCACGCCCCCGCCCGGCTGAACGACGCCGTAGCTGCTCTCGGGCACCTCGTTCCACGCCCCCGGCAGGTCACCCAGAGGCTCCGACACGACGAGGCGGGTCTTGTCGGACAGCTCACGCAGAAACGACACGTCGGGGTGGAGCGCGCGCAGGGCCTCCATCTTCGTGCTGACGTACAACGATCGCGAACGGCCTTCACTGGAGTAACGGAACGCCCACACACGTTCGCCGTCGGTCACCGCGACGGTCATCTGCAGCGGGTGAGGGATACCGTGCGACTTCGCGGTCGTCTCGACAAGACCCGCCATGCGCGCCACCGCACCGGGCGGGTCGTCGGCCAGACCGAAGGTCAGGGCGAGGAAGAACATGACCTCGGAGTCGGTGGAGCCCTCGATGTCGGGGTACAGGGACGGGTCGACGGCCAGGGCGAGATCACGCCGGATCCGACGGAACTCACTGATCATCCCGTTGTGCATCCACAGCCACCGACCGCTCCGGAAGGGGTGGCAGTTGCTCTGCTGCACCGCCGTCCCCGTCGATGCCCTGATGTGCCCGAAGAACAGCCCCGAGCGCGTGTGGTGGGCGACTTCCTGCAGATTGCGGTCGTTCCAGGCCGGGCCGACATCCCGCAGGACCGCCGGCTCGGCCGTTCCCGCCTCCTTCGGATACCAGCCGATACCGAAGCCGTCTCCATTGGTCGTCTCCACACCCATACGGGAGTGCAGACTCTGGTCGATCAGGGAGTGCTCCGGCTCGAACAGAACCTGGCTGAGGAGGACGGGTGTACCCGAGTAGGCGATCCAGCGGCACATCGTGACGCCCCTTCCGGCGGCGGCGAAGGCGCCACCGCGGTGGCCGGCCGCGGGATTCCCAGCAGTCCCGGCGCACGGCAGGCGTCGTCCCGCGGCTGCTACCAGTATCGCTTCCGGTAGCCGTCCGGGCATGCGGACGGCCAGTCCTGCCCAGGGCCCTTCAGCAGCCCCAGGTAGAAACATCCGCTCCCGACGTGCTCTCGACGCACGCCGACCGGAAGCCCCGTTCAGGGCCACCCGTGATCGCTGGGTGGCTGACGCTCTCCGCGAGGTCGTTACCGCTCAGGACGAGCTGCCCGTAGTACCCCTCGTACTGGGGCTTGGGAGTGGGGCTCTCATGGTCGACTCCAGCCGGCCGACCAAGTTCTCGCACCGCCGCCGGGCCAGCTCGTCCTGCCCGGGCATCGTCTGCCGCACCCCACCCTCTGCGTGCACGCCAGGTGTGCCACACATGTGCTGCAAGATCGAAGCCCGCCGCCCTCTCGGGCAACAGGGCTTCTGACCTGCCATTCCTCTGTGCCCCCGGCAGGATTCGAACCTGCGACACCCGCTTTAGTACTCCAGCAGCGTTTCGCTATCTGGCCTGGTCAGAGGCGTCGTCCGGAGTGTAGTGGGCTGGTGGTGTGCCAGGGGCGGTCTTGCCTGACCGCCCCTCCAACGAGTGGAGTCGTCGCCGGTAGTGGCAGTGGCGGGCGACGACCTGGCGTCTGCGGCGCCAGCGTGACCAGCTCAGCAGGTGCGCGCGAAGCGACCGGCCACCTCGGCGGTGCCCGGCGAGGCGAGGCGCCAGCAGCCGCCGGACTTCTGCCACGGTGAGCGGAGCCAAGGGGCCAAAAGCGTCTCTGCATCCCCTTTTGCTGCCGCGTCGGCCGCCATGACCCCCAGATAGGCATGGGCGAGCATCGCCAGGGTGATGTGCCGATACCAGCCGACGTAACGACGGACCTCGTACTGGTCCAGGCCACACTCGTTCTTCGCGGCCTGGAAGCACTCCTCGATCTGCCGGCGCATCCCGGCGACCCGCACCAGGTCGGCCACCGCACTCTCGGGTGGTGCGTAGGCGAGGAAGTAGGCGATCTCCTCGGGCCTGCTCAAGCTGCGACGGGCCAGCGCCCACCGCCGACGGACCGGGACATCGCCCTGGTAGTCGAACTCGGCCACCGTGGGCAGTTCCAGTGCCGCCCAGTGGTAGAGCCGGGGCCCCTTGGCCCCGTCGCCGCACGAGATCGGCTCCCATGCCTCTACGGGAGCCTGAGCGAAGAGGTGGTCGATCCGTGGGCCGAAGACCTGCTGGGACTTGGGCACCGCGAGCACGTAGCCAAGGCCGGACTGCTCCAGCATGCGGCGGAAACGCCCCTCCTGCCCATAGGCGGCGTCCGCGGCCACCCAGGCGAGGGGAAGACCGGAAGCCAGGGCGCGCAGTACGAGGCGCTTGGCCAGCTCTCCCTTGGTGGCGAAGCCGCGCTCGTCGGGGACCTTCGCCGCCCGGCAGCGCTCACGGTCATCCGTCCAGGACTTGGGCAGATACAGTACCCGGTCCACCAACGCGCGGCCGGCGGCGGAGGTGTAGGCGGCGAAGACACCGATCTGGCAGTTCTCTGTGCGGCCGGCGGTGCCGGAGTACTGGCGCTGCACCCCAGCCGAGGCGGTGCCCTTCTTGAGGAAGCCGGTGTCGTCGATGACGAGTACCCCGTTGTCGTCGCCGAGGTGCTTGGCGACGTACGACTGCAGGTCGTCGCGGACGTCGTCAGCGTCCCAGGGCGCTCCGTTCAGCAGCCGCTGGAGGCCGTCGGGCGTGCGGTGCCCGGCAAACTCCGCCAACTGCCAGCCGTTCTTGCGGCCGACGGGGGCGAGCAGGCCCCGCACATAGTCCCGCATCCGGCGCCGCAGGTCAGCACGGCCAAAGCGGTGACCGATGCAGAGAAAAAGGTCATCGAGTTCTCGTTCCCAGCCAGCGTCCGCATGTTCATCGATCATGCGAGGAGGCTGTCCGTATCAGGGCACCAAGTCAGCACGGCACGGTTGAAGACGGGGGCTGACGTGGGCTTTCAGTCAGCACCGAACAAGCACGGGAGTCAGCACCGCACCGTCAAAGCACCCCCAATTCCGCGTACCGGACAGCACTGGTCTCGACCACTCCCGAGCCCCTGAACCTCCCC
>NZ_WYCT01000788.1 GCF_011008945.1 Streptomyces harenosi
GTGCAGGCGCTTGAGCGTTTCGCCCTGGGGGTAGTCGGCGTCCTCGAAGCCGAGCCGGCCGCGCTTGTCGGCCTCGCAGCACAGTGCGATGCGGGCCACGCGTTCCGGCCGGCGCAGCGCATCACAGCGGCCCAGCAGTTCCAGCACGGTGGCATCGCGCAGTTCGTCGATGCGGTGCACGTTCAAGTGCTCGCGACACACCGCTTCGGCCAGCTGCTGGTGTTCGGCGGGAATCTTCAACCGCGCACACAGTGCCTTCAAGGGCTTGATGCCGCGCTGCTCGTGCATGATGTGGCGCGGCCACTCCTCCGGCGGGGTCAGGCCCTTGCCCAGGTCATGGGTAAGCGCGGCAAAGCCGACCAGGTCATCGCCCGGCGCCAGTTTCGCGGCGGTGTCGCTGACCATTTCCTGATGGATGCCGGTATCGACCTCGGGGTGGAACTCAGCACGTTGCGGCACGCCATACAGCGCTTCCAGCTCGGGCAGGATCGGACCCAGTGCC
>NZ_WYCT01000789.1 GCF_011008945.1 Streptomyces harenosi
CGGCGGGATCGAATCAGGCATGCAGCGAGTCCGGACAAGGGAGAAACGCGGGCGGGCCACCGCCTGCGGTTTCGAGGATAGCGCAGTGGTCGCGCGCAGACGCGGCTGTAACCGTTGCCATGGCAGGTTGTGCTGAAATCAGCCTGTGCCCTCTGGCGAAGCGCCGTGGGCCGTGCTTGACTGTGCGGCTGGTCGTGCCACTGAATGCACCGCCGGACCGCGTTGTGCCGTTCGTTGTTGTGTTCCTACTGCCAGGTTCCCGAACATGTCCGAGCAGAAACCGCCGCGTTACAAGCCCTACAACCAGCCCGCCGGAGGCTGGGGTGCCGCCGGCGCCACGGCCAAGGTGCTGCTGCAGCAGAGTGTGATCGGCAAGGGATCGAAGGCATTGCTGGCGATGAACCAGCCCGGTGGCTTCAAGTGCCCCAGCTGCGCGTTCCCCGATGCCGACGAACGCAAGAAGCTGGAGTTCTGCAAGAACGGCGCGAAGGCACTGGCC
>NZ_WYCT01000790.1 GCF_011008945.1 Streptomyces harenosi
CATCCTACTGATCTGCTCCAGTCCCTGTTGGTTGTCGCCGCTGAAGCCGGCAAGCAATCCGGCCTCCGACAGCGTCAGCAGCGCATACGTCGTACGGCGTGCAAATCCCAATCGATCCTCGCACTCATCCCGCATCACCTCATCCCAGTCCAGCAGCGGCGGGAAATCGGTTTGCACGGGCTCGGGAACATCGTGCTCCACATCCTTCATGGCGTGACTCCAGATGCATGACGAATCAATGCCGCAGGCCGTACGAGTTGCACGTTACCTGCCGCGCGCTTGCATCGGCGCCGGTGATGACCGGCCCGCCTACGGGATGTGTTGAGCATCTGCGCGATCAGCGTGCGACCGTCGCAGGAAAAATTCAAACGGCAGATGCGTCATCGGCAAGCCCCGTCGGGCATGTCCAGGCACCCCAAAAAGAAAAACCCCGCACCAGGCGGGGTTTCTCTCAACGCTTCACCAGCCGCTGGAAATCAATCGATATCCAGGAAGC
>NZ_WYCT01000791.1 GCF_011008945.1 Streptomyces harenosi
CGGTGGCCGTGGTGACGGCGGCAACGGCGACGACAACGACGGCGACGACGACGGCTTCCTCGGCGGCCTGCTCGGCGGCGGCACGGGCGGCGACACCTTCCCGACGCCCTCCCTCCCGGACAACTTCATCCAGGGGCAGGGCAACGGCGGCGGCAACGGGAACGGCGGCCGGCGCGGCTGAGACCGCGTGAGCCGCGGGGAGACACGGAAGCGGCCCCTTTCACCGCGTGGGTCCACGCGGTGAAAGGGGCCGCTTCGGCGTTCACGGCACGTCTCGCCGTTCCGGGCGGCAGTGCCCGGCCACCGGGCGTGGACGTCGTCTCGCGCGGCCGTCGCCGGTTCCTGACGCCTGAGGACTGTTCCTGACGCCTGACGACCGGCCACCGAGCGTGGACGTCCTGTCGCGCGGCCGCCGAACGTGGACGTCCTGTCGCGCGGCCGCCGCCGTCAGGGGGCGGGCGTCGGGGGCGGGTCGTCAGGCGTCCGCCGTCAGG
>NZ_WYCT01000792.1 GCF_011008945.1 Streptomyces harenosi
GCCAACGTGCCCGCGTCGATCTGCTGGTCCAGCTCGAAGCTGCGCTGGCCGAACAGTTCATCGATGGTCAGTGCGACGTCGCCGCCAGCCTGGCGCATGATCAGCACGCGCTGGCCTTCCTGCTGCACGGTGCGCGTGCCTTCCAGGAAGTACTTCAGGTCGACCACCGGAAACAGGTTGCCACGCAGGTTGCCCACGCCCAGCAGCCAGGGCTGCGCGCAGGGCACCGGGGTCACCGGCGGCATCGGCACGATTTCCACCACTTCGCGGAAATCGGACACCAGCCGGCGCTGGCCGACGCGGTAACCGACGCCACGCCACAGGTCCTGGGCGAACTGCCGCCCGGGCAGCTGCACTGCATGGGCCAGGCTGCGTCGTTCGTAGGCTTCAAGGATGTCGAAGGGCGAGCGCATCAGGCCACCAGTTCGTTGATCCGCGCGATCAGTTCATCCTCGCGCGGCGGCTTGACGATGTAATCGGCTGCGCCCTGGCG
>NZ_WYCT01000793.1 GCF_011008945.1 Streptomyces harenosi
CCACCGCCGCCTGGAAGCGGCGCAGCGGCAGAGCCGCGCGCTGGCGGTGGGCAGCGAGCGCCTGCTGGCGCTGGAGCTGCGCAACCTGGAGCGGGCCATGACCGGCATCGCCGCCGACGCCGCGGAACTGTTCCGCAGCGTGCCGGCACAGGCGCCGGCCTTGCTGGATGCCTCCATCGGCGGCGTGCTGGGCCGGCACGCCGAACTGCACAGCATCGTGGTGCTCGACAGCTATGGCCGCGCATTGACGGCCGGCAAGGGCGACCTGCAGTTGCCGTTGTGGACCGATCCGCAACGGTGCGGCTCGGGCAGCGCGCTGTACATCGGCCCGCCGCAGCGTGCCAGCGACGGGGGCTGGGTGGTCCCGCTGGCGCTGCCGATGGCCGATGGGCGCTGGCTGCTGGCACGGCTGCGCTGTGGCGAACTGCAGCGCATCGTCGGCGGCCTGGATGTCGGTCCCAACGGATTGGTCTCGATCAGCGATGCCCAGGGC
>NZ_WYCT01000794.1 GCF_011008945.1 Streptomyces harenosi
GGCCAAGAAGCTGACCGTCGAGCAGCGCAACAAGCTGCTGGCCTCGATGACCGATGAAGTCGCCGAGCTGGTGCTCAACGACAACTACCGCCAGAACCAGGCGCTGAGCCTGATGGAGCGGATGGCGGTCAAGCGCCTGGGTTCCAAGCAGCACTTCATCCGCACCCTGGAACAGCAGGGCCTGCTTGATCGCCAGATCGAGTTCCTGCCGTCCGATGCCGAGCTGTCGCAGCGCAAGGCGCGCGGCCAGGGCCTGACCCGTCCGGAACTGTCGGTGCTGCTGTCCTACTCCAAGCTGGTGGCATTCGCCCAGCTGCTGGATTCGGACATCCCGGAAGATCCGTACCTGTCCAAGGAACTGCAGCGCTACTTCCCGACCCCGCTGCAGAAGAAGTATGCCGACGCAATGGAGCGTCACCGCCTGAAGCGCGAAATCATCGCCACGGCCGTGACCAACCAGACCATCAACCGCATGGGCGCCACCTTCCTGATG
>NZ_WYCT01000795.1 GCF_011008945.1 Streptomyces harenosi
GTTCAGATGCACGATGTCGCGGCCCGCCGCCGCCACCGTGATGTCGGTGGGCGCGGTGTTCAACGCGGTCATCGACACCCCGAGGATGTCCCGGCCTGCCCGCAGTTGCACGGCGCCGGCGGCCTCGAACCAGTTCAGCTGCGTGCGCTGCCCCGCGTTGACATTCAGCGTGCGCTGGGCGCCGGTGGCCAGACCCATGATGTCGCCCTGCACCGCGTAGAAGCGGCTGGGCGCCAGTGCCGCAGACACAGTGGACAGCGGCGTATTCGGACCGAATGCGAACAGTGGAAGCGACCCCGCCGGCGATGCCGTGTTGCCGTCGACGGACAGGTTGTGCCGCGAGCGGGTCACATTGCCTGCGGAATCCCTCTGCTCGGCCATGAATGCCGGGTCGAAGGGTCCCGGCAGGCGCGCGTCACTGGCCGAGCGCGCGATCTGGGTCGCGCCAGGCTGGGCGAAGATGCCTCCGCCGGCCAGGACGTCCAGCCG
>NZ_WYCT01000796.1 GCF_011008945.1 Streptomyces harenosi
GGCCACCACGCGCCAGCTCGCGCTGGAAGGCTTCGCGCAGCAGCGCGTTGTCCCACTGGGTGATGAAGGTCTGCACCGCCAGCCGGTTCGGCGGCGGCGTGGCGATGATCGACAGGTCGCGCAGGCCGGCCATGGCCATGTTGAGCGTGCGCGGAATCGGTGTGGCGGTCAGGGTCAGCAGGTGCACGTTGGCGCGCAGCGCCTTCAGCGCTTCCTTCTGGCGTACGCCGAAACGCTGCTCCTCGTCGACGATGACCATGCCCAGGTCCTTGAACTTCACGTCCGGCTGCAGCAGGCGATGGGTACCGACGATCACGTCGATGGTGCCGGCGGCGACCTTTTCCAGCTCGGCCTTGATTTCCTTGGTGGTCTTGAAGCGCGACAGCACCTCGACCTTCAGCGGGTAATCGGCGAAGCGGTCGCGGAAGTTGCGGTAATGCTGTTCGGCCAGCAGCGTGGTCGGCACCAGCACAGCCACCTGCTTGCC
>NZ_WYCT01000797.1 GCF_011008945.1 Streptomyces harenosi
GGGCGGGGGCTCCGGCCGGTCAGGCGCGGCGGCGCTTCCTGGTGGGGTTGCCCGAGCGGCGGGCGGTGCGCTTCTCGTGCCGGGCGCGGGCCTGCTCGTACTCGGCGCGGTGCAGCTCCTCGCCGGGGGCCTCGGTGAGGCTGCGGCAGAAGTAGGCGAGGAGGGAGCCGATGAAACCGATGGCCAGCAGGCCGCGCAGGGACGCCTGGCGTTCGGGGTCGGGGCGGCTGGTGAAGCCGGACCAGGTGTGGCGGAAGGCCAGGGCGCTGCACACCGCGAACATCACCACCATGAGCAGCACGACGAAGCCGCCGACGTCGGCGAGCTGGAGGCCCTGGTAGGCGACGCGCAGGACGACGCAGGAGAGGGCCGCCAGGACGAGGGAGCCCGCGGACACGGCGACGCGGCGGGCGGTGTAGCCGGTGCCGTGGTCCACCCAGGTGGTGCCGAAGAACCGGAGGGGCTCCGGCCGGGGGCCGGTGGGGTC
>NZ_WYCT01000079.1 GCF_011008945.1 Streptomyces harenosi
GGCCCACATCTCCCTTAACACCGGTACCTGGGGCTAGAGTCGGCGCATGCCGTACGCGCCCGAATACCTCCACCTCGTCATCCCCGACGTCCGCTTCGAGGCATGGCTCTACGGCCGCAACTCCGACGACGTCATGAAGACCGGCAGCTCCGTCGAAGACCAGCTCACCATCGGCCGCAGCCTCTGCCACACCCACAACTGGCGCATCCTCCAGGAGTTCAAGGACATCGGCATCTCCGCCAGCCGGCACGGCACCAAGACGCGCGGCGACTTCGAGGACCTCCTCGACGCCATCGTCACCGCCGAACCCACCCCAGGCGTCCGACGCATCGTCGTCGCCTTCGAGGCCGCCCGGTACTACCGCAACTTGGAGGAGTACGTCCGGCTCCGTGCAGCCTGCCTCAAGTCGAAAACGCTGCTCTGCTACAACGGCCAGGTCTACGACCTCAGCCGGCGTGACGACCGCAAGACCACCGCGCAACACGCCGTAGACGCCGAGGACGAAGCCGAGGGCATCCGCGACCGCAACCTGCGCACCACACGCCTTCAGGCCGAGGCCGGCCAGCCACACGGGAAGTTGCCCTTCGGGTACAGCCGGGAGTACGCCTTCGTCGCTGGCCGACGGCGCTGTGTCAGCCAGCACGAAAACGAGCAGGGCACGTATGTGTTCCAGGCGCTGCAGCGCGTCGACTCCGGCCACTCCATCCGCAGCATCGTCCGGTGGCTGCGCGGCGAGCCCGGTGCTGCCCGCCCTGACGGCGCCGACTGGACGGAAGACCTTGTTCGCCGCATGCTCGTCAACCGCGTCTACCTTGGTGAGCGCGGCCACCACGGCACCTTCCGAGCTGCCAGTTGGGACGCGATCAAGGGACTTGATACCCCGGCCGGCCGGGCCATGTTCAACCGTGTCACGGCCCAGCTCACAGACCCGCAACGTCGTGTCCAGCGCGGGTCGGAGCCGGCCCACCTGCTGTCCTTCAACAGCTTCTGCGGAGAGTGCGGCGACCACGCCTTCCTGGTTTCCCGGCCCAGCACTCGCCATGGCACGCCGACCATGTACTGCCGTGAGGCGCAGAACGTCTCGCTGCCTGAGGCGGTCATGGACGCTTTCGTCGAGGAGGCTGTCATCTCCTGGTTCAGCGACAAGAGCAAGGCTCGCCGCGCGCTGGTGCCTGACGACGGCGAGGTCGAAGCGAAGATGGCCGCCGCCCAGCGACTCATCACGGGGTACGAGGAGCAACTGGCACGTGCCCGGGCGCTGGCCGAGGAGTTCGATCGCGAGACGGGCCAGCCGCGCCTGTCGATCGAGTCACTCGCATCCTTGGAGAGTCGCCTGCTACCGAAGCTGAAGGCCGAGCGTGCGAAGCTCAACTCCATGAAGGGCGTGGACCCGCTGCTGCTGTCGATGCTGACCGAGGACCCGGATCTGGTGTGGAACGGGCGGCCCGCGCGGGACGGGGAGCCTGCGCGGCCGGGCCTGACACTGGAGCAGAAGCGGGAGGTGATCCGGAAGGTGGTCACGGTCCGCCTCTACAAGGCGCGGAAGCCTGGGCTGCGCAAACTGGAGCCGGGCCGAATCAAGCTGTCGTTCGTCGGAGAGCCTGGCTTCAGGGACCGACGACTCCGTGCCCCCGAGACCGTTCCTGCTCCGGCGCCTGGGGCTGTTTCTGCGGAAACCTGAGTAGGTTCCCGCGCGGCTGCTGCTGTCGCTTGAAGACGCCAGCGCGTTCCATCTCGGCGCCGGTCTGGAATGCTTCGCTCAGCTCTTTGGCACGGGTGCCCTCGAACTCGGCCTGCATCTTCTGCCGCTCCGCTTTGAGGGTGGCAGCGAGGCGGGCTCGTTCGGCCTCGATCTCGCGCGTTCGCCGACCGTGCTCGACCTCCATGGCTGCCTGGGCGGCGATGTAGCGGGTCTGCTGCGACTGGGCTTCACGCTGGGCTTCTGCGAGGGCACGCCGTTCCGCGCTGGTGTCGGTGATCCAGTGGCGCACGACGATCAGGATGGCCAGGGTGAGGCCAACCATGATCAGGCAGGCACCGCCGATGGCGCCTGCGGGGTTATGGGTTGCAGCACTTCGGATGATCATGGCGAAGCCCGCGGCCAGGACGACTACGGCCGTAGCGGTGGCGGCTTTGGTGCGTGCCATGATCTCCATGCATACCCCCGGTATTACGCCTGTGCTGCCGCGCCTCCGGGATCGGCTTCATCGGCGTCGTCGTCGGCCCTGAGCTTCTCGACGACGGCGAAAAAGGTGAAGCGGCCCACGTCATCAGTGATGCCCAGCCGTTCCGCTGCCTCCTCCGGAGTGATCGGCTCCGAGCCTACCTGTGACTGTTTAGTTTCGGACAGTGTCTGTTGTGACTCCAGGTACTCGGGGGGCACGATCTCGGCGGCTACGAGCAGTTCAACCGGGTCCAGGCCGACGGCCTTCGCCAGCGCGGGGAAGAACTTGACATGTGGGATCGTCTCGCCGCGGAGGAGTCGGGAAGCCGTGCTCTTGTTCATGCCGGTGTCGGCGACCAGCTTCTGCTGCATGCCGTAGGCGGTGTAGCCGGCCCTTTCGAGGGCGGGGCGGACGAGCGCGAAGAACTTCTGCTCGCGTCCGTGTCCGTGGGGGGCATCCGTCATGTCCCGAAACTTTACTTCCCTGGGGAGGGAATAGTCGACGCTTCCCTTTCGCGGGAAAGCGCCCTTCCGGCCACTGACCTGCATAGATACAGGTGACACCCCTAACCGAACTCACGTTCGAGTCCGTTTCCATCCTTCCCGATCTCACACATTCCCTTGCCAGGGAGGGAATGGCTGTGCTTGAGTTTCCCTAGCAAGGGAAACCGCCCCGCTACCTGCGGAGGGAGGGACATCCACGTGTACCGACTCAACGTCGCCCGCCTGCGAGAGATCGCCGCACGTCACGGCGACCAGACGCCCTACGCCATCGCCAAGCGCACCGGCGTGAGCATCTCGTCCGCTTATCGATACGTCGACGGGTCCGCGCAACCTGACCTGAACTCGGCGCTGCGCCTCGCGCAGGCATATGACCTCGACATTCGCACCCTCATGGACCCGGTCGAGAACGAGGACGACGCACCCGCCGGAGCCGCTGCATGACCCGGGACGAGCGCCGCGCGCTCCTCGGCGACGCGATCATCGCGCACATCCACGAGCGTGTCGCCCAGGCCCCGGAGCCGGACGACGAACTCGTCGAAGACCTGCGCCGCATCATGACGCGCCCCGGTGGAGCGGCCCCGGAGTCGAGTGCGACCGCGGTCCGGCCGGCGGCCAAGGCCGCCTGATCCACCCCTGAACGCGCCGAAGGGCCGCTCACAGCTTCCCGGCCCGAGCGACCCCCGACCGGCGCCCCTACAAGATCGGAAGAGAGGCCCCGATGGGGACATCATCTCAGACCCCACAGCCGGTGCCGATGCACGAGTACCGGCAGACCAGCGACAACCGCATCGCCGTCGAGGTGATGCTCGACTACCTGCCCCTCCCGGCGCCGACGATGATCGCCCGGCCCGACGCCGTGTACGTCACGGTGGTCGACCTGGACGACCTCGGCGAGTGGCTGCGTGAGCGGGGCGGCCGTATCCACCGCACGTCGGCGGCGGACGGGCTGGAGCTGTGGACGCTGCTGACGTCGACGCCGCCGCGTGGTGACGGGTCGGTGGTGCCGGTGCGGGTGTCGGTGCCGGTGCCGATGGGTGAGCCGGTGCAGGACGAGATCCGGTCGGCGGTGGCCGCGTGACCAGTCGAGGGGTGTTCCGTGCGGCCGATGTGATCGCCCGCACGATGGGTCGGTCCGTGACGAATCCGATGCTGCTGGCGGAGGCGCTGGAGTCGGCGCAGATGCTTCAGTCCCCGGAGACCGCAGCCGAGTTGGAGCGTCTCCGGGCGCAGGTCGCTGAGCTGGAGGAGCGCCCGCTCGCCTGGACGTCCCTGCTCGACGCGAAGTCGTTGGACAACTTCTTGATCGCCTTGCAGGCGGCCTCGGAGGTTGACCCGCAGGACGGGGCGATCGCGCAGATCCACGAGCTGATCAGTTCGTACCGTGCGTCGCTGCCTGAGGGTGCCGAGCAGGCCCGGAGTCGGTCACTGCACGACCACATCGTGGCCCGGGACGCGGAGATCGAGCGGCTGAATGCCCGTGTCGCCGAGCTGGAGGCTGCGGTTGCTGAGGCCGCCCGGGATGCAGTCCGGGCCCGCCTGGAGCGCGACGTGATGCGCGAGCGGGTGTCGGAGCCGTACGGCTGTGCCTACTGCGGAGTGGGACAGCGGTCCCACGGGCGTCGGTACATCGGCGGTGCTGGCATGCACGCCTGGGAGCGGCCGTCGGACGAGCAGGTCAAGGATCGGATGCTGGCTCGTCGGACTGCTCGGGTGCCGGTGAACGTGGAGGCCCTGCGGGTTCGGGTCGCTGAGCTGGAGGCCCAGCTCGACCAGACCCAGCGGAAGTACACGTTCGACACGGCCAAGCTGCGCCACGAGCGGGACGAGGCCCGCGTCCGCGTCGCCGAGACCGACCGGCCGGTGGACGAGGACCCCATCGCGTACGAGCTGACCAGCAAGGCCACGGCCATCGAGCTGCCGCCCGCCACGACGCGCTGCGGCTGCGGCCACTCCGGGAGCGACCACCACCACCCCGGTTCGGCCTGCTGGGCGCGCCTGCCGCGTGAACTGGGACAGCCCGTGCGGATCTGCCCGTGCAAGCGGTTCGCCCCGGTGTCGGTGGAGGAGTCGGCGGAGCGCCTGGCCCGGTTCCTCGCGCCGAGCAACACCGCGGTCATCACCCCGTGGTTCGCCCGCAACCAGGCGCCGCGCGGCGAGACGGGCGGTGACCAGTGAACCGGCTCCGCCTCACCCTCCACCGCCTCTTCCGGCGCCCGGCCGTCACGGGCCCGAAGCGGATCTACCTCCGCCGCATCCCCACCGGCGTGATGCTCGACCTGGAGCACACCATCACCGACGCGATCACCGCGATCGCCGACGACGAGGAACTGCTCGCGCTGCTGCTGGAGTACGCGGCCGAGCGGGCCGAGCCTCGGCCGTACGACGGGCACGCCCCGGAGCGCCTGCTGCTGGAGCGGATCGTCGAGACGGTGGGCTACGAGGTGCCGCTGTACGGGGACCGCGTCACCGAGCTGGCGGATCGGCTGCGGGCGTTGGCGCCGGAGCGGCCGGCCGTGGCGCCGGTGTCGGCGTCCCGCCGCGAGGGTGGTGCTGCCGCATGAGCACCGAGGCATACGCCGGGGAGCTGGCCATGCTCCGCGGCCTCGTCGCCACTCTCCGCGTCGTCGCTGAGCACGGTGACCTGGCCGACGTCCGGACGCTCCTCACCGAGCATCAGCGCGACGAGCAGGACGCCTACGCCCAGGTCGACACCGCTCCCGACCTCACCGAGCGGCAGGCCCGGCTCCTCGACGCTATCCGCACCCACGGCGGCGAGTGGAACACGCACCGGGCCCTGGCGCTGTACGCGCTGACTGACCCGGGCGTCGTCCAGCGGGGCACCGCCCGCCGCGACCTCGCCGCCCTTCACCGGGCCGGACACCTCGTCCTCGTCGACGACCCCGATAACCGCCACTACACGCTGGCCAGGAAGGGCGGCTCCTGATGCCCGAGACGAACACCCGCCGCGCCTATCTCCTCGCGGCCATAAGGGCCCACGGCCGGCCGGTCACCACGCAGTTGGCCGAGCGGCTGATGGTCGGCTCCCCGTGGCCGACGACCGGCCGGAACACGGTCCGCAAGGACCTGCGGGCCTTCGCCCGGCACGGCTACCTCTCCCCGGCCGACATCGACGGCCGCCGCATCTACCACCTCATCACCCCGGAAGGACGGCCGCCCGTGAGCGCCCCCGCCATCTCGATGCCCGACCACGTGCGGGTGCTCGGCCAGCTTGAGCGCGGCGAGGTCCGCGCCGGTGCCGACGCCGCCCGTGAGATCGCCGCCCGGTACGAGGCCGCCTACGGGCGTGCCGTGTGGGGCCGTGGTGGCTGCGAGACCGCGGAGGGTGGTGCTGCCGCGTGACGACGACCGTGCAGGCCGGGGCTCAGGCCCCGGCCGCCGGCCGCCGCTCCCGCACCAAGCAGGAGCCGACCGGCACCGACCGCATCCCCCGCCCGTCCCAGGGCTGGTACCGCGTACCCGGCACCGACATCAAGCTGCGCCGCGTCACCACCATCCTCAGCACCGGCTTCCCCAAGCCCCAACTCGTCTTCTGGGCCGCCAACCTCACCGCCACGGACGCCTTCGCCAACCTCCCCCGCCTCGTCGCCGCCAGCCTCAACCCGGCCGACAAGCAGGAGGCGTACGACTGGCTCCGCAAGGGCCACATCCGCAAGAAGGACGAACGCGCGGACATCGGCGGCGCGGTCCACGACGTCATCGAAGCGCACGTCCTCGGCCAGCCCGTCCCCGAGAACTTCCTCACCGACGAGCAGATCGCCCCCTACGTCGACAACTTCCTCCGCTTCGTCACCGACTGGGAGATCGAGTTCGAGGCGTCGGAGATGGTCGTCGGCAACCTCACCGACGGCTGGGCCGGCACCCTCGACTACCTCTTCCGCTCCCGCCCGATCGCGCACCTGCTGAAGGTGCCGCCGCAGACGCTGTTCGTCGGCGACACCAAGACCGGCGGCGAACTCGACGAAAAAGGCGTCTACCCGGAGGCCGGCGCGCAGATGTCCGCCTACCGGCGGGCCGAGGTCTGCTGGCTGCGGGACGGCACGCAGGTACCGATGCCCCGCGTCCACGACATCGGGATCGTCCTGCACCTGCGCCCGGAGGGCTTCCGGGTGATGCCGCTGAAGTGCGGCGACGACGTCTACGCCGTGTTCCGCCACGCGCAGGCCATCGCCGAGTTCCAGCGCGTGCTGTCCAAGACCGTTGTGGGCGAGGCCCTCGCCCTTCCTCGAATCACGGAAGAGAGGGCCGCCTGATGCCCATCCTCACCCTCCAGCAGCGGCTCCGTGAGCTGGGCCGCATCCGCATCGGCCAGAAGGTCGCCACCGCCAGGGGCGGCACCCGGCCGGCGAAGCTCGACCGGTTCCGCCTCACCTCCCCCTCGAAGGAGCTCCTCGACCGGGTGGCCTTGCGCTACGGCGGGACCGTCGCTCCGTGGACCCCGGACGGCGGGGCCGACCAGTACGAGGTCATCACCGAGGCGACCCGCATCCCCATCCACGTGCCGCCGCAGCCCGTCTCTCAGTACTTCGAGCTCTGGTCGGGGGGCGGATGCCAGCGCCGCTGTGACGGGGTGACCGAGCTGCTGAAGGACCGGCCCTGCATCTGCGGCCCGGACCCCGAGCAGCGGCAGTGCAAGCCGACCACCCGCCTGAACGTGGTGCTCTCCGAGATCGAGGGCGTCGGCGTGTGGCGGCTGGAGTCCCACGGCTACTACGCCGCCCTTGAACTGCCCGGTGTGGCCGAGTTGCTGGCCAGCGCGCAGCGGCAGAAGTACGTCGCCGCGTTCCTCGGTCTGGAGCAGCGCACCGCGAAGCGGGAGGGCAAGACGCTGCACTGGATGGTCCCCACGATCGACGTCGCCCTGACCCCCGCGGCGCTGATGGCGGGCGCCGTCAGTGGGGGCAGGGTCGAGGTGGCAGGCGGTCACGGTCGGGCGGCGATCGAAGCGGCCCCCGCGCCGTCGGGCCCGGAGCGCGACTACCTCGCGGAGGCCAGGAAGGCCGGCACGCAGGCCGAGGCGTTGGCCGTGTTCCAGGAGGCGAAGAGTGCTGGCGCCCCGTGGGAGTACTTGGAGCAGCTGAAGGCGATCGGCTTGGCCAAGCCCGAAATGGCACCGAGCGAGGAGAGCGCCCCGGCGTCGCCGCCGCCCGCTCCGGATGAGGACGGCGTGTACGACGTGGAGGTCGTCGAGGATGCCCCCGACCCGGCCGCCGCTCAGGAGGTCTGGTTCCAGATCATCGCGACCGCCGGACCGCGAGCCATGACCACCGAGCAGGTCGAGACCGCGTTCGCTCGCTCCTTCGGCGGCCTGCACCCCTCCTCGGCATCCGTCGGCCAGCTCCAGCAGTTCCTCACCGCTCTGAAGGCGGGTGAAGTCGCATGACCGCCTGGTTCGAAGGCCGCCTCGCCGGATTCGACCTGGAGACCACCGGCGTCGACGTCGAGAACGACCGCATCGTCACCGCCTGCGTCGTCCAGTGCGGCGGCGGCAACCCCACCCAGTCCTTCAACTGGCTCGCCGACCCCGGCATCGAGATCCCCGAGGGCGCCGCGAAGGTCCACGGGATCACCACCGAACGGGCCCGGGCCGAGGGGCGGCCGGCGGCCGAGGTAGTCGAGCAGCTTGTGGCCGCGCTCGCCGAGTCGGTGTCCGCCGGGCTGCCGGTCGTCGCGATGAACGCGTCGTTCGACCTGACGATCCTCGACCGGGAGGCCCGCCGCCACGGCGTCCAGCCCCTCGTCGACATCGTCGGCGATGACCTGCTGGTGGTCGACCCGCGGGTGCTGGACAAGAAGATCGACCCGTACCGGCGCGGCGGCCGGAAGCTCGAAGACCTGTGCCGCCACTACGAGGTCGCGCTCGACGGCGCACACTCGGCGGACGCCGACGCCATTGCGGCGTGCAGGGTGGCGTGGCGGATCGCCACGAAGGATCCCCGGATCGGCAGTGCCCCGCTGAGCTCCCTGCACCTGTGGCAGGTCTCCTGGGCTCGGCAGCAGGCCGAGTCGCTGGCGGACTACTTCCGGCGGACGCCCGGCAAGGAGTCGTGGGCGGACGGCGTGCGCACTGAGTGGCCGCTGATCCCGGCGCCGCGCGGGGGTGAGGCGTGATGTTCGGACTCATCACCCGCCGCCGCCACGAGCAGGAGCTGGCCGCCGCGAAGGCCGAGGCCGACCGGCAGCGCGCCGCCGCCGAGGCCGCCACGAGCCGTGCGGCCACCGCCGAGTTCAACCGCGGGCAGCTCCTGCGTCAGCTCGCCGAGGCGGACGCCGCGAACCGGCGCCTGCACGGCCGGGTCGAGGAGCTCGGCCGGCGCCTGGCCGCGCTCGCCGAGGCCGACCCGGAGTACGCCGCCCAGCTCGAGCACCGGGTGGCCCGGCTGCAGAAGGTCGGCCGCCGTCTCCTCGCCGCCTGGGCAGCGGAGCGGCGCCGCGCAGACCGGCTCCAGGACCGCCTGGACGACGCCCTCGGCCTCAACGACCCCGCCGTCCTCGAAGGTCGACGGTGGCAGCAGACCCGTGCCGACGCCGGCCGGAAGCGGGTGGCGTCGTGAGCCAGTTCGCTGCCGCCCTGGCCGGCGCGGTCACCGCGGTCGGTGTCGGCGCGGTCGCTATCGCCCGCTCGTGGCCGGGCGCGTCCGGCCGGCACCGCGCGGCCCGCCTGGCCAGCCCGGCGCTGCCCGCGACCGAGGCCCTGGAGAAGACCGCGGCCCTGTGCGCGACCGAGGGCCGGGTCACGGTCCACGCCCGACTCCGGGTGACGCGGGACCTGCTGTGCATGGACTGCCGCAACACCACCCCCGACCCGCTCCCGTCCCGAGAGGAGGCCACCGGTGCCTGAACTCACCGACGCCCAGCTCGACCAGCTCATCAAGGACATCGGCCTCAAGCGGCCCCGCGGCGGCAGCCAGCGCAAGCCCATCGCGCACGGCACCTTCAACGGCGCGCAGCAGCACCGCTACCGCAAGGAAGAGATGTGCGGGCCCTGCGGGGACGCCTACCGGGCGTACTGGCGGGACCAGAACGCCAAACGGGCCGCCCGGAGGAAGGCCGCCCGGCAGTACCTCACCGAAGAGGAGTGGCAGGCCCAGCAGGCGGCCCGCCAGGGCGGCGGTGCCCAGTGACCACTCTGTTCGACCTCACCACCGAGGCCCCGGCCGTCCCCGCGGCGGCCGGGCCCCGGCCCCGCTACCGCGTCGCCGGACTCGATATCTCCCTGACCGGCACCGGCATCTCCACCCTCGGCGGCACCACCCGCGTCCCCACCACCGGCCGCCGCAAGGACACCATCCTCCAGCGGCACACCCGCATGAAGCACATCACCGACACCGTCCTCATCGAAGTCGGCGACGTCCACCTCGCCTGCGTCGAAGGCCCGTCCCACCACTCCGTCGGCGGTTCCGTATGGGACCGCGGCGGCCTGTGGTGGCTCATCATCGACGGCCTGTGCGCCCGAGACATCCCAGTCGCCGTCATCCCGCCAATGTCCCGTGCCAAGTACGCCACCGGCAACGGCGGCAGCCGCAAGGCCGCCGTTCTCGAAGCGGCCCAGCGCCGGTACGGGGCGATCTTGCCGAGCGACGACGAGGCCGACGCGCTGATCCTGCGAGCGATGGGCCTGGACTGGCTCGGCCAGCCACTCGCAGAAGTCCCGGCCGGGCACCGCGCGGCGCTGGCGGGCTGCCAGTGGCCGGACCGCGAGGCGGTGACCACCCGATGAGGACCACCGACTGGCGCGACCGCGCCGCATGCCGCTACGAAGACCCCGACCTGTTCTTCCCCGCAGGCACCACCGGGACCTTCCTCCTCCAGATCGAGCAGGCCAAGGACGTCTGCCGCCGGTGCCCCGTCCTCGCCCACTGCGCGCAGTGGGCCTGGGAAACCCGGCCCTCCGACGGCATCTTCGCCGGGCTCACCGAGCCGGAGCGCCGCTACCGGCGGCGGCAGAAGCGGCCCGCCCCGAGCACGATGCCCCCGGTTCCTCAGCCGAAGCCCACCACCCTGGCCGAAGCGTTCACCCGGCACATCACGCCGACCGGCGACGGCCATGTCCTGTGGACCGGGTCGTCGCGCCAGTTGAAGTTCCAGGGCAAGGCGTACACCCCGCTCCGCGTCGCCTTCCTGCTGGGCCACGGCCGGGATCCGGAAGGGCTGGTCCGGCGGACCTGCGGCCGGGCGTGCTTCGCGGCCGAGCACCTGACCGACTGGCGGCTGCGCTACGAGGGCGCCCACTGCGGGACTCGCCCCGGCTACCAGCGGCACCTGCGCGACGGCGAGACGCCGTGCGAGCCGTGCCGCCAGGCGAACACGGACGCCGACAACCGGCTGCGCCGCACCGGCACCACCCGGGCGGCGGCATGAGCGGCTGGCTCGGCGGCCTCCAGATCCGCCGCACCGAAAAGGGCCAGACCCCCGTCGCCGACTTCCTCTGCACCACGTGCGGCACCCACCGCCGCGTCGCCGGCCGCGACAAGGTCACCGACTACCTCCGCGACAACCCCGTCACCGCACACCGGGCCACCTGCCGCCCGACCAACCAGAAAGGCACCACCCAGCGATGAGCACCAACACCGAGACCGGCGAAATCCAGCAGGCCCCCGTCGCCGCCTTCCTCGCCAGCCACCTCAACGGCCGCACCGACGAGGAACTGTCCGCCCAGTTCCACACCCTCCTCGACGCCGTCCGCACCCACGGCAAGAAGGGCTCCCTCACCATCACCATCGTCGTCGAGCCGCCCGCCAACGGCGTCGACAGCGCGCCGCTCCCGATCGGCGTCGAGTCCGCCGTCAAGGCTCCCAGGCCCACCCCGGTCAAGTCCCTCTACTTCCTCGACGACGAGGGCCTGCCCGTCCGCGAGGACCCCCGCCAGATGGCCATCGAGTTCCGCACCGCGCCCACCACCAACACCTTCAAGGACGCCTGATCACCGTGACCGACAACGCCCAGACCATCGTCAACACCGCCCTGGCCGCGGCCCCGCCGGCCGAACTCACCCCGGGCAAGGTGTACGCCTTCGTCCTTCCCGGCGGCGGCCTCCACAAGGTCGACCTCACCGGCGACGACTACCGCGACACGCCCGCCCGGAAGGCCGGCACCACCACCGTCCGGGACGCCCAGTCCTTCCTCGCCTACTGGGACAAGCACCACGACGACGCCAGCGAGGTGTACGCCGACAACGAGCGGCTCACCGTCACCGCCGTCCTCGACGCCCACCAGGCCGACGGCGCCCGCTGGGCCGGCCACCGCCTCCACCTCGCCCTCCGCGAGACCGAGGCGTGGAAGCAGTGGATGCGCTGGGACGGCGAGTTGATGGGCCAGGAGGACTTCGCGGAGTTCCTGGAGGACCACCTCCCCGAGCTGCTGGAGCCGTCCGCCGCGGACATGCTGGAGATCGCACAGTCCTTCCAGGCCGCGCAGAAGGTCGACTTCCAGTCCGCCCACCGGCTCAGCAGCGGGCAGCGGCAGTTCCAGTACGTCGAGACCACCACCGCGAAGGCCGGACAGAAGGGCCAGCTCACCGTCCCCGAGATGTTCGTCATCGGCCTGGTGCCGTTCGAGGGCAGCGAGGGCTACCGGCTCACCGCCCGCCTCCGTCACCGCATCGGGCAGAACGGGCTCCGCCTCGGCTACAAGCTGGAGCGGCCCGACGAGATCCGCAAGACCGCGTTCGCCGACGTGGTCAAGGCGATCGGCGAGCAGATCGACACGCCCGTCATGAACGGGACGGCGGCCTGATGGCCGCCCGGCCGCGGGGCAGCACCAGCCCCCAGCAACGCTGCCCCGCGTGCCGGGCCCCCCTCCTCGTCCAATGGGTCGGCCACACCGCAGCCCTCCAAGCCCGCGTCGACCTCCCACCGGCCGAGGAGCCCCGCCCGTACGGGCCAGCCGCGGCGGCCAGCACACCGAACAACCTCGTCTGGTGCCTGCCCCGCCACGCCCACGGCCCGCTCCGCCTCCGCTGGACCACCGGCCGGCACCCGCCCGACTGCCCCCACCAGCACCTGCTCACCCACCGCTGCCCGCCCGCCGAACCGACCACGCTCTTCTGAGGAGACCGCCCGTGGACAACGTCCGCCGCATCCCGCACCCCACGGCGGATCAGGACGGCCTCACACGCACCACCCCCTTCGACGCCGAGGCCGAAGACTTCGTCGGCGGCGTCATCATGCACGACCGCACCGCCTACCTGGAGTGCGCCCGCATCATCGACCGCGACGACATCTACCAGCCCGGCATCCGCCTCATCTGGGACGTCGTCGGCGGCATGGTCGCCGAGAACAAGCAGCTCCACCCCGTCACCGTCCGCGCAGAGATCGAGAAGCTGAAACGGCTCCGCGAAGTCGACGGCGGCAGCCTCCTCATCCGCCTCGGCGCCCAGACCATCCCCGGCGTCATGGCACCCGCCTTCGCCGAGCGCATCGCCGACATCGCCAAGGTCCGCCGCCACGACGAGCACGCCACCCGGATCAAAGCCGCCGTCCTCACCGGCGCCACCGCCGAGGAACTCGACAAGCTCGACGCCGACTTCCGCCAGTACGAGGAACGCCGCTCCACCCTCGGCCACGGCCCCTCCCACCTCACCTCCGCCTTCGTCGACTGGGACCCGTTCTTCGCCACCGACTTCGGCCAAATCCAGCTCCTGCCCGGCCAGCTCATGGCCCCGGGACAGCAGATCACCGTCGTCGGCGACGGCAAGGCCGGCAAGTCCCTCCTCGTGCAGGAGTGGCTGTGGCGCATGGCCACCGGCCAGTCCTTCCTCGGCGACCGGCCCCAGCCGCAGATCCCCGTCCTGTACGTGGACGCCGAGAACGGGCAGCAGGACATCCAGGAACGATTCCTCTCCTACGGCGCCGGGCCCGGCCGCATGGGCCTGCTCACCTACGCCAGCTTCCCGCCGATCCGGCCCCTGGACACCGCGGGCGGCGGCGCGGACCTGATGGCCATGGTCAGCGAAGCCGAAGCCCAAGTGGTCTGCCTCGACACCGTGTCCCGGTTCATCTCCGGGCCCGAGAACGACGCCGACACCTGGCTCGCGCTGTACCGGCACACCCTGCTGCCGCTGAAGCGCGCCGGCATCGCCTCCGTTCGCCTGGACCACATGGGCAAGGACGGCGAGCGCGGCGCCCGCGGCTCCTCCGCCAAGACGCAGGACGTCGACCACGTCTGGGAGTTGCGCGCCCAGGGCGGCGGCACCCTCGTCCTCAAGCGCACCCACACCCGCACCGGTATCGGCCCCGACCAGTTCGTCATCGTCCGCCAGGCCCGCCGTGACGGCAACCGGTACCTGCCCGGCGCCACCCGGCACGTGCTCATGGAGTACGAGCAGATGCAGGAGAACGTGGAGGGCTCCGTCGAGTGGCTGATCAAGAAGATCGACGGGCTCGGCCTGCCCGACGACGCCGGCAACCCGCGCACCAAGGCGGCCCTCGCGCAGGCCGGGATCCCGGCCCGCAAAGAGAAGATCGAGGCCGCCGTCCGCGCACGGAAGAACCGGGCAAATCGGGTTCCCCACGAGGTTCCCCCAACCCTCCCCGGAACAGGTTCCCCGGGGGATTCCCCAAACGATCAAGGGGGAACCGCAAAACCCCAGGTCAAACGTTCCCCGGGAACCCCGGGGGAACCCACGGGGAACCCAGGTTCCCCACCCCCTTCCCCCCCTAAGAGGGGGGAAGGGGGGAAGGGCGCCCCCGCCACATCCCCCTCAGACGGACCTCTCTGCACCGTCTGCAGCCGCCCCATGAACCCCGACTGGGCCAAGCGCGGCTACGACACCCACCTCGGCTGCGACCCCGCCACCGGCAGCCACCCCGACCGCCCCACCCACCCCGGCACCGGCCACGAAAGGCACAGCGCATGACCACGCGCCCTCTGCTCTGCACCAAGTGCGGCGCCCACGTAGCCATCACCGAAGAAATCACCGGCCATCTCGACTGGGGCCTGGCCGTACTGGCCGCCGACGGCGTAGTCCGCAGAGAGGAAGCCGACTGCGAACCACGCATCGTCATGGCCGACAACTCCCAGCCCACCGGCCGCCCCCGCGCCTGCTGCGTCAACCCCGCCTGCGGCCACCAGTGGCGCCTCCGCAGACCATTCGACCCGCAGCCCAGCCCCTGACCCACACCGCCGACCAACCGCCCACCGCGCACATCCGGTTACAGCCAGCCCCGCGCGCAACCATCCACGGAGGACCACATGACCGACCTGCCCCACGACCCGTACATCACCGCCGTCATCGACGCGCTCACCACCGCCGGCCTGGAGCCCACCGAGCACTGGACCGACGCCGGTGAGCTCGACCCCTACCGCGACGACGACTACGCCGGCCTCGCCTGCATGCTCACCGCAGTCCTCGTCTGGGACGGCGACCACCCGGCCCTCACCGACACCAACGCGCCGCACGGGATCACGCTGCTGTGGGAGCACCCGGCCGAGCAGTGGCAGTGGGCGCGCCGCAAGAGGAACGGCCACCTGGAGCGGGAGCCGGAGTTCCTGCCGCTGCCCCGATGGGCCGACCCGGACGCGGTCGTCGACGTCGTTCGCGTCCTGCTCGCCGGCCTGGAGGTTCCGGGCGGCGAGGACCCGCGGCTCTGGCTGGACTACGTCGCTGCGGGCGAGGCCGTCACCGCGTGGGCCGCCGCCGAGACGGGCGAGTGACCGCCATGATCGTCCGACAGATCGCCCTCGACATCCAGCCCCGCCGCATCCAGCGCCGCCGCGTCAAGGGCTGGCGCGCACCCGCCGGCGCCGTCTACGTGGGCCGCGGCTCCCGCTGGGGCAACCCGTGCACGCAGGTCCGCATGCCTGCCCTCGACGGCTCGGAGTGGGAGCGCGAGGGCCGCTTCGGCAAGACGTCCGGCCAGCGCCACGCCTTCGTCCACCCGGACAAGACGATCACCTGGCACCTCGTACAGGACGCCACGCCCGAGCAGGCCGTCGCCATGTACCGCCGCTGGGTGGCCGACCGACCCGACCTCGCCGCCGCGGCGCGCGAGCAGCTGGCCGGCCGCGACCTCATGTGCTGGTGCCCGCCCGGCCAACCGTGCCACGCCGACGTGCTGCTGGAGCTGGCGAACAGGCCCGGCGAGCAGTGAGCAGCAGGACGGCCGCCCGCGCTGGTACCGCGGGCGGCCGCACCCCCGATCACACCACACCCACCAGGAGCCAGACCATGACCGACCAGACCACCGCCAGCATCGAGGAGCGCGTCGCCCGCCATCTCGCCTCGAAGGACTGGCTCGTCGAGGCCGACCGGGTGTGGGAGCGTCGAGGGAAGAAGTTCCACGAGGACTACCTTGCGCTTGCCCGCGAAGTGATCGCGATGGTGCAGGCCGGGCAGGAGCCCGCCACCGACCGGGCCGCGCTCCGCGACCGCATCGCCGAGGCACTCATTTCGTGGACGTACCGCGGCCAAGAGCCCGACCCCGAAACCGGCATCCTGGAGACGGTCCGCGCCAACGCCTACAGCCGCGCCGACGCGGTGCTGGCCGTGCTGCCCGCGACCGCCGACCGGGCCGCCGTCCCCTCCCCGCCCATCCGCAAGACGCTTCGCCGATGGGCCTACGCCGCCGGACACATCGAGTCGGAGTTGGACGGCGCCGTGGACCGGATGTACGAGCTGGTCGCGCAGGACGTGCTGCGCCGCATGGCCGACGAGGCGCAGCCCGCCGAGGCGCACCCGGCCGAGCACACTTGGGCCGCCGAGCTGTACGACCCGGTGGCCAAGGAGTGGGTGCCCGGCACCCGGTACCCCGACCGCGACCGCGCCGTGAACCACCTGAACCACGCCGCCAAGATCGGGCCGGCGTGGAAGGACGGCACGCCCACCCAGCGGCGCCTCGTCCGCGCGACCACGACCTACACCATCGAGCAGCCCGCCGCCGGGGCGCGGCAGGACGAGGCGCAGCCGTGATCGCCGAAGCCATCGACACCGCCGTGACGTTGGGCTGGGCCTTCCTCATCTGGCTCACCCTCGTCTCCCTCGCCGCCGCCCTCGCCCTCCACACCCTGCTCGCCATCGCCTGGTGGACCGCACGCACCACCTGGCGAGCCGTACGCGGCGCCGGCGCCCCCGGCTGGGCCCGAAACCGCGTCCAGGCCCGGCTCATCGCCCGCCGCACCCGACCCGACTACGACGAAGCCGCATGACCCACGCCCCGGCCCGCGACCCAGGCCGGGGACACCCACCACACAAAGGAGCATCAGATGCCCACCAAACCCCGCCGCTTCCACCTCCAGCGCACCACCGACATCACCGGCGTCTCCGGCACCGGCCGCGTCGCCGACGGCGTCCTCTGGACCGACGGCACCGTCTCCGTCCGCTGGCTCGGCGACCGCCCCTCCACCGTCTTCTGGGACAACCTCGCCCACGCCGAGCACGTCCACGGGCACGGCGGCCACACCCGCATCGTCTGGGACGACCCCGAGCCCGCCCCGGCCGGCGACTGCCCGCACTGCCCCGACGGCCACACCCCCGCCGACGCCGGTTCCCAGCCCTGGCACGTCCGCGTCGGCCCCGAGCGGGACGGCGACGGGCAGCCGATCCGCCTGTACGTCGAACGGGCCGGCGGCGCGCACGTCGCCGAGTCGGACGCCGAGTGGATCCGGGCCCGAATCCAGGGCGGTGAGCCTCGGTGACCGTCGAGCAGCTCACCCTCGACGGCTCCCAGCCCGACCAGGCCGACGAGGAGCCCACCGACCACCCCAGCCCCGCCGACATGCGCCGCGCCGAACTCCGCGACCTCCGCAACCAGCGCGCCGGCCCCCGAGCCCTCCGCACCGCCCACACCATCCCCACCGGGAGCTACCTATGACCCAGCCCACCGCCCGCACCCCGCACGACCACGCCCTCTGGCTGATCAACAACATCGAGCAGGGCATCACCAACATGGTCACCCTCCCCAACGGCGAACTCCGGAACATCGACGGGCCCACCGCCGTCGGCATCCTCACCGTCCGCTCGAACCTCGCAATCGCGTCCGCGCTCGCCGCGGTCGCCGAGGCGCTGCGGAGCGGCGAGTGAGCGGCCCGTCGTCCGTGCCCCGGGGCGAGCGCGCGCCCGCCCCGGGCGTCACCTGGAGCACCCGCCTCGTCCGCGTCGAGCAGGTGGTGGACGACGACGCCCCCGCCCTCGCCCCGCCGAACCGCGAAACTCGGCGCGCCGCCGCGCGCGCAGCACGGAGGAAGAAGTGACCCAGCCCTGCGAGCAGCACCCCGCCGCGCCCGTCATCGGCGGCCTGTGCGGCGGCTGCACCCAGTACCCGGCCGACATGGGGACGCCGTACCGCCCGGCAGCGACCGAACCCGTCAATTGGCAAGCCATCGCCCAGCAGCGCGAGCACGAACTGAAGGTCGCGGACGAAGCGCGCGCCACCGCCGAGCGAGAGCGGGACGGTGCCTACCGTGAGCGCGCCCACCTCGTTGCCCTCCTCGCCGCCCTCACCGGCGGCGCCGTCATCACCTACGCCCCCGACATCGACGAGCCCGGCTGGCAGATCGTCTACCTCACCCTCGGCGGCCGCCAGTGCTCCTGGCACATCGCACCCCGGGACGCCGAGCTGCTCCAGCACGTCGAGCGGGTCGGCGCCCTCGACGTCCGCGCCCTGTGGGACGGGCACACCACCGCCGAGAAGTACCAGCACATCGCCGCGTGGACGGCCGAGCTGACGAAGGAGCAGCAGTCGTGAAGGCCACCCGTCTGGAGATCCTCGGTAACGACGGCGAGTGGCACGAGGTGCCCGGCGTCGCCTCCGTCGAGCTTCTGCCTCTCGCCCCTGACGAGTTGCGCGAGCGTGCCGAGGCCACCGACCTGATGATCCACCCGCCCGCCGACATCCGCACGACCAGCGACGGGCCGCCGCCCGCCCGGCGCTGAGCACGACGAAGGGGCGCGCCCACGAACCCTGCCAGGCCAGGCACGCCCCATCCGGTGGCCATCACAGTACCCGCCCCACCAGCACCACGGAGTCCCGATGACCACCACCGCCACCCACCTCCGCACCATCGCCCTCCACTGGACCGACCTCCGCGAAGCCGCCGGCACCCCGAGCCAGATCGGCGCCTTCGGTCTCGGCCTCCGCGGCTACCTCGCCCGCCTCGACGCCGCCGACGCCGAACAGATCGAGTACGAACGCCACCAGGCCGCCTACCTCCGGTCGCTGGAGCGCGACCCGATCCAGCTCGGCGACCGGCCCGTCCCCGTCCGGCTCCACATCCTCGACACCATGCGAGCGGTGGAGGCCGCCCTGGTGCAGTGCGCCGACGACATCGCGCACGCCGCCCAGCGAGCACCGATCGCCCCACCCCCCGCCCGCCGCACCGCCGTCGCCCCGTACGCCACCCAGCGCGAGGCCGACATCGCCGCCGCCGACCGCCGCCGCCGCGCCGAGCTCGCGCACGCCGACCTCGTCGACCCACGCCGCTGGCGGTACACCAGCCGCCGCACCGCCCCGCACGCCGCGCTGTGGCTGCTCGCGCGGGTCGAGCGGGCGCCCGGCCCGTGCCGGCGGCTGACCGAGGCGGAGGAACGCCGGATCGGGACCGTCGCGGCCGGCGCCGCCGAGCGTGTGGAGCGGGCGCTGGACATCGTGGCGCAGCGCCGGACCCTGGAGCAGCCGTGCGTGTGCGGCGGGCAGATCGACGTGCACGGTGGTGAGGGCCGGGTGCCGATCGCGCACTGCACGGGGTGCGGACGGATCTGGACAGAGGGCGGTGTCGTGGCCGCGTAGCCGGAAGGCGGGGAGCGATGTCAGTGGCGCCCCTTACCCTCAGCTCATGACTGTCAAAGGCGCCTTCCACGTTGACCTGTCGGGCCCGTTCGAAGCCCGTGCCGCCCTTCTCGAAGCCTTCGCCCAAGAGTCGATCGCTGCTCGCTACATCTCGGCCCCTTCGTCTGCCCTCGACGAGCAGGCGAAGGGATGGGTGCGCGCGGAGTTCCACGAAGGCACGGACTCGCCGAGCGTCGACTTCCAGCGCGGGTGTCGCGAACGGGCAACGACCCTAGGCGAGCAGTTCGGCTACACCCTCCGCAGCTACGGAGTTGTCGTTGGCGCCGCCGCCCAGCTCAGCCACGTCGTCGACAAACGAAGCGGCGCCCTGATCATGAAGGGCTTCAACCTGACCGACGACTTCCTGCCGGTGATCGCGGAGCAGGCCGGGATACCCGCCGAGTACCTGGAGCTGAGGGAGCCGCCGGGCGTCTGGACCGCACCCGAAGCCTGATGATCACCGGCTCCAGACGTCCGGACCGCCGCCACGCCACTCGATCAACTCGGACCGCACCACATCCATCTCATCCCAGTCCTGCAGCCCAGCCTCCTGCATGAACGCGGCGACGTCCCGCAGGCTGTACGCCCGGCCCAAGACCTCCCCATCCACCCGCACCCGCCGACCACCCTCCTCGTCGGGCGGGTCGATCACGACCGGACGACCAGCAGCCATGCCGCCAGCGTGCAGCAGGAGAGCGGCGACCACCCGCTGGGATGGGCCACCCGCGGGAGGCTCGGGCGGCCGGGCCACGCCGCGGCCCGCATCCGTCAGCGCCAGCCGCCGGCCGAGACGTCCCGGCTCCCAGCGCAGCCCCCGCCGGCCACCCTCGTACTCCGGAACCGGCTCCTCGACGCCGAGCGCGATGAGCCCGGCGGTCTCCATCGCGGCGACGGTCCGGCCGCGGACCGTCAGGTACAGGGAGGGGGACTCGTAGGGGCTGCTGGCGACGAGGCCGACGTGGTGGCCGCTCGGGGCGCCCACGGCCCAGCCGGGGACCCGCCGGCCCGGGTCGAGGGCCCGCACGAGCCGGATCAGGGCCTCCTGTGCTGTCTCCATGGGCTGCATGCTGCCGGGTCCGGCGCGCACCGTCCGTGCCTGCGGCCCACACGGTAGGAGACGCGGGTCACACGCCGCCGCGCGCCCGGCGTCGGCACGGCGTACACCTGATCCTGTGGCCCTCACCCCGCCGATCCAGCCGATGCTCGCCGACGCCCGGCCCGCGCTGCCCCGCGAGACAGCTCTGCCTGGCGGCCTCGCCTACGAGCAGAAACCCGACGGCTACCGGGCGGTCCTCTTCGTTGGCCCGGACAGCATGTTCCTGCAGTCCCGGAACGGCGCCAACCTCGCCACCGCCTTCCCGGAGATCGCCGCAGCCGGTCGCGCCCTGCCCGGACCGCTCGTCCTCGACGGCGAGCTGGTCGTCGCCCACGACGGCCGGCTGCACTTCGGGGAGCTCCAACGCCGGGCCCGCCGCCGCGGCGCCGGCGCCAGGCAGGCCGCGGCCGAGCACCCCGCACACCTGATCCTCTTCGACGTGCTCGAGACCGCTGACGGGCCGCTCCTCGACCGGCCGTACCGGGAGCGCCGCGCCGCGCTGGAGCAGCTCTTCGCCGACGGCACCCTCGGCGCCCCGTTCGCCCTGTGCCCGGCCACCCGGGACCGCGCCGTCGCCCTCGACTGGCTGGACCCCGCCTGGGGCGCGGCCGGCATCGAGGGCATCGTCGTCAAGGGCCTGGCACAGCCCTACCAGCCCGGCCGCCGCGGCTGGATCAAGGTCCGGGCCCGGGCCACCGCCGACGCGATCGTCGCCTCCGTCACCGGACCCGTCACCGCGCCATCGACGCTGCTGCTCGCCCGCCGGGACCGGACGGGCCGGCTGCGGTACGTCGCCCGCACCGCGCCGCTGGCCCGGGCGGCCCGCGACGAGCTGGGCGCCCGGCTCCGCCCAGGCGGCCCGGACCATCCGTGGCGCGGGCGCCGCTTCTCCGCGGGCTGGGGCAGCAGCGAGCAGCTCGACCACCAGCCAGTCCAGCCCAGCGTGGTCGTCGAGTTCGCCGGGGACACCGCGGTCGACGACGGCGTGTACCGGCACCCCGTGCGCTACCTGCGGATCCGGGACGACCTCGACGCCGACCGTCTGCCGCTCGTTGAGCCCTAGCCGTCCAGAAAGCCGAGCTTGCTGTCGGCCACGTCTCCAGGGTGCGGAGGCGCGGCAGGTCGGGCGGCAGGTCGGTCACGAGATCAGTTTGCGCCAAAATTCGAACAAGGTTTCTACTGGGGTCATGGCCAGGCACAAGGTCGAGTACCTCACCGACATGCAGGAGCGGATCCTCCACTGCATCCGCACGGCCATCGCCGACCAGGGCGACGCCCCCACGGTCGCCGAGATCGCCCACGCCGTCGACCTGCGCCCCTCATCCGTGCACTACCAGCTACGCGAGCTGGAGGCCAAGGGCGCGATCGCCCGGGAGCCGGGCCGGCCGCGTGGTATCCGGCTCGCATGACCAGCCCGCCGCCCGGCCGCTACCGGGTCACCCTCGAAGCCGGAGGCCGGCCGGTCGCCCAGGGCTGGTGGGATCCGGAGGAGACCGCCCGGCGCAAGCTCGCCACCTGGATCGGCGACTGGGGGCGGCCCGGCGCCCGCATCACCCTCACCGACGAGGAGACCGGCGAGACGTTGACGACGTGGCCTGAGCCCGGGTGATCGTCTGCCATCCTGTGCCGCATGGCCCACCGTCCGTACCCGGTCGCCGCCCGCGCGCTGCGGCAGATCCTCCGCCGCCACCGCAACCTGAGGCCCGTCGAGATGCCGCCCACCGCCCGCGCGCCGCAGGGCCCGCCCGGGGAGTACCGGCTCTCGACCCGCCCCCTGGTCAGCCCTCTGGGTGACGCGCGGCCTTCTTGACGCCCGCCTCGACCTCGTACCGGTTCTGGCCCTGCTCCGCCGCGTGCTCGGTGACCGCGGCCTGCACATCGCGGGCCAGGTCCCGCCACGCCCGCCAGGCGGTCTCGTAGGTCGCGGTCTGGGCCTCGGTCCACTCCTGCTGGGTAGGCGGCCCGGACTCCTCACGCAGGGCGATCACCTGGGCGTGCGCCTCGTCGGCGGCGCGCTGCATCTCCACGAGCTCTTCGAAGGTATGTGCCACCTGCGGATCGTACGGCGGGCATGAGACAGCCCCCGCCTCGACCCACTGAGGCGGGGGCCATGCAGCGCGGCTCCTACGACGCAGGAACCCCGCAGCTCAAGCATGGCCGGTAACCGGCCGCCCGCGCGTCTTCCAGCAGCATCCAACTGGCGTCATCCAGGCGCCGACCGGCACCGGTGATCTGTCCGCAGCGCTCGTCACCATGGAAAACGTCTCGACTGTCGGGGGCGCTCGCCCGCACCAGGACGGCTGGCTCCCCGGACCGATCGACCCCTTCGAGTGCGTACTCCTCCTGCATGTACGTGGCAGCCTCGCCGGCACCCTTCCCGAGCGCGTCCACGTACGGGAGCTCCCTACCCCGCATCCTGTCCCCCCTGCTGCTCCGACTTCTTCTTCGGGCGGACCGTGCCTGAGCTGGAGTGCCCCTTCACGATCGCCTGCACGGTGGTGAAGTGGACGCCGAGCTCGGCAGCGACCGACCGGTACGTCGCGCCGTCACGCGCCAGCATTTCCAGCACGGCCGCCTGCCGCAACTCTTTGAGCTGCTTGTTCCTGTCCGGCAGGTTCTTCAGCACCGCGCCGATTTCGCGCGCCCGCTCGGTCGGGTCAGCGATCTGCCCGAGTGCATCGATCGCGTCGAACACCCGCTGCGCCTCCTCGCTCACTCGGCCCCTCTCCTTCGGCGGGCCACTTGCGCCACCGTAGGGGGTCCCCCTACGGTGAGGCAAGGCAGCCCACGGACTGTCGATGCACAACGGCCCCGTCCCACTGAGTTGGCGCTCCGGGACGGGGCCAGGCCCACCTCAACCATCACGAAAAGGCAGACCCTGATGGGACACCGTACCCAGACCAGCGAGCCCCGCGAAGTCCCGACCGCCACCGTCCTCAGCCAGCCCAGCTACGTGGCCCAGGTCCTCACCGTCGCCGCCCGCGTCCTCCGCCTCCACGACAGCACCGGCCCCGTCGACCCCTGGGCCGTCCACGACGCCCTCACCACCGGCGAGCAGGCGGTCCTCACCACCCTCCCCGAGCCGGTCCGCACCGACGCCTCCACCCGCGCCCGCGCCGCCCTCCCGCCCATCACCCGCATCAGCCGCGGCGAGTACGCGCTCCACCTGGCCGACGCCGCGAAGGGCCTGCGATGAGCGAGCAGCAGCCCGAGCAGCCGGACCGGACGCCGCAGCAGCCCAACCAGATCGCCGCCGAGCCCGCCACCGTCGAGGCGTGCCAGCAGGACTACGCCCAGGCCGCCGACATCCGCCGGCGCCTCGGCTGGAAGGACGGACAGTGATGGGCTGGCTCTCCCGCCGCCCGCAGTCGGCCCGCACCTACCCGGCCGCCGGCACCTCCGTCACCGGCGACGCCGGACGCTTCCGCCGCCACAAGACCACCGGCGCCCGAGCCGCCGGCCGCGCCGCCGAGAAGTGGGAGCAGCAGGACCGCGCCCGAGACCGCAAAGGCGGCTGGCGCCGAACGGACTGGAGCCGCTGATCCTCGGCGCCTACCCCCTCGCCCGCCACCTCACCTGAACCACCCGACCGGCCGGGCCCCGTACAACCCCCAGCGGGGCCCGGCCACCCCTCACGCCCGGAGACGCACCATGCACAACCGCCCACCCATCCTCTACGGCGCCGCCACCCTCGCCGCCCTCTCCCTCATCTGGTCCGGCTACGCCATCACCGACCTCATGAACAGCGGCCCCTTCGGTCTCTCCGTCGCCATCGCCGGCGACATCGGATGGATCACCGTCCTCTGGGCCGAAGCCCGCGGCGTCAGCGTCGGCGGCAAGACCTGGGCGCCCGCCGCCGCCGGCTGGCTCATCGCCGTCGGCGTCGCCGTCCTGCTCGTCTTCCACGGCCTCGACGCCCAGAGCACCGGCCAGACCATCGCCGGACCGTTCGTCGTGATCGTCGGGAAGATCGTGTGGGTGTTCGCCCTCGCCGCGACACGGGACCCCGCCGCACCCACCCGGGAACAGCAGAGCGAGCTGCACGCCGTGATGAGGACCGCCGCGCACGAGACTGCCCTGCTCCATGCCCGAGCCGACGCGCAGATCGCCCGCATCCGGGCCGAAGCGGCCGTGACCCTCGCCCGTGACGACGCCGACTTCGAGATCGGCCTGGAGCGCCTGCAGAAGCAGAGCGAGCTGTACCGCCGAACACCGATCACGCTCCCCGCGAACTGCCCTCCCGTACCCGAACAGGCCCCCGCGGTCGACGGGTTCGACGAGGCCGCCGAACAGGCGATCACCGTGGTCGGCGACCCGGACCGCGAGCAACCGACCACCGTCGCGAGCCCCCCGAACAGGGTCCGCGAACAGGTCGCGAACAAGGCCGTGACCAGCCCGAACCGTGAGCCCGACCAGTTTCGCCCCGCACCGAGCGAACAGGCCGCGACCACGGCCCTCCCGACCATCGCCGACCTCGTTCGCGAGCAGATCGCGATCACCCCGAACAACGCCACCGTGGTCCAGAACGTGCTCGCGATCCGGCCCGACGCGAACAAGGACAGCGTCGCCGCAGCCGTGCGCCGCGCCCGTCGGAAAAGTGAGATGGAAGGCGGCTACGGATGACCGGAGGCGCGGACGAGCTGCGCGCCCGCTACTACCTGCGCCGCCTCGGCGCCCGCCCCGTAGGCCACCCGGAGACCCCTATGCCTGTCTCTTAAACACATCTGACGCTGCCGACGAAGCTAGAAGTGTAGGTCTCGGGTGTCGTCGGATCATTATAAAAAAAA
>NZ_WYCT01000007.1 GCF_011008945.1 Streptomyces harenosi
CGATTGTCTTTTTTTTCCAACAAAAGAACGCATTCAAGATTAACGGAGTTCTTGTGGGCTTGGAAAGGTGTATAAGAGACAGGCGTGTGACGGCGACGGCTCAGGACTTCGGCTCCACCCGGGCCACCACCACGTGCGGGCGTCCCGGATGCGGGGCGGTGAAGGCGGCGTACAGCGCCTCGTGGTCCCGCCCGTCCACGGTGACCGCCGACCAGCCGGCGGCCTCGAAGCGGGCGGCGATGCCGCCGGGCAGGGCGTGACTGGCCGAGGAGTTGTCGATGACCACGGTGTGCAGCCGCTCCAGCCCGGCGGGCCCGGCGAAGGCGATCGCCTCGTGGTTGCTGCCCTCGTCCAGCTCGGCGTCCCCGATCAGCGTCCACACCGCCGGCGCCAGGCGCCCCTGGGCGCGCAGCCCCAGCGCCGTGCCGACGGCGATGGGCAGACCGTGCCCGAGCGAGCCGCTGCCGATCTCCACACCGGGCACCAGCGTGCGGTCGGGGTGGTGCCCGAGCGGCGAGTCGTAGGAGCCGAAGCCGGGCAGCCACGCCACCGGCACGAAGCCCTTGGCCGCCAGCACGGCGTAGTAGGCCATCGGCCCGTGCCCCTTGGAGAGCAGGAACCGGTCCCGCTCCGGGTCGTCGGCGCGTCGCGGGCTCACCCGCAGCACCCGGTCGTACAGGACCCACAGCACGTCCAGCGTGGACGTCGCCGCCGGGCCGTGCTTCTCGTCCCCGGTCATCAGGGACATCAGTTCCGGCAGATCGGCGTACCCGTAGGTGCGCCCGCGTTCCTCGGTGATCGTCATACCGGCGATCGTGCAACCTCAACCAAACTCTAGGTCAAGGGCCGCTTCCGGACACCCGAGCCGAAAAGCGGTGCGCGACCACCCGCACGAGTGCGGTATGGTTTTCCTGCGCGTTCGGCCAGGGGAAACCCCAGGTCAGACGGGCAACGGGACGTGGCGCAGCTTGGTAGCGCACTTGACTGGGGGTCAAGGGGTCGCAGGTTCAAATCCTGTCGTCCCGACTCGTGAGAGTCGCAGGTCAGGGCGGGTTTCGGAGGATTCCGAAACCCGCCCTTGATCATTTCTGGGGACCGCTCGGGGACCAGCGCTGCTCGGCCGGCGTCAGCGGTGACGGCGATCGGGCTCGGGGTGAGCGCCGGGGTGCGGACCGCGCCGAGACGCGCGCAGAGCGCTGCGCCGGTGGCCGTCGCTGAGGCCCGGCCCGCCGCCACGCGCGGACTTCCGGACCGCGCCCCTCGTCCGGAACGGGCCCCCCGCCCCGGTTCAGGGCCGGTGCCGCGCGGAGTCGATGCGGGCGTAGGCGAACCCCTCGCCCGTGCGTGGCGCCCGGGTCCAGGACCGGGTGGTGAAGGTGCCGAGCCGGCCCCGGGTCAGTGCGAACCGGGGCAGCGAGAGCCCGAGCTCGGTGTGCAGGGCCTCCAGCACACGCCGTTCGCCGTCCGCGTCGGTGTCCTTGGGGCGGAACAGCCGTGCGGGATCCAGGGCCCCGGGTATCGCGCCGGAGCGCTGGATCTGCGTGCCGCGCACGGTGAACGCGTACAGCTCCTCGCCCCGTTCGGCCACCGACAGGTGGAACGCGGCCGGGTGATCACCCGGGGCCGAGAACTCCGGGTCGCGCCACACCACCACCGCGCGGCCCGCCGAGGAGGCGGCCGGAGCGGGGGAGAGGAACCGCGTGCTCAGGTGGTGGTGGGAGTGGCCGTCGAAGGCGAACGCCCACCCTTCGGCGGTGCGGCCGACGGCGACCACGGCCCGGTCCTCCCAGAGCTCCACCCCCTCCCGCTCATGGGGCCGGGGTGCCCGCCAGGACGCCGTGCGCGGCTCCACGGGCGCGCTCAGTCCGGCGCCCTCCTCACCGATCAGGGCGGGCAGGCGGGCGGGGTCGATCCCCTCGACCCAGAGGCAGCGGTATCCGTCCGGCCGGCCCCGGTTCGCCGCCGGCTCCGTCAGCCACACGAGGCCCGGCGGGTCCAGATCGGGCACCGGCTCGGGAGCGGGTCCCCTCTCTCCGGACCGCGGTGTCGCGAGGATCTCGCGTCCGCGCTCCGGGGTGATCAGCGGACCCAGCACCGGATCGGCGAGCAGGCCGACCGGGGCGATCAGCGAGGGCCCGGGCGCCTCCCACAGCGGCAGCGCGTCCCGCAGCACCCGCCACGCGGCGTCGGTCGCCCCCCAGCGGGCCGCCTCCCTGGCCTCGGCGACGGCCCGGCCCCAGGGACCGGGGGGTGCGTAGCGATGGGTGCCGTCCCGCACCGCGCTCAGTACGGCCTCGGTGGTCTGCCGGGCGGCCCCGCGGGCGGTCATCATCCCGAGCCAGTGGCCGTCCCCGCCCAGCCGCCATTCGCCGCGTGCCGGCGCCATGGCCGCCACGGGCAGGATCTCGGGCAGGTAGCGCGGGTCGGCCACCAGGCCGCCGTAATCCGGGCAGCTGTGCGGAGCCGGCAGATGCCGGAGCTGGCCGAGCAGGACAGCGCTCCGCGGCCGCCCGAAGGACAGCGCCTCCTCGAGCAGCGGAAGTGCCTCCTCGTACCGTCCGCGCAGGGCCAGCAGGCGGGCCTCCTCCACACGGGCGTCCTGGGCGCGCGTGGTCGCGTTCACAAAGCCGGGACCCGCCGCCCGGTCGCGGTGGAAACCGCGGTACATGGCCTCCATGTACGCGCGGAACGACGGGTAACGGTCCGGCAGTTCACCGCTCCATCCCTTGTAGGCGTAGAGCGCCCACTCGCCGTCCTGGTCGGTGTCGCCCGGGTCGAGGAGCGCGTACGACATGTCGGAGTCCGTCTCCAGCCGCAGCGCCCGTTGCCACATCCCGGCCAGCAGGACGTCCTCCTGGCGCGGGTCGTCGCCCAGATTCTCCTCGTACAGCGGGGTCATGCCGTGCGGATCCCGGAACCAGTCGATGTCCGCGGCGCCGCCGAGCCGATGGACCCCGGCCGTCTCGTCCACGTACCACCCGTCGCTCACGGCCAGGAACTCCCGGTAGGAGGGCGGCAGCCGCCGCCCGAGCCGCTCCTCGGCCGCGGCGATCACCGCCTCGTCCGCCCCCGGCCTGCCCGGGGAGACGGCGGTGGGCCCGCCGTCTCCATCCTCGTCCTCGTCCCTCCGCGGAACCCATTCCTCCTGCCAACGACCCAGGAAATCGCGCCAGTCGAAAGACTCACCACTCATGGCCGGATGGTGTCATCGGGCACCGACAACGACTGGCCCGGTCGCCGTACGGCGCAGACCGCATCGCGTCCGCCGCCGTCGGCCCTGAGCGACGGCCCGGGCCTGTCGCGGTGCATCGGGTACGCACCGTGACAGGCCCGGGCGGGCCTCCACTCTCCCCGTGGTCCGGGCCGGCGCCGGGTCAGGCGGGACCGCCCGGGTGGTGTCCGTCCGGCCGAGGCGCCGTCCGCCCGGCCGGGCGCCCCGCGGGCGGGGGGCGGCCCGGTGGGCAGGTGTGTTCACCGCAGGGTCAGCGGGGTCTCGGCTTCGACGCGGGTCAGCTTCTCGGGGTTGCGGACGTAGTACAGGCCGGTGATCCGGGCGTCTTCGACGCGGACGGCCATCACGCCGTCGAGCTCGCCGTCGAGGCGTACGGCCAGAGCCGGGCCGCCGTTGACCAGGGTCGGCTCGCAGGTGATCGTGGCGCCGATCCTGGCGGAGCCGCCGAGGTAGAAGCGGACCACCTTGCCGGCACCGACGACCGGCCGCACCGCGGCCCGCTTGACACCGCCGCCGTCGCTCACCAGGACCACGTCGGGGGCGAGCACGTCCAGGAGGTCCTGCGGGTCCCGGGTCTCGAGCGCGCGCCGGAACGACTCCAGGGCCGCCCGGGTCTCGCTCGGGGAGACCGCCTTGCGCGGGCGCCGGGCGTCGACGTGCTGCCGGGCGCGGTGGGCGATCTGGCGCACCGCCGCCGGGCTCTTGCCGACGGCGGCGGCGATCTCGTCGTAGCCGACCTCGAAGACCTCGCGCAGTACGAAGACCGCCCGCTGCGTCGGCGAGAGCGTCTCCAGGACGAGCATCAGCGCCATCGACACGCTCTCGGCGAGCTCGACGTCCTCGGCCACGTCCGGCGCGGTGAGCAGCGGCTCGGGCAGCCAGGGGCCGACGTACGCCTCCCTGCGGCGCTTCACGGCGCGCAGCCGGTTGAGCGCCTGGCGGGTGGTGATCCGGACCAGATAGGCGCGCGGATCGCGCACCTGCCCCAGGTCGGCCCTGACCCATCGCAGCCATGTCTCCTGGAGGACGTCCTCGGCGTCGGCGGCCGAGCCGAGCATCTCGTAGGCGACGGTGAAGAGCAGGTTGCGATGGGCGACGAACGTCTCGGTCGCCGGGTCGGTGGCGTGGTCGGTGGCGTGGTCGGTCATGGGGCGGCCCCTCTCCTCGTGGCCGGCCCGGTCGCGGGCGGCGCTTGAACGTACATCCACGGCTCGGTGACCCGTGCGGTCCCGGGCCCGGCCGCGACGCCCCGACCGGCGCCGCAGGGACGGGGAGCCGTGCGCGGCCGCGGCCCGCGCCGCACCACCGGTGGCCGGTCGGTGGGCGGACCGCCGCACCGCGCGGGCACGGCGAACGATCGCCGGACGGTCACGTGTGCGTGCCCGGCCGGACGGCCGGTTCGGCGGCGGCCGGTGTCCCGCCGCGCCGGGAGGCCCGCTGTTCCCGGCGGTCGCCGCCCTTGGGCCAGGAGTGCGAGCCGGGCTTGCGTGCCTCGTCCGCCAGGTGCTTGACGCTGAACCGGCAGGACAGCTCCTTGAGCTTCGCGCCGGCGCGGCCGCCGACGTAGAGCCGCATCGCGGTGTCGTCCCTGCGGGCGAACTGGAAGATGCCGGCGCGACGCCCCAGGCCGACGCACATCGCGGGGAACGACAGGTCGACGGGTGCGGGCCGCTCGCCCGCGATGCGGTCGAGCACCGTGTCGGCCGCGTGCGCGCCCAGACATCCCGCGGCGTAGGCGCTCATCCGGAACGGCAGGCCCGAGGGCGCCGCCGCGTCCCCCGCGGCGACGATGCGGTCGTCGTCCACGCTGGTCAGCGTCTCGTCCGTGAGCAGGCGCCCGATCGCGTCGGTGCTCAGCCCGCTGCGTGCGGCCAGATCGGGCACGCCGAACCCGGCGGCCCAGACGGTGACCTCGCTGGGCAGCTCACACCCGTCGGCGAGGCGCACGGCGTCGCGTGTGACCGCCGTGGTCTTCGTGCCGGGGCCGTCCAGCACGGTCACCCCGAGTCCGGCGAGCCGCCTGGCGGCCGCGCGCCGGGCCCGGGGGTGCAGATACGGGCCGAGCACGCCGCCGCAGACCAGGGTCACGCGGCGGCCCCGTTCGGCCAGCTCGGCGGCGGTCTCGATGCCGGTCGGACCGGCTCCGACGACCGTCACCGGGGCGGTCGGGGACGCCGCGTCGAGGACGGACCGCAGCCGCCGCGCCGCCTCCAGGGTGGCGACCGGGTGGGCGAACTCCTCCGCCCCGGGAACGCGCATGACGGGGCTGCCGCTGCCCACCGCGTAGATCAGCCGGCCGTAGCCGAGCGTGCCGCCCGCCGCCAGGGTCACGCCGCGTCCGGCCGCGTCGATGCGGGTCACGTCGTCGACCACGAGCCGGACGCGCTCGGCGAGGATCTCCCGGTAGTCGACGACCGCCTCGTGGGTCGCGCCCACCACCTGGTGGAGACGGAGCCGGGGGACGAAGACCGGGCGTGGATTGATCAGGGTGACCGTCACGTCGTCGCGCCCCGTCAGCCGGTTCGCGGCCATCACGCCGGCGTAACCGCCGCCGATCACGACCACGTCGGTGTTCTCAGCCATGGTGTCTCCTCCGTCTTCGGGGCTTCGGCCTGAAGACACCAGGCGGTCGTGTGGTGTGACAGCGTGTGAGGGAGGTCACTCCCCGCGCGTCGGCTCGGAGCGGGAACGCGGTCGGGATCGGGGCGGGCTGAGGGTCGGGGCCGGACAGCGGCGTGCGGCTCCGCGCGCACGGACGCTTTCCGGGGGCGGAGTCCTACGGGGCGGCCCTCATCGAGTGGTGGGGCGCCGCTGGGTGCCGGTCGGTGAGGGGTCCAGCCCGTCACTGCCGGTCAGTGAGGGGTCCAGCCCGTCACGCTCTTCCACAGCGTGCTGCGCACCGAGCTCATCGGTACCTGTGTCGGCACGTACTGCTCGCAGCGCGGGTTGTGGCACGGGCCGGCGGTCCAGGAGGGGACGCAGACCCCCATCGTCTTGTGCCGTTCCACCACGGCGTCCACCGGCTGCTTGCAGGAGCCGCAGACGTATCCGCTCGGCTTCGTCGTCCGCTTTTTCTGCTTCGTTCCCATGGTATTACTTTACGACCGCTTTACTGCATTTTGCGAGGCTTTGAAGGTTTCCGCCTCGGGCGAGATCACCGGGCGTCGGGGGGTGGTTCGGCGCGGTCGCGGGGGTCGGCCGGGGGCGCCTGGCCGGACGGGGACGGGCCCGAAGTGCTCCCGGCGGCCTCGCTCTCGGTGGCCCCGGCGGCCTCGTCCCCGGTGCTGCCGGCGGCGTGCGGGGGAGCCGTGGGTCCGGTCTGGCCGGGGAGCGGGCGCAGCATGCTGAGCGCCACGGAGACGGCCAGGACGATGACGATCACGGCGAGGCTCAGCGGGGAGGGGACCTCGGGCACGGCCGTGCTGATCGTCTTGTGGGACGCCTGGAGGACGAGTTTGACGGCGATGAAGGCGAGGATGAGCGCCAGGCCCTTGCTGAGGTAGTGGAAGCGGTCGAGCAGACCGGCGAGCATGAAGTACAGCGCGCGCAGACCGAGGATGGCGAAGGCGTTGCTGGTGTAGACGATGAAGGCGTCGCTGCTGACCGCCAGGACGGCGGGCACGCTGTCGACGGCGAAGACGAGGTCGGCGGCCTCGATCGCGGCGACGACGGCGAGCAGCGGGGTGGCGACGCGTCGTCCGGCCTCCTTGACGAAGAAGTGGGCCCCGGCGTACTCGTCCCGCACGGGGACGATCTTGCGGAGCAGCCTGACGGCGATGCTCCTGCCGGGGTCGAAGCTGTCGTCCTCCTCCTTGAGGATCTTGTACGTGCTGTAGAGGAGGATGGCCGCGAAGACGAACAGGACGGCGGAGAATCGGCTGACCACCGCCACACCGGCGGCGAGGAAGAGACCCCGGAAGATCAGGGCGCCCAGGACGCCGAGGAACAGCACGCGGTGCTGGTAGGCCCGGGGCACCTTGAAGTAGCCGAAGATCAGCGCGAAGACGAAGAGGTTGTCCACCGACAGGCTCTTCTCCAGCAGCCAGGCGGTGGTGTACTCGACCCCGGCGGTCGTGCCCACCACCAGGAACACCGCGACGCCGAAGACCACGGCCAGGCCCACCCAGACGACGCTCCAGGCGGCGGCCTCGCGGAAATGGATCACGTGGGCCCGCCGGTGCGCCAGCAGATCCACGGTCAGCGACACCAGCACGGTGACGACGAAGACCGTCCACAGCCACAGCGGAACATCATGCACGGGGCGCCACCCCTCGAGTGCGATCGACCGGTGGTCTCCTTTCGAGTCTGAGGCACGCCACCGTGGTTGTCGCCCAGGGCGGCCCCCCGGCGGGCGCCGGGGGAGGCCGGCGGTCGTGAACCCGGGCGGGCGTGCCGGTCGCGCACCGCCCGTCACGGGCCGACAAGGCCCTGGGCCCGGCCGGTCGCGTCCGTCTGAGCACCGCCGCCGGCCTGCTCGCCGCCGGCCTGCTCGCCGCCGGCCTGCTCGCCGGTGGCCGGCTGCGGCCCCGGGGGGCCGCCGGTGAATCCGCCACTTCCCTGACGGGGCATTGCCGTGCACAGTGAAAGCAGCACTACTCGAAACCGGAGGCGGTCATGCTCCTCCTCGGCATCATTCTGCTGGTGGTCGGATTCCTCACCGGCATCTCCATCCTGTGGACCATCGGGATCATCCTGGTGGTCATCGGCGCGATCCTCTGGATCCTCGGCGCCACCGGACACGCCGTCGGGGGCCGCCGGCACTACTGGTGACCTTTCCGTACCCTCGCTGACCCCGTCCGTGGCGCCGGGGCCGGGACCGACGACGATCCGGTGACCGGGTGGCCCGCGTGCGGTCGCACCGCCGCGCGGGCCCGCCGGGGACGCCGGACCCTCCTGCGGCGTTGGACCACGCCCCGGCGCCGGGCCCCGGGGCGTCCCGGGCCCGGGACCCGCCGACGGGCGGGCCACCCACCACCGCGTACGACCTGTCCGGTGCGGCGGTGCGGGTTCCGCTCAGTCGTCGAGCAGCCGCCACACGGTCAGGGCGAGCCTGGCCCGGATCAGGCCGGACGGCTCGGTGAGCTCGAAGCCCAGGGTCCGGCCGATCTGTTCGAGCCTGCGGGCGACGCTGCTGTGGTGCAGATGGAGAAGTTCGGCGGCCCGGCGCAGGGAGCCGGTGGCGCAGTAGACGTCCAGCGTCTCCAGGTCCTCCGGAGCGCCGGCGATCAGGGCGATCGCGGCCACGTCGGCGTTGTCGCGCGCCGCCGCCGGGGGCACCTGGGCGAGCAGCGCCAGCGCCCCCAGGCTGTCGTGGCGGACGACCGGCCGGCGCGGCGTGGTGAAGCGGAGGGCGGAGCGGGCCTCCTGCCAGGACCGGTCGGGCCGGTCCGCGGCGCCGATGCCCACCCGCACGTCCGCCGGCAGGCGGGCCGGGTCCAAGGCGGCGGCCAGCACGACGCCCACGTCGGCCAGCGGCGCCGCCTTCACCGGACGGGACGGGCACAGCAGCACGGCGACCCGGTCGAGCGGCACCGGTGAGCGCACGGCGGCCACCCGGACCGGCAGGCCCGCGGCGAACCCGAGCAGCCGGAGCGCCCGGGCCCTGGCCGCGTCGTCGCTGTCGGGGCTGACCACGAGCTCGACGAGGGCGGGGTCGGCCATGGTGGTGCGGGCCGGGCCGTACCGCTCGGCGACCGCCGCGGCGGCGATGGCGAGCCGCTCCAGGAGCACGTCGTCGAGCGAACCGGGCCGGCCGGGGCGTTCCAGCCACGCCTCGCCGATCTCCTCCTCGTCGAGAGTGATCGGCACCGTGGTGGACGCGGCCGACGGCGGGGCGGACGCCGGCCGGCCGTCCGGCGAGAACCGGATCGCCCGCCCGGTGCCGTGCAGCCGGATCCCGGCCACGCACTCGGCCAGGCCCGCCGAGGCCCGCGCCAGCGCCGGGAGATCCACCCGCCGGCGCATCAGCGTGTCGTAGAACGTGACGACCCGGATCGCGCCCCGGACGTGCGAGTCGAGCTGCGACAGCCGTTCGGCCAGTGCCTCCATGGCAGGAGCATAGGCGCCAACCGGCGCGCCACGAGGGCCGGTTGCCCGACGAGTGGCGGATGACCCCGCGGCACGGCGAGGGCGAGGATGGCCGGCATGGATCCCGAACTCGAGGCGTTCGTCGGCCTGCTTCCCCGTTTCGACCTGACCGACCCGGCCACGCACCGCAAGACCTACACCGACCTGACCTCCGCGAGGCCGGAACCGGACACCACCGGACTGGAGGTGGAGGACCGCACGGTGCCCGCCGATCCCGAGGTGCCGGTGCGGATCTACCGCCCGCACCGGGCGCAGGGCGCCGTCGTCTGGCTGCACGGCGGCGCCTGGGTCGTCGGCGACCTGGACACCGAACGCCACTGGGCCGTGCCGATCGCGAAGCTCTCCGGCGCCGTCGTGATCAGCGTCGACTACCGCCTTGCGCCCGAGCACCGGTTCCCGGCCGCCCTGGACGACGTCTACGCCGTACTGACGTGGGTTCACGAGCACGCCACCGAGCTGGGCGCCGACCCGGACCGGATCGCGGTCGGCGGCCACAGCGCCGGCGCCAACCTCGCGGCCGCGGTGGCCCTGCGCGCCCGCGACCGGCAGGGGCCGCCGATCCGCTTCCAAGTGCTCAACGAGGCGTTCCTCGACGACCGGCAGCAGACCTGGTCGGCGCGGAACTTCACCGACACGCCCTGGAACACCCGCGCCGTACGCGCCGCGGCCCTGGGGCACTACCTGGGCTCCCGGCCCGCCACACCGTACGCCGCCCCTGCGCGGGCCGAGGACCTCTCCGGCCTCCCGCCGGCCTACATCGCCACCGCGGAGTTCGACCCGAACCGCGACGAAGGCATCGACTACGCGCTGCGCCTGCTGCAGGCCGGCGTCTCGGTCGAGCTGCACCAGTGGCCCGGGACCTTCCACGGGTCACTGGCGATCCAGTCCGCCGAGGTCTCGCAGCGCCAGCTCGCCGAGCTCTGCGCCGCCCTGCGCCGTGCCCTCGCCGAGTGAGGCCGTCGCCACCGGGCACGGCCCCGGCCGCGACCCGGACGACCAAGACGGGAGCACGATGACCACCACCGACCAGGCCGGGAGGGACGGGCGGCCCGCACCGCCGCCGGTCGCCGCATCCCCGGCGCGGCAGGGCCTGGGAGGGCTGCTGCGCCCGTACGTCCCTGCCTTCACGGCCGTCGTGTCCCTCCAGGTCATCGGTGCCCTCGCGGGGCTGGCGCCGCTGCTGGCGGTCGTGGAGTCGGGGCGCGCTCTGCTGGAGCCCGGGCCGGCCGACCGCGATCACCTCCGGGCGGTCCTGATCGCGGGCGCTCTCGGCCTGCTGGTCCGGCTCGTGTGCTCGGCCGCCTCGTCAGGCATCGGACACCTCCTCGACGGCACGGTGCAGTTGTCGCTCCGCCGGCACCTGGCCGGCCGGCTGGGGCGCGTACCGATCGGCTGGTTCTCCCGGCGCCGCACCGGCGAACTGGCCAAGGTGGTCGGCGAGGACGTCAGCGCGCTGCACCCCTTCATCGCCCACACCCCCGGCGAACTGGTCTCCGCCTTCGTGGTCCCGCTCGTGTCGCTGGTCTACCTGTTCACCGTCGACTGGCGGCTGACGCTGATCACGCTGGCACCGGTGGTGCTGGCGGTGGCTCTGGTCCCGCTGATGACGACCCCGGCCCGGCAGCGCGAGCAGGAGGAGTTCGACGGGGCCATGGGCCGGATCTCGAACGCCGCTGTCGAGTTCGTGCAGGGCATCGCGGTGGTCAAGGCGTTCGGCGGGGCGGGTCGGGCACACCGCGCCTTCCGCACGGCCGCGGACGACTTCGTCGCCGCCTTCGGCCGGTGGGTGCGCGGCATCTCCCGGATCGCCGCCGCGATGCAGCTCGTCCTGTCCCCTCCGTTCGTGCTGCTGGTCGTGCTGACCGCGGGCACGGTCCTCATCACGCGCGGCGCCATGGCCCCGGCCGACCTGCTGCCCTTCCTGCTGCTCGGACTGGGCCTGACCGCGCCGGTGGCGGCCCTCGGCCACGGCTTCGACGAGGCCCAGGCCGCCAGGCGTGCCCTCGCGCGGATCCGGGAGGTACTGGAGGTGGCGCCGCTGCCCGAGCCCGCGCACCCCGCCGCCCCACGGGGGCACCGGGTGGAGCTGCGTGGCGTCCGGTTCGGGTACGACGCCGGCCGCGAGGTCCTGCGCGGCATCGACCTGGTGCTGGAGCCGGGCACGGTCACCGCGCTCGTCGGCCCCTCGGGGAGCGGGAAGTCGACCCTGGTCCGGCTGCTGCCCCGGTTCTTCGACCCGACCGGCGGTTCGGTCCTCCTGGGCGGTGCCGACCTGCGGGAACTCGCCGTCGAGGAGCTCTACCGGACGGTTTCCTTCGTCTTCCAGGACGTACGGCTGCTGCGCGCGCCGGTCGCGGACAACATCGCGCTGGCGGTGCCGCACGCCGACCACGACGACGTGGTCCGCGCGGCCCGGCTGGCCGGCATCCACGACCGGATCGCCGAGCTGCCCCGCGGTTACGCCTCGGTCATCGGCGAGGACGCCCTGCTGTCGGGCGGCGAGGCCCAGCGGATCGCGCTCGCCCGCGCGCTCCTGGCCGACACGCCCGTGCTGGTGCTCGACGAGGCGACCGCCTTCGCCGATCCGCGCACCGAACAGGCGGTCCGCCGGGCCCTGGCCACACCGGGGGGCGACCGGACCGTCCTGGTCATCGCCCATCGCCTGGAGACGATCGCCGACGCCGACACCGTCGTGATGCTGGAGGACGGGGTGATCGTCGAGCGGGGCAGCCCCGCCGACCTGCTGGCGAGCGGCGGCAGGTTCGCCGCGTTCTGGCACCAGCGCCCGCCGGCCGCCGCCGGCGGCGCCGGCACCCGCGAGGGCGCACGCCCGGGAGGTGAGTCGCGATGATCCGGTTGCTGCTGCGCGTGCTGGGCCACGAGTACGCCCGGCCGGTGCGCCGCACCGTGGCCCTGATGACGGCGGCCGCGGTGGCCGAGGGCCTGACCTGCGCACTGCTGGTTCCGGTGCTGCGCGGACTCTTCGGGGGCACGCCCGAGGACGCCTGGCCCTGGCTGATCGCCTTCGGGGCCGCCTTCGCCCTGTACGCGGCGCTGCGCTACCTCGGCGACCTGTCCGGCTTCCGCGTCGGGAGCGCGCTGCTGAGCGGCATGTACCACCGCCTCGGCGACCATCTGGCCCGGCTCCCCCTCGGCTGGTACGGCGCGGGCCGCCTCGGAGAGGTCTCCGTCCTGGCCGGCCGCGGCGTCCTGGACGCGATGAGCGTCGTCGCGCATCTGCTGGCCCCGTTCGTCACCGCCTGCGTGACCCCCCTGACGATCGTCGTCGTGATGCTCGGGTCGGACTGGCGGATGGGGGCGGCCGCACTGGCCGCCGTACCGCTCGTGGCGGCGGTCCAGATCCGGACGGGCCGCTCCTCGGCGGCCCAGGACGCGGAACGCGAGGAACGCGACCACGAGGCCACGGCGCGGGTCGTCGAATTCCTCCAGGCCCAGCCCGTGCTGCGCGCCGGCGGCCGGACCACCGAACGCTTCCGGCTGCTGGACGACTCGCTGCGGGAGGTCGAGCGTGCCTCGCGCCGGTCGACGCTGTCGGCCCTGCCCGGCGCGGTCGGCCTGTCGCTCACCGTGCAGGCGGTGTTCACCGCGCTGCTGGTCCTGGGCGTCCACCTGGCGCTCGGCGGGGAGCTCGGGGCGGCGGAGCTGCTGACGATCCTGGTGCTGGCCGCGCGCTGCGCCGATCCGCTGCTGTCGCTGACGGACATCGGCGGCAGGCTGCGCGCGGCGCGTTCCGTGCTGACCCGGCTGGAAGCGGTCCTGAGCACCGAGCCGCTGCCGGTGGCCGCCGCGCCGGTCCGGCCGGACCGCCACGACGTGGTGTTCGACTCCGTCGTCTTCCGGCACGGCGGCCGTACGGTGATCGACGGCGCCTCGCTGGCGGTGCCCGAGGGACGGCGGCTCGCGATCGTCGGGCCGTCGGGCGCGGGGAAGAGCACACTGCTGCGGTTGCTCGCGCGCTTCCACGACGTGGACGGCGGCGCGGTCCGGGTGGGCGGTGTGGACGTACGGGCGATCGACCCGGAGGACCTGATGGCACGGATCGCCATCGTCTTCCAGGACGTGTACCTCTTCGACGGCACCATCGAGGAGAACGTGCGCCTGGGCCGTCCCGGCGCCGACGAGGCGGAGGTACGGGCGGCGGCGAGCGCCGCCGGGCTGGACGAGGTGATCAAGCGGCTGCCCGGCGGCTGGGCGGCGAAGGTCGGCGAGGGCGGCACGCTGCTGTCGGGCGGCGAGCGCCAGCGGGTCTCCATCGCGCGGGCGCTGCTGAAGGACGCGCCCGTCGTCCTGCTGGACGAGGTGACCTCCGCGCTGGACCCGGTGAACGAGGCGGCCGTCCACGACGGCGTCGAACGCCTGATGGCGGGCCGGACGGTGGTGATGGTCGCGCACCGGATGCGGACCGTCCGGCGCGCCGACCGCGTCGTCTTCCTCGACGGCGGCCGGGTCGTGGAGGAGGGCGGACACGAGGAGCTGCTGGCCCGTGGCGGGCGCTACGCGGAGTTCTGGGACCTCGCCACGGCACCGGCACGACCGGCGGAAGGGGGCCGGGCGCGCTGAGCCGCCGTGGCGCCCGCCTCGGGCGGGGCCCGGCCGGCGACGGGGGAGCGGACCGGGCCCGTGCACACGCCGACCGGGCCCGTGCACACGCCGACCGGGCCCGTGCACACGTGGGCCGGGGCCGTGCACACGCGGGCCGGGCCCGTGCACACGGCCGGGCGGGGCCACCGGCCGGTGGTGCGGTCCGGCCCCGCGTACGGGCCCCTGCCGGGCACCCGGGCGGCTCCGGCGGCTTCCCGGCCGTGCCCGCGGCGGCGGTCACCCGCCCCCGGGCGCTCGGGGGGCCCGCCGATGAGGCGGTGAGCGGCAGGGGGAAAATAGTTGCCTGGAGAAACCAGGGCGCGCGAAAGGTCCCTCATGCCGCACCTCACCATCGACTACTCTTCCCGCCTGGCCGACGTCTTCGACCGCGTGGCTCTCGTCAGGGAGCTGCACCCGCTCGTGCTGGAGGTCAGCGGGTCGGCGGGGGTGTGCAAGACGTTCTTCCGCCCGGCCGAGACCCACGTCGGCGACGGTGGGGGCGACGGCAGGGGCTTCGTGCACGTGGAGGTCGGCCTGATGCCGGGACGGCCCGAGTCGGTGAAGGCGCACCTGTCCGAGAGCATCCTCGCCGTGGTGGCGAAGCACCTGCCGGCGGGCGGCGCGGACGGGGTGATCCTCTCCGCGGAGGTGCGGGACCTGTCCGGCTCCTACCGTCTGCTGCCGGGCGGACGGCCCCGGGCGGGCGCACCGGCCCGGGTCCCGTGCGCGGCCTCGCCGCGCCGCTGACGGAGTGCGGGACGCGCCGCCCCGCCCCCGGCGGACCGGCGCCCGCACCGCTCGCCCGGGCGGCGGCCCGCCGGCCCGCGAGGCGGTCAGATCACGCAGCCCACATGCGCCAGGGCCTGCTTCAGCAGCACCCCGTGACCGCCCGGCATCTCGCTCTGCACCGCCGGGGACAGGGCCTCCTGCGGACTGAACCAGACCAGATCGAGCGCGTCCTGCCGGGGACGGCAGTCGCCGGTGACCGGCACCACGTAGGCGAGCGAGACCGCGTGCTGGCGGGGGTCGTGGAACGGCGTGACGCCCTGGGTCGGGAAGTACTCCGCGACCGTGAACGGCTGGAGCGAGGAGGGCACGCGGGGCAGCGCCACCGGGCCGAGGTCCTTCTCCAGATGGCGCAGGAGGGCGTCGCGGACCCGCTCGTGGTGCAGCACCCGGCCGGAGACCAGTGTCCGGCTGACCGTTCCGTCGGGCCCGATGCGCAGCAGCAGGCCGACACTGGTGACTTCACCGCTGTCGTCGACGCGCACCGGTACCGCCTCGACGTACAGGATCGGCATGCGGGCGCGCGCCGCCTCGAGTTCGTCGGTCGTCAGCCAGCCGGGCGTGGTTTCGGTCATGTCAGACATCGCTTGATCATACTTTCAGGGCCTCCGGCTGCCTGGATGGCGCTCCGGGGCAAGTGTGATCCGTACCACGCCGTTCGGCCGGCGTCCGGGAGGCCGCGGGTCCCCGGGAGGGGCCGGGGGCCGGAGGGTCATCCGGCCCGGTCGAGGCAGTCCCGCGCCACGTCCCCGTCCACCGCCGCCCGCACCAACGCGGCGGCCAGTACGGCCGGTTCGGTCTCCCCGGCGAGCTTCACCAGCCGGTCCGGGTCCTGCGGCAGGCCGAGCCGGTCCGCGCCCTGCAGGGCCTTGCGGTCCAGGTACGGCGCCGCCTCCGGCCAGACCCGCTGCGCCTCGCGCAGGAAGATGTCCGCGCCGGTCGGTCCGATGCCGGGGAACTCCTGGAGCAGACGGCGCAGCGCGGGGACCTCGCCGCCGGCTTCCCTGCGCAGCCGGCGCAGGTCCCCGCCCCACCGCTCGGTCAGCAGCCCGGCCGCCTCGCCGAGCTGCGTGGCGGTGCGCTCGTCGTAGCGCCGGTAGCCGCCGCGGCCCAGCGCGTCCACCCGGCGCTGCCGGCCGGCGCCGCTCATGCGGCGCGGGTCGCGCAGCCCCGCCTCGTGCAGGGCACGGGCGGTGGCCACGGCGACCGAGCCACGGATGCGGGCGCTGAGCAGGTGGGCCAGGACCAGCAGCCGGTACAGCGGCTGCGGGGTGTCCCGCAGCCGGATGCCCGCCTCCTCGGCGTACGTCCGCCCGTGGGCGTCGACGAGTGCGCGCAGGACGCGCTCGTCACGGTTCACCTCACGCCTTCAGCGGGTCGTGCCCGAGGGTCATCAGCCGGTGGCGCCGGCGGGTGTCCTCGGCCTCGGGTTCGTTCTCCACGTCCGTCTGGGCGGTGACGGTGTCCACGACCTTCCGCATCACGCGCACGTCGTCCTCGGTGAGATCGGTGCGTCGTTTCTGCAGGATCGCCAGGACGTGCCGCCCGGTGGGGGTGCCCGCGTCCTCGGGCAGCGGCTCCGCCCGCTCGTCGGCGTCACGGACCCGCAGCCAGGCCGCGAGCTCCGCCGAGGTCATGTTCACCACGCGGTGGAAGTCCTCCCACAGCGTGTCCAGTTCGAGGGCGTCGGCCATGGGGTGCCCCTTCGGTCGTGCTCCGTGCTGGTGTGCTGCCCCCCCCCGTCGGGGGCGGCGCCGGTCGTTCGGCGCCGGCCGTTCAGCCCTCCTTGGGCCAGTTCTCGGCGTCGAACATCCAGCGCTGCTTCTCCAGTTCGGCGGTGATGGCGATCAGCAGGTCCTGGGTAACCGGGTCCGGCTCCTCGGTGGCCGCGATCCGCTCGCGCAGGCGCCCGATCGCGGCTTCCAGGGCCTCGACCATCAACTGGACGACATCGCTGTCGCGCACCCAGCCGTCCTTGGGGCCGGGGAGCGTGAACGCCGACGCGATGGTCTCCGGCCGGCCGTCGGCCGGGATGCCGAGCGCCGCGGAACGCTCCGCGACCGTGTCGGCGAACGACCGGGTGGCCGACACGACCTCGTCGAGCTGCAGATGGATCGAGCGGAACCGCGGTCCCACGACGTTCCAGTGCACCTGCTTGGCGATCAGGGAGAGCCCGAGAAGATCCACGAGCGTGCCCTGGAGGGCGTCGCCGACCGGACGGCGGGCGGACTCGGGAATCGTGCTCTTCACGACAGTCATACGGTGGTGCTCCTTGCGGCGTCGTCTCTGATGGGATGTTCCGTACTGCGGAGCAGTGCGACGCGTTCCTCCTCACACGTGCCTCCCCACACGCCCGACGTCCGGCCGCAGCCCAGGGCGAACTCCAGGCACTCGGCGGTCACCGGGCAGCGGGCGCACACCTTCTTGGCGGCGGCGACGTCCCGCAGCGCCGGTCCGGTCGTGCCCACGGGGAAGAACAGTTCGGGGTCCTCATCCGCACATGCGGCGCGGCGCAACCACTCCATGCTGGCGCGGGTGCCCCGGGCGCCCACCGGCAAACCCCGCGGCCCCCCGGGCGCCCACCGGCAGACCCCGTGGCCCCCCGGGCGCGCGAGCGCCCGTCAGCGGGCGAGGACGCCGTCCAGGAAGCGGGTGAGGTCCGCGAACACCTCCGCCCTGTTCGTCTCCTGGAAGACCTCGTGTCGGGCCCCCGGGTAGATCCGCTCGGTCAGGCTGCCGCCGCTGATCCGCTCGACGCCGGGCCGGCTGCCGGACAGCGGCACCAGCCGGTCGTCGTCGCCGTGCAGCCACAGCAGCGGCAGCCGGCCGACGTCACCGCCTTCGGACACGGCCGCCAGCGTCCGTACGAAGGCCGTCAGTGTCGGCCGCTTCATCGGGCCGTGCCACACCAGCGGATCGGCCGCGTACGCCGCGCCGACCGCCGGGTCCCGGGAGAGCGCGGCCGGATTGATCGGGGTGTCGGGGATATCCTCCAGGGCGAGCAGCCGCCGGGGCAGCTCCCAGTCGCCGATGACCGGCCCGGACAGCACCAGCGCGGCCAGGCGCTCCGGGTGGCGCTGGGCACAGCGGGCGGCGATCAGGCCGCCCATGGAGTGGCCGATGAGGACGACCGGCAGGCCGGGGTGGGCGGCGCGGGCCAGGTCCGCCACTGCGTCCACGTCGGTGACCACGTCCTCGAAGTCGTCGATCCGCACCCGCTCGCCCGCCGACCGGCCGTGACCCATGTGATCGGGACCGAGGACGGCGGCGCCGTGCCCGGCCAGGACGCCGGCGACTGCCTCGTAGCGGCCGATGTGCTCGCCGTACCCGTGGACCAGCAGCGCCACGTAGCGTGGGTCGGGGCGGGGCCACTCGCGGGCGGTGATCCGGCCCCGGGTCCCCGTCAGGACGTGCTCGCGGGCGTCGGCCATGGGCTCCTCCAGCTACGGCGGCGAAGGTTTCCGCAGGATCTTCCCAGGGAGCGTCCCGGCGGTCTATAGTCCAAAACTAGCGGTGCTAATTAAAGCTCTTGCGAGGTCGGTACGGCGGCGGCGCGCCGCCCGGCGACCGAGCGCCGACGGTCAGGAGTCCCGTTGCGTCCCGTCCACTTCGCGGCCGCCCGCCGCACCCCGATCGGCAAACTGCGCGGAGCCCTGTCGGGCGTGCGGCCCGACGATCTCGCCGCCGCCGTGATCCGCGGCCTGGTCGCCGACGTGCCCGCGCTCGACGCGGCCCGCATCGACGACGTCTACTGGGGCGCCGCCAACCAGGCCGGCGAGGACAACCGCAACGTCGCCCGGATGGCCGCCCTGCTCGCCGGCCTGCCCGAGACCGTCCCCGGCGCCACGGTGAACCGGCTGTGCGCCTCCGGCCTGGAGGCCGTCACGGCCGCCGCGCGCACCATCGCGGCCGGCGAGGCCGACATCGTGCTCGCCGGCGGGTCGGAGTCGATGAGCCGCGCGCCCTTCGTCCTGCCCCGGCCCGACGAGGCACTGCCCCACCGCATCGAGACCGCCGACACCCGGCTCGGCTGGCGCCTGGTCAACCCGGCGATGAAGGAGCTGCACGGCCTGCTGTCGATGGGGGAGACCGCCGAGGAGGTCGCCGCCCGGTACGGGATCTCCCGCGAACGCCAGGACGCCTTCGCGCTGCGCAGCCACCGCCTGGCCGCAGCGGCCCGGAAGAACGGCCACTTCGACGGCGAACTCCTGCCCGTCGAGCGGCCGGACGGCGTGGTCGTCGACGCCGACGAGTGCGTCCGGGAGGACACCTCCCCCGAGAAGCTGGCCCGGCTGCGGCCCGTCTTCCGCGAGGGCGGCACGGTCACCGCGGGCAATGCCTCCCCGATGAACGACGGGGCGGCCGGCCTGCTGCTGGTCGGCGAGGACGTCCTGGAGGAGCTGGGCCTGGAGTCCCTGGGCCGCTATGTCGCGGGCGCCTCGGCGGGGGTCCACCCGGACGTCATGGGCATCGGACCGGTGCCCGCCACCCGCAAGGTGCTGGCCCGGGCCGGCTGGAGCGTCGGCGACTTGGAGGAGGCCGAGTTCAACGAGGCGTTCGCCGCCCAGGCGCTGGCCTGCGTCGACGAGCTCGGCATCGATCCCGGCCTGGTCAACCCCAGCGGCGGCGCCATCGCACTGGGCCACCCCCTCGGCTGCTCGGGCGCCCGCATCCTCACCACCCTGCTCCACCGCATGCGCCGCACGGGGGCCGCCCGCGGGCTGGCCACCATGTGCGTCGGCGTGGGGCAGGGCAGCGCGGTGCTCGTCGAGAGGCGGTAGGCCTGCCGCGGAAGACCCGCGTGACCCGCGGGGTTCCGCGACGCCCGAGCAGCACCCCCGCACACTCCCCTGCAGAGCCGCAGCAAGGAACGGAGCAACACCCCATGGCAACCCTTTCCGTCGCCGCCGTCCTCGCCGAGAACGCCCGGCGCCGCCCCGCCAAGGAGGCGCTGGTCGAGGGCGACCTGCGCCTGACCTTCGCCGAGGTGTGGCAGCGGGCGCTGGCCCAGGCCGGGGCTCTGGCCGGCCTGGGGGTGCGGCCGGGGGACCGGATCGCCCTGATGGCGCCGAACACCGCCGACTTCCCGCAGGCGTACTACGCGATCGCCGCGGCGGGCGGGGTCGTCGTGCCGGTCCACCTGCTGCTGTCGCAGGCGGAGGTCGAGCACGTCCTGACGGACAGCGGGGCCACACTGCTGCTGTGCCACCCGGCGCAGGCGCAGACCGGTGCGGCCGCCGCCCGGGCCGCGGGGATACGGACCGTGCTCCTGGGCGAGGAGTTCGGCAAGCTCGCCGCGGACGCCGAGCCGCTGCCGTCGTACGTCACCCGCCAGGCCGACGACCCGGCCGTCGTCTTCTACACCAGCGGCACCACCGGCGTCCCCAAGGGCGCCGTGCTCAGCCACTTCAACCTGGTGATGAACGCGACCGTCAACGCCTTCGACGCCAACGACATCCGGCCGGACGACATCGCGCTGGGCGCCCTGCCGCTGTTCCACGCCTTCGGCCAGACCGTCTCCATGAACTCCACCTGGCGCGCGGGTGCCACGCTGGTGCTGCTGCCGCGCTTCGACGCGGCGCGCGCGATCGAGCTGATGGTGAAGGAGAAGGTCAACACCTTCCACGGGGTGCCCACCATGTTCGTCGCGCTGGCCGCCGCGGCGGCCGGGGCCGACGCGCTGCCCGAGCTGCGGGTGTGCATCTCCGGCGGGGCCTCGCTGCCGGTGGCCGTGCTGGAGCGGTTCGAGGCCGCCTTCGGGGCCACGGTCTACGAAGGGTACGGACTGTCGGAGACCTCCCCGGCCGCCGCCGTCAACCAGCCGGTCTTCGGCGCCAAACCGGGCACCATCGGCCACCCGCTGTGGGGCGTCGACGTGGAGATCGCCCGCGCCGACGCCGAGGACCGCATCGAGCTGCTGCCCCCCGGCGAGCTGGGCGAGGTCGTCGTCCGGGGCCACAACGTCTTCTCCGGCTACCTGGGCCGGCCGGAGGCCACCGCCGAGGCGCTGGTCGACGGCTGGTTCCGCACCGGGGACCTCGGCACCAAGGACGACGAGGGGTTCCTGCGGATCGTCGACCGCAAGAAGGACGTCATCATCCGCGGGGGCTACAACGTCTACCCGCGCGAGGTCGAGGAGGTGCTGGTGCGGCATCCCGGCGTCGCGCAGGCCGCCGTCATCGGCCTCCCCGACGACCTGCACGGCGAGGAGGTCTGCGCCGTGATCGTCCCCGCCCCGGGCACCGCCCCGGAGGCCGCCGAGATCACCGAGTGGTCCCGGGAGCACCTGGGCAGGCACAAGTACCCGCGCCGCGTGGAGTTCACCGACGCGCTGCCGCTCGGCCCGAGCATGAAGGTGCTCAAGCGGGAGCTGCGCGTGCGCTACGGGGCCCGGTAGCGGCCGGGCGGAGGCGCCTGGCCGGGCGGAGTCGGCCCGGCCCGGTGGCGGCCGGGCGGAGGCGGCCCGGCCCGGTGGCGGCCCGGTCCAGTGGCGGGCGGGAGGCGCCTGCGACGCCCCGGCCGCCGCGCGGCGGCTCCCGGCCGCCCTGCGACGGTCCCCGCCGCCGTGCGGCGGCAGCCTCTCGGCCGCCACCTGGCGAGACGGTCCGCACCGGTGATCACTGCCGGGCATAGCATCGGTCTCCGCATGGACACGATGACACTCTGGCACCTCACCGGCTGGGAGTTCGCGGCGCTCGCCTTCGCCGCCCTGCTCGTCGGCTTCTCCAAGACCGCCGTCAGCGGGGCCAACACGGTCAGCCTCGCCCTCTTCGCCGCGGTGCTCCCGGCCCGCGCCTCCACCGGCGTCCTGCTGCCGGTGCTGATCGCCGGCGACGTACTGGCCGTCCTCACCTACCGGCGGCACGCCCACTGGCCGACGCTGTGGCGGCTGTTCCCGGCGGTCGCGGCGGGCGTCGTCGCCGGCACGGTCTTCCTGATGCGGGCCGACGACGCGCTGGTCCGCACCTCGATCGGGGCGATCCTGCTGCTGATGGCGGCGGTGACGGTGTGGCGGCGGAGGCAGGCCGACGCGCGGCGGGAACCGGAGCCGGTCACCACCCGGGCGGGCCGCATCAAGGCCCGCTCGTACGGCGTCCTCGGCGGCTTCACCACCATGGTCGCCAACGCGGGCGGGCCGGTGATGTCCCTCTACCTGCTCTCCGCGGGCTTCCGCAAGCTGGGTTTCCTCGGCACGTCGGCCTTCTTCTTCCTGATCGTCAACGTCTCCAAGCTGCCCTTCAGCGCCGGGCTCGGACTGATCGACCGGCACTCGCTGGCCCTCGACGCCGTCCTCGTGCTCTTCGTCGTGCCCGGTGCGGTACTGGGCAAATGGGCCGTGGACCGCATCGACCAGCGGCTGTTCGAACAACTGGTCATCGCCGCCACCGTGGTGGGCGGCGTGCAACTGCTGCTGCCCTGACCGCGCCGCCGGGGGCGGCCCCAGGCCGCACTTCCGCCCGCGCCTCTCGGCGGCCCGGCCCGCGCCCGCGACCGGCGCCCCCGTCAGCGGGCCGCGCTCGACACCGGCCGCCGCGCCCCGTCCGGCAGGCCGCTGCTCAGGTCCTCCACCAGCAGCCGCTTGGCGATCGCGTCCACCGCGGCGCGCAGCTCCGTGTCCGAGGGCCGGCCGATGTCCCGCTCCACCCGGTCCTCCAGCCAGGCGGCCCAGGCCCGGCCGATGACGCCGGCCTCGCGGGCGCCCGCCGCGGTGTGCGACAGCAGGGAGTCGTCCCGGGTCAGATAGCCCTCGTCGACCATGCGGTCGAAGACCGGCAGCAGCACCTCCGGCGGCATACGGCGGCGGGCCGCGATCAGCCCGAGGCTGGCGTGGCCGACCAGCCGAGTGAACAGCTCCACCTGCATCACCGCCCAGGCCCCGGCGATGTCCAGCCGGGTGTCGGAACCGGTGACGATCCGGCGCGCGGTGTCCGGGTCCGTACTGCCGATGATCTTGCCGACGGCGGCTTCCAGCACCCGCTGCGCGTTGGCGTCGTGCGGGGAGGCGAAGCCCTCGCCCATGTCCGTGGAGCCCATCCGCGCGCTGTCGCGCAGCCGCACCTGCTTGAGGAACAGCGCGACCACGAAGCCCAGGGCGGCGACCGGCACGGTCCACAGGAACACGGTCTGGATGGTGTCCGCGTACGCCCCGATGACCGGGGCCGCCGCGTCCGGCGGCAGCCGGTGCACCCCCTCCGGACTGGTCGCCGCCCGTCCGATCGCGGCCGGATCCGCCGCGCCGGTGGCCGCGGCGGAGGCGATCCCGTCCCGCAGGTTGGGGGCGAGGGCGTTGGCGTAGATGGTGCCGAAGACGGCGGTGCCGAAGGAGCTGCCCAGGGTGCGGAAGAAGGTGACGCCGGAGGTGGCGGTGCCGAGGTCGGCGTAGACGACGGTGTTCTGCACGGCGATCGTCAGCACCTGCATGCACAGGCCGATGCCGGTGCCGAGCACGAACATGTACAGCGACTCCAGCCAGGCGCCGGTGGCCGGCCCCATGAGGGACATCAGATACAGGCCGGCCACCATCACCAGGGAGCCGAGGATCGGGAAGAGCCGGTACCTGCCGGTCCTGCTCACCACGGTGCCGCTGAAGACGGACGCGATCAGCAGTCCGGCCACCATCGGCAGCGTGCGCACCCCGGAGACCGTCGCCGAGTCGCCGTCGACGTACTGGAGATAGCTGGGCAGATAGGTCATCGCGCCGAGCATGGCGAAACCGACGATGAAGCTGAGGATCGAGCAGACCGTGAACACCGGGTTGGAGAACAGGCGCATCGGCAGCATCGGCTCGGCCGCCCGGGTCTCGGCCCGGCCGAACAGCGCCAGCGCGACCAGCCCCAGCGCGAACAGGCCGATGATCACCCAGGAGCCCCACGCGTACTCGTTGCCGCCCCAGCTCGTCGCCAGGATCAGCGCGCTGGCACCGACGGTGACGAGGGCGATGCCCAGATAGTCGATGACCGGGCGGGAGACCGACTTCACCACCGGGATGGTGCGCGCGGCGGCGGCCACGACCACGATCGCGATCGGCACGTTGACGTAGAACGCCCACCGCCAGGACAGATGGTCGGTGAACAGCCCGCCCAGCAGCGGCCCGATGACCGTGGACACCCCGAACACCGCGCCGATCGCGCCCTGGTACTTGCCGCGTTCCCTGAGCGGGATGACGTCCGCGATCAGCGCCATCGAGGTCACCATCAGGCCGCCCGCCCCGATGCCCTGCATCGCCCGCCAGGCGATCAGCAGCGACATGTTGGTGGCCAGACCGCACAGGAACGAGCCCGTGACGAAGACGATGGCCGAGACCTGGAAGACCACCTTGCGGCCGAAGAGATCGCCGAACTTGCCCACCAGCACCGTCGCGACGGTCTCCGCGAGCAGGTACGAGGTGACCACCCACGACATGTGCGCGGCCCCGCCCAGGTCGGAGACGATGGTGGGCAGGGCCGTGCCGACGATCGTCTGGTCCAGGGCCGCCAGCAGCATGCCGAGCATGATCGTGACGAAGACGACGTTGCGGCGCCGCCGGTCCAGCACGGGAGGCTGGGCGGCGGGTAGCTGCTTCTCCTCGGCGACGGTCACACGGTCACGATCACACCGCGGTACCGGCCGCGCATGCGGGACCGGTCCGCCCGGGTGCCGCCCCCCTCCCGCGTTCCCGCCGCGCTCCGGCCCATCGGCGGAGCGGAAGTGCGGCCTCGGTGCCGCCCTTTCCTCCCGCCTTCCCGCCGCACCCGGGCGCGACGGCGGAGCGGAAGTGCGGCCCGGTCCAGGCCCCTGCGCTCGCGGGCCCCGGCACACGGCCGCTCGGGACGGGGCGCGCCCCGGCGATCGGACCTCGCCGTCGCCTCACCGGCGACGCACCCCCGGTGTCCTCCCCGGCGGCGACCCCGCCCGCGGCCGGCTCAGCCCCGCAGCCGCGGGGCCCGCGCGCCCGGGTCCACGGCCCGGCCGCCCCGCTCCACCTCGTCCGCCAGCTCCCGCGCCCAGTCCACGACGGACGCGAGGTCCACCCCGTACGGCCGCTGCCGTCCGGCGGCCGAGGAGGCCCACTGCGTCACGGCCCCGGCGCCGCGCCGCAGCAGCCGGCTGCCGCCCGTGGCGTTCCCGCGGGCCGCGTGGGTGAGCCCCACCGCGAGCTGGGCCAGCCCCCGCCACAGCTCGCGCTCCGGCGCGGGCCGCGACTTCCAGGCGTCCTCGAAGACCTCGTGCGCGTGGAACGGCCTGCCCGCGTCCAGCAGCCGCTGCGCCTCGGCGACGGTGTCCTCCGGGCTCCGTACGACGCCCTCGGGCTGCCGGGCCACGCCGTCCGCGCCATAGGGCAGCGGCCGCCCGAGCCCGTCCCGCGGCCGGGCGTTGCGCGCCCGCCCTTCGCCGTCCCGGTCCCGTGCGCCCGCAGGCCGTCCTGAGGATGTGCTGCCCATGGGACGATTGTCCCGCGCGGGCGCCCCGTCCGTCCCCGCCCGGGTCCCCTTTCGAACCAGCCGGGGGTGTGCGGTAAAGTTCTGTCCGCGCGATCACGCGGACCACCGCGTGGCGGCGCACCGGGACGTGGCGCAGCTTGGTAGCGCACTTGACTGGGGGTCAAGGGGTCGCAGGTTCAAATCCTGTCGTCCCGACTCGTAAGAGTCGCAGGTCAGGGCCGGTTTCGGAGATATCCGAAACCGGCCCTCGATCATTTCTGGGACCCGGTGGGGGCCGGTGCTCCGTGGCCGGTGTCATCGGGTGACGACGATCGGGCTCGGGCAGCGAGCGGGGGAGCGCGGACCACGCCGAGCTGTGCGGAGAGCGCTGCGCCGACGGCCGTGATCCTGTGCCATCGTCCGAGTGAGTGGATCGACGCGCTTCGTCGATGACGGGCTGCGCTGGCCGTCCGCTCATGGGTCCTGAGGGCGCGTCGGAGCGGGGGTGTCCGACGCCGGCGGCAGCGCCGGGATGGCGTCGGCGATTCGGCGCGCGACATCCGAGGGGGTGGCGTCGGTGGTGTCCAGCAGAAGCACCTGCACGCCTCGGCGCACGAGGCAGGACGCCGCGTCGGCGTAGAGGCCGATCTCGCGGGCGGGGGCCGCCGGGTCGAGGCGGAGACGGTGTGTGACGCCGCGCCCGGCGATGCGGGCGGCGATGTCTCCCGGCTCGGCGGTGAGGATCACGGCCAGGTCGGGCATCAGCACATGACGGCTGACGTCGGTCAGGAAGTCGAGCGAGACGCCGTCGAGCCGCTGCAGGAGGAGCGCGGACGGCAGGTAGTGCTCGCTGACGACGAGTTCGCCGGCCCGCAGCGCGGGCTCTATCACCCTGTCGATGTGCTCGTACCGGGTGGCGGCCATCAGGCAGGCCAGGGCCAGGCCGTGGACCTCGTTGGCGTGACCGCGGGTGAACAGGCCCAGGGCGGTGCCGGTCGGCTCGGCGGTGCGCCGGGCGGTACGGCCCTGCGCCCGGAGGTGCTCGTGGAGGGCCCGCACGGTGGTGGACTTCCCGACGCCGCTGGGCCCGTCGACGGTGACGAACCAGCCCGTGTGCCCGCCGGTCACGCGACGGCCCCCGAGCGGGACGCATCCCGTTCCTCCGTGGGCATCCCGTTCGGCGAGGTGCCCGTGGAGGACATCCGCGCCATCGCGCTCGCCCGCCACCACCGCCAAGGCCACCTCTGCGGGCCGAGTCCGTGGTCGCGCGCAGGCGCGTCGGCGAACCGTGCGTCCGGGGGGTGGCCGTCGTCGGTGCCCGAGATCGGCGTCGGCTGCCGCATGAGTCCTCCAGATCGGTGCTCGCGTGCGAGCCCAGGTGAGGGGGGAGAGGGTCGGGGCGTGCAGGGCGGAGCGGTCGGCTCCGGCCCATCCGGTCCGCATCGGGCCGTGGGTGGTGCGACGGAGCGCCCCCAGCCTCTCGTGGACGCGAGTGCCGCGGGGCCGGATGAGCGTCGGCGGACGAGACGGTGCTGGATTCAGACGGTCGCGCATCTGCTCGGCCGCAGCCTCGGGGAGCTGTCCGCGGCTCGCACCGCCACCGCTCGGATCATGGTGGCAGGTGCCCGCGGGTATGCTGCCCGTGGTCCGCGGCGGAGACGCCGTGGCGCCTGCCTGACGGACTGACGGACGGCCCCGGTGAAGGCCGCGTCCGCCACCGGCCTACTCCGGCGAAGGAGCCAGTGAGATGCACATCGTCGTGGACGACCTGTCCGGGCCGGAGATTACTGCCTTTCTCCGTGAGCACGTCCAGCAGATGCGGTCCCTCACCCCGGAGGAGAGCGCACACGCGTTGGACCTCGACGAACTGCGCCGGCCGGAGATCACGGTCTGGTCGGTGACGGAGGGGGACGCGGTGGTGGGCTGCGGTGCGCTCAAGAGGCTGGACGCGGGCCATGCCGAACTGAAGTCGATGCGTACCGCGGTGGCGCGCAAGCGCAGCGGAATCGCGTCGGCGCTGCTGGAACACATCCTCACCGAGGCCAGGCGCGCGGGATTCACCAGGCTCAGCCTTGAAACCGGTGCGGCTGATTTTTTTCTGCCCGCCAGGAAACTGTACGAGAAATTCGGCTTCGTATACTGCGCGCCCTTCGGGGACTACCGGCTCGATCCCAACAGTGTGTTCATGACGAGGCAGCTCTGAAAGGTCCGCAACCGCCCCGTGTGCGGTGCGCGGGATCGCCGGGCCGGTGAATGAAAGGACGGGCCCTGAGGCGGGGCCTCGCGTCAGTCCACGCTCTGCTCGCCGAGCCAGCCCAGACGGGCGGCGTTGAAACCGGCCTGGAAGCGGCTCTCGGCCTGTAGCTGGGTGATGAGTTCCGCCACATGGCGGCCGACGGTGCGTTCGGAGACGCCCAACTTGCGGCTGATCGCCTCGTCGGTCAGGCCGGCGGCGAGCATCTGCAGGACTTCCCGCTGGCGGGCCGTCAGCGGGGAGGTGCCGGGAGCCGTGGTCTGCGGCTTCTTCCTGTCCTGGGGGGCAGGGGGCAGGGGCGCGGTGCTGCGGGCCCAGTCGTGTTCGAAGATCTCTTCGAGGATGCCGACCAGCACCTCGCCCCGCAGCCGTACGAGGGAGATCGTCTCGTCGGCGGGCCGGAGGGGCCGCGGCATCGGTACGAACGCGAGAGTGTGGTCGATGATGATCATGCGCATGGGCAGTAACTGCGCCGTGCGCACCTGACCGCCCAGCTCGGCCAACTGCCGGAGGTACTCCGCGACATGCGGGACGGCCGCGGTGGCCGCCAGATGGATCGTGCGCATTTCCACCCCGCGGGCGAGTACGAGCGCGTCGCGGTTCAGCCCTTCCTGGAGCATGGGCGCCGGCAGTGGCTTGCCCGGGTGCACGGAAAGCACCCGGTAGCGCGCGTGCCGGGCGGCGTCCTCCAGCGCCGAGGAGACCTCGAGCGGACCGACCAGCACCTCGATCTGAGCCTCCGAAGAAATTCGGCAATGCAGTGGCCGGAAATCGTTGACGAGGCTCTCGATGGCCTCACGGGTGGTCGACACGTCGTGCAGCGCCAGCAGGTATTTGTCCAGGGCGCTGGTCAGTGTGGCGTGGACGGCCGAATCGGGGGTAAGAGCGGTCCAGCCGCTGGGTGCGGTACCCGACGCCACCAGCAGGTTCAGCGCAACGAGGTGTTCAAGGGCGACATCGAACTCCCGCTGGCTCAGCGCGAGGGACCGCTTGATCTCCGTGAGGCTCCAAGACGGATTCCGGACGATGTGGGAGTACAGCCGTTGCGCGTTCTCGTGGCGGGCCTGACTCATGTGCTCTTACTCCTGATGAGCCGTAACGTCGCTGGTGTATCGATTGAAACATGCTCTAAAGTGATCAAGGTATTGCTGTCCGCATGGTGGTCGACGCCTTGAGAGGCGGACAACCGCGGTCGTTTTGCGGTCTTTTCGCGCGACTTTTCGCTGGCGAAGGAATGGCCCCTGTCCGGTACCGGACATGTCGGGGACCGGACGCCGGTACGGCCTGTTGCTGGTGGAACCGCTGCTGCAACAGTTGCCCCGTCGAGGCGGTGAAATCGACTTTCTGACCGACTGTCTGGCTCAATGTCGCGCCGACCGTGTGTCTGCCCTCGTCGCAACGCATGTCGCAACTGTTCTGTCACCACCTGGCGACCGGGGCCCCAGCGGTCCCGACGTCGCGATGGTGAGCCATACCGGAAGGTCCACAACGTGAAGCGTCATACCCGCCTGGCTGTTGCCGTCCCCGGAACCGGCGCCGTGCTCTGCGCCGCCACGGGAGACATGGGTGCCGGGGTAGCGGCGAGCGACTCGCTCATCTGGGGCTGACCGGAGTGCCGGGCCAGGCCCCGGGCCGGCGAACGACCGGCCACGGGCACGTATCCATCCCCCCGGAACAGATCCGGACGACTGACGGAAAGGGCAGTGAAGTGAGCGCTGTCGAGACGGAGTTCAGCTCCTACCTGGACGGATTCGGCATGGAAATGGCCGACCTCCAGAAGAGGTTCCGCACGGACGGGTACATCGAGATTCCGGAGTTCGGGCCGGCCGGCCTGAAGGCGGACATCATCTCCGAGGTGTACGCCCTGCTGGAGGAGCACGGCCAGCGCAGGCAGCTCAAGATCGCCAGCACCGGCAACTCCCCGCGCTACTACGAGGCGGTGGGCCGCAACGCCATCGTGGCGAACAGCGAGGCCATCCCGGCGTCGTACCGCTCGCCGGCGCTGCTGAGGTTCCTCGCCGAGCTCACCCAGGAAGAGGGCATCGTCCCCGTCCCGTGGGAGCCCGAGGAGATCGTCATCACCCGCATGACGCAGACCGGCGACTCGCACGGCTGGCACTGGGACGACTACTCGTACTCCCTCATCTGGATCGTCGAGGCGCCCGGTGAGGACGAGGGCGGCGCCCTGGAGTACGTGCGTGACACGGAGTGGGACAAGCAGAACCCCCGTATCGAGGAGTACCTGCGGGAGGGCACCGTCGAGCGGCGGCAGCCCGCCAAGGGATCGGTCTACCTCCTCAAGGCCGACACCGCCATGCACCGGGTCGCACCGCTGACCAAGGAGGGCGCCCGCCGCGTCATCCTCTGCTACTCGTACGCGACCCTCGCGGACCTCGACCGGGACGTCACCCACGAGACGATGGAAGAGCTCTACCCGGAAGACCACGCAAGCGTCTGAGCATCGAAAGGTCAAGGGCCGTGAGCGCAACACTGGAAGACCTCAAGAGGTTCTACGCCGCACAGGGGAGTCAGAACCCGTCGATCTTCGACGTCTGGGAGCAGGGCGACGCCCGTGGCGACTCCGTCACACCCTCCACGTACTCCCCGGAGTACCGGACCATGATGGTGGACCTGCTGCTCGGCGAACTCGCCGCCAACGACACCAAGCGGCTCCTCAGCCTCGGTTGCGGCAACGCGGTCATCGAGGAACGGATAGCCGCGCTCGGCTACGAGGTGCTCGCCGTCGACGCGATGCCGGAAGCCGTCGAACTGGCCCGCAGGAAGGGGCTGACCGCGCTGCAGGCCGATGTGCAGACGTGGTCGCCGGAGCCCGGTGGCTGGCCCGTCGTCTACGCCGACGGACTCTTCGGGCACCTCTACGCCCAGGAGACGGCGAGCCTGCCCGTGCTGGCCCGCATCCGCGACTGGCTGGCCGGCGGCGGCACCCTGGTCGCCTCCAACGACGCCCCCAGGAACGGCGCGGCCACCGAGGCCGCTCCCGGCGTCGACGCGTTCTACTGGCTCGCCCAGGAGTACCTGGTGGACCAGGCGAACGCGGCCGGCTTCTCGTCGGCGACGAGCCAGGGGTTCGCCTACGAACGCCCGCTGTCCGGGGAACGGCACCGGGCGGTGCTGATCGCCCGTGTCGGCTCCTGACCCGAACGAGGAGGCCACGCATGTCCTCGGCCATGCTGAACGCGGTCGACACCTTCGGTGAGCACTTCGTCGACGCCTCGGAGCTGCTCGGCCGGTACGAGGCCACGGAACAGGAGGCGGCCGACACGGTACGGCTGCTGGGCCTCGGCCCCTCGGACACGGTCGTCGAGGCGGGCTGCGGTCCCGGGCGGTTCGCCCAGGCGCTCGCGTCCCACGGCTGCCGGGTGATCGGGGTGGACATCTCTCCACAGGTCGTGGCCCTCGCACGGCAGCGCCACCCCGGGCCCGACTACCGTGTCCTGGACATGGCGGACCTGCCGCCCGGCTGCGCCGACGCGCTGGTCAACGTCTACTCCAGCTTCGGTTACAGCGCGACGCCCGAGGAGGACGCGGAGGTTCTGCGGGCCTGGTGGTCGGCGCTGCGGCCCGGTGGCCGGCTCCTGCTGGAACTCTCCGACCTGGAGCGGGCCAAGGCCCGGCTGGGGGAGGAGGGCGGCACCGTGCACCGGGAGACCAACGGGGTGCGGGAAGAGCTGCGCATGGACTGGCAGCAGCAGATGCTGCACGTCACCTACCGGATCGGGGACCGGCGTCTGGACTGCCGGACCCGTATCTACAGCCGCGGCCAACTGGTGGAGGGGCTGCGAGCCGCCGGATTCACCGAAGTGGACTGCTTCGGAGGGTTCGACGGCCGGGAGAAGACCCCCGAGGACCGGCTCGTACTGGTCGCGCGCCGTTAGCGCCCGAGCTCCCCCTGCGGCGGGCCCGGGCCACGGGCCCGCCGCTCCCGGCCCGGGACGCTCCCCGGGACACCACGGGCCTTTGGTATCCAAGAAGGAAGAAGGCAGCCGACCTTGCCCATGAGCGCCGGATTCGCCAGCCGCCTGCGGCCTGTGCTGCGGGACGCAGTCGAGCACTTCGGAACACCCTTCCACCTGTACGACGAGACAGGTATCTCCGAGACGTGCGCACACTTCAACGACGTCTTCTCCGGTATGCCCTTCCGTGAGTACTTCGCGGTGAAGGCGCTGCCCAACCCGGCCGTCATGTCCTTGCTGCACGGCCATGGCTTCGGGTTCGACTGCAGTTCGCTGCCGGAACTCGCCCTGGCCGGCCAGGCCGGTGCCAGGGGCCACGACGTCTTCTTCACCTCGAACAACACCAGCCGCGAGGAGCTGGCCGCCGCCCGCGCGCGGTCCGCGCTGATCAACGTCGACGACGTGGCGGTACTGGCCAAGCTGGCGGACCTCACCGACGGGCCGGGCGGCGAGGACACGCTCTGCCTGCGGATCAACCCGGGCGCCCTGGAGGGCGACGACCCCTTCCTCGGCAGCCCCGAGCACGCCAAGTTCGGCATCCCCACGCACCAGCTCGCACACGCCGTGACCATGGCCCGCGACCTGGGCGTGCGGCACTTCGGACTGCACACGATGGTGGCGTCGAACGCGCTGGCGGTCTCGTCCGTCGTACGCACGCTGGACATCCTGCTGCGCCATGCGGAGCTGGTCCGCGACGAGACCGGTGTCGAGATCGAACTGCTCAACCTGGGCGGAGGGATCGGCATTCCCTACCGGCCCGACGAGCGTCCCTTCGACCTCCCGGCGCTGGGCCGTGCGCTGCGCCGGCGGCTGGCGGACTGGACCCGCGCCGGGGCGCGCACCTGGCCCGTGATCTGCTTCGAGAGCGGGCGGTACATCACGGGTCCGCACGGCGTCCTGGTCACCTCCGTGGTGAACCGGATGAGCAAGTGGCGGGAGTACGTCGGCGTCGACGCCGGCATGAGCGCGCTGATGCGGCCCGGCCTGTACCCGACCGCGTACCACCACATCACGGCCCCGTGGGGGGACGGGCGCCCCTCGCGGACGGTCGACGTCGTGGGCTCGCTGTGCGAGAACAGCGACAAGTTCGGCATCGACCGGCACCTCCCCGAGGTCGACGAGGGCGACGTGCTCCTGGTGCACGACACCGGAGCCCACGGCCATGCGATGGGCTACACGTACAACGGCCGGATGCGGCCCAAGGAGCTGCTGCTGCGCGCCGACGGCTCGGTCGAGCTCATCCGCCGGGCCGAGGAGCAGGAACTGGACCACTTCGCCACCCTGCGGTTCGTACCGGACCGGATTCCCGCGCCCGTCCCCGCCGCGCACGCCGTTCACCTGAGAGAGGCCACAGCCCCATGAGCCAACCGGCAGCCGAGACGCCCGTGGAGCCGGCGGACCGGCCCGTCGTCGCGATCGTCGACCCCTTCTCCACCGGGGCGTTCCTCAAGGACGCCTTCGCCGAGGCGGGGTGGCGGGTCGTGGCCGTCATCAGCCAGGTGCCGCTGCCCGAGATCTACGCCACCAGCCTGCGGACCCAGGATTTCGAGACGGTGGTGCAGGGCGGCGGCCCCCGGGAGACCGCCGAGGCGCTGGCCCGGATTCCCGTACGAGCGGTGGTGGCCGGCACCGAGATCGGCGTGCAGTTCGCCGACGAACTGGCGGAGCTGCTGTCCCTGGAGGGCAACGGCACGGCGCTGAGCCCGGCCCGCCGGGACAAGGCGGCCATGGCGGCCCGGCTCAAGGAGAAGGGGCTTCGTCACGTCCGCACCGCGGAGGTGCGCACGGAGGACGAGGCGGTCGCACGGGCCCGGGAGCTGGGCGACTGGCCCGTGGTGCTGAAGCCCGCCGACAGCGCCGGGTCGGACGGGGTGACGTTCTGCGAGTCGGCCGAGGCCGTCCGCCAGACCTTCAGGAAGCTGCACGGGCACACCAACCGGATGGGGCTGACCAACCACAAGGTCCTCGTGCAGGAACTCCTCGTGGGCCAGCAGTACTTCGTCAACACCGTCAGCCGCGCCGGGCGCCACCACGTCGCGGAGATCTGGCGGGACGACCGGCGCCGTGTCGAAGGGGCCGGGCTGGTGTGCGACGCGGAGCACCTGCTCCCCGCCCACGGCGCGGTCCAGGACCGGGTGCGCTCGTACATCACGCAGGTGCTGGACGCCCTCGGTATCGCCTGGGGCCCCGCCCACAGCGAGCTGATGCTGACCGCCGACGGGCCCGTACTGATCGAGACGGCCGCGCGGATGCAGGGCACCATCCTGCCCGCCGAGGTGGAGCGGGCGACCGGGGCGAGCCATGTGAGCCTCACCGTCGAGGCGGTCACCGACCCCGACGCCTTCGCCCGGCGGGCGGCCCGCCCCTACGACCTGCGGCAGCACCTGACCGTGCTGTCGCTCATCGCCCACCGCGACGGGGTCATCAGCACCCCGGACGTGGCGGAGCGCCTCGCGGCGCTGCCCAGTTTCGGGGGACTGATCGGGGATCTCAGCGTGGGGGTGCCGGTTCAGCGCACGGTGGATCTGTTCACCTCACCGGGGATCGTCTACCTCGTGGGCGACCGCGAGCAGGTCGAGCGCGACCGGGCGGCCGTCCGTGCCCTCGAGGCGGACGGGCTCTACGGGTGACGGGATGAGGGAGGAACTGCTCGCCATCGCCCGCGCCGCCGGCTTCGAGGCGGTGGATCTGTCGCTCGGAGTGGCCTGCGATCCCGAGCCCGCCGTGCCGTCCGCCGGCCCGGCCGGTGCCCTGGAAGGCGGTTACCCGAAGAGCGCGGGCTCACCGGAGCTGCGGGCCGCCGCCGCGCGCCGGATGCGCCGCCGGTTCGGAGTGGCCCTGCCCCCCGAGGCCGTCGCCGCCTGCGTCGGGACCAAGGAGTTCATCGCCACGGCCGCCCTCTTCCTGAGCCGGGAGCGGGACGACGCGACCCGTGACACGGTGCTCGTCCCGAAGCTGTGCTACCCCACCTACCGGGCGGGAGCGGAACTCGCCGGCCTGCGGACGGTCCAGGTCCCCGTGGACGGCGCGCTGCGGATGCGGCCGGACCTGCTGCCCGCCGCCGAGACGCGGCGTGCCCTGTGCCTGTGGGTCAACAGCCCGGCCAACCCCACCGGCGTGGCCGAGCCGTTGCCGGCCCTGGCCGCCTGGGGACGGGCCCACGGCGTGCTCGTCCTGTCCGACGAGGCGTATGCGGATCTGGCCTGGCGGCCCGGCCCGGCCACGGTACTGGCCGACGGGCTCGACGGGGTCGTGGCGGTGCACAGCCTGTCCAAGGGCTTCAACTCGCCCGGACTGCGGGTGGGCTACTACGCGGGCGACCCGCGGATCGTGCGGGGGCTGACCGAACGCCGCCGGACGGCCGGGCTGATGGCCGCCGCGCCGAGCCAGCGCGCCGCCGCCCTGCTGCTCGGCGACGACCGCCTGGTGGCCCGTCAGCGGCGGCGCACCCGGCGCCGTCTCACCGGATTGATCGCACTGCTGCGCGAGGCGGGGCTGACGTGCGCGTTCCCCGACGGCGGCATGTTCGTGTGGCTGCGCGCCCCGGGGGGCGACGGCGAAGTGTTCGCCCGCCGGGCGGCCCGGACGGCCGGGCTGGTCCTGGCACCGGGCACCCAGTACGGGCCGGCGGGGCGCCCCTTCGTGCGCATCGCCGCGACGCGGGAGCCGGAGATGCTACGGGACAGGATCGCCCTGCTGGCGGGGCGGCCGGTCACCGCACTGCGGGCGGACGAGCTTCTTCCGCCCGCACGGAACAGGCAAGGAGCGCCATCATGATCACCCTCAGCCGGGACGGGACACCACGAGGGGACGCCCCGCCGCGCGTCACCACCGTGGCCGGCATCGCCGAGGCCGGGCCGCACGCGTGGGGCCGGCTGGCCGCCGGTGCGGGGCTCTACCAGAGCTATGAGTGGCTGCACTGGACCGAGACGTTCACCACTGCGGCCGTCCGCTACGTCCTCGCGTACGACGACGCCGGTGAACTGGTCGGTGCCACACCCACGTACCTGCTCACGCGGCCTCCGGACCGCTTCACCACCTGGTACGACCCGATACGCCTCTTCCTCGCGCCGCACGGACCCACCGCGGGCGCCGACGCGCGCTGGTATCCGCTGCTGCTGGTGGGCTCGGTCAGCGGCTACCACAGCGAATTCCTCGTGCGCCCCGGTGGCGACCGGCGGGCCGTGACCGAGGCCCTGGTCCGGGGAAGCCTCGCGGTCGCCGCGGAGGCGGGCGCCCGGAGCGTGGCGATGCTGTACGCGCCCTCGGCGACGGCGCGGGAGTCCGGTCCTGCCTTCGGCGGGGTGACCGTCCCCACGTCGGCGGAAGCCGTGATCACGCTGCCCGCCGGTGGAGGGGCCTTCGACGACTACCTGGCCCGGTTCCCCAGCGCCCGCCGCTCGAAGCTCAGGAAGGAGGCGGTGGCCTTCGCCCGGGCCGCCGGCGAGGTGGCCAGGTACTCCCTGGGCGAGGTGGCGCACCGCGTCGGCCCGCTGCTCGGACGGCTCCAGCGCCGGTACGGCGATCCGGTCCGGGACGCCGAGATGACCGCGTACCTGGCGGGCCAGGCGGAGTTCCTGGACGAGCGCAGCCTCGTCTTCGCGGCGGAGTCCGGCGGCCGGCTCACCGGCTTCACCCTGTGCTACGTCCATGACGACACGCTGTACGTACGGGCCGCCGGCTTCGACGAGGAAGCGGCGCTGCCGTTCGGCTACTTCAACCTCTCCGTGTACGCCCCGGTGCGCCATGCCCTGGCCCACGGGCTCACCGAGGTGGACCTGGGCACGGGCGCCTACCAGGGAAAGACGCTGCGCGGAGCGGAGATCCGCCCCCTGTGGTCCCTGGTCAGGCCCCCCGGTGAAAGCCCGGCCGCCTGGCACGAGGCCCTGCGGCGGCCGGCCCCGGAAGCGCGCGAAGCCGGCTGGCCCGAGGCCCACGAGACGGAGACGGCGTGAACCTGACAGACGAGAACGGTCTCCGGATCGCCCATGTGGACACCGGCGAGGCGCTGAGCCGCGACTGGCGCGCCGAGCACTCCGGCGCGGACCTGGTACGGGTGACCGACTTCGGCCCCGCGGACCGGCCCCGCCTGCGGGAGGCGGGCTTCGCGGTCAAGCCGAGCTGGCTGACCTGGCTCGCCCCCGTGTGCGCGAGCGAGGAGGAGTTCCTGCACCGGATGTCGAAGAGGTCCCGCCGCAGCGCCCGCCACGGTCAGCGCACCGTCGCCGCGCGCGGCGTCCGGGTGCAGGTGCACGCACCCCTGGACGCGGCCGTGCTGGACGAGTTCCTGGACCTGTACGAGGACCACATGTCCCGTCTGCGCAACGGCGTCCCGTACGCCCGCCGCATCCGCGACGAACTCCTCGCGGCGGCCGACGGCTACTTCGCGGTGCGGGCCACGGACGATGCGGGCCGGCTGATCGGCGGATGCCTCTGCGCCTGCGACCGTACCGGCACACCGGCGGTCAGGGTCCGGTTCAGCGCCCTGGCCGCCGGTGAACGCGACGGCAACCTGGTGCGGTCGATGTACCTGACGGCCTGTCAGGAGGCGCGGAAGCGCGACGTGCCGCTGATCTCCCTGGGCAGTGACCCGAGCCTGTACGGGCACGTGGCGCAACCGGGGCTCTTCGCCTTCAAGAACAGGTTCGGCTGTGTGCCCGTGCCCTCCCAACTGCTCGATCCGGACGACGGTTCGGACGAGGCCGACCTCGTCCTCGGCCTCGGCGCACTGTCCGACCCCTCGCTCGTCGTCGCGTACACGGCGGCCGAGCCGGCCGCCGCGCCCGCCGGCGACTGGCTGAAGTCCCTGATGGACGGCGCCGCTCTCCCCGTGCCCCTGCGCATGGAGATCCTCACCCGGGACCCGGAACCCGACGTGACGGCGTACAGCGCGCACTACCTCAGTGACGTGACGGTACGGGTGATCGCCCCGTGACCGAACGCGCCCACGGCCCCGCCACCGCTCCCGAGCCGGCCGGGGAGCGCAGCGAGCCGGTGACCCGGCACCGGGGCTTCCGGCTGCTGCTCGCCGGGGCCGCGGCGAGCCACGCCGGTACCCAGATCCGGCTGACCGTGCTGCCGCTGATGGCGGTGACGACCTTCCACGTGTCGCCGTTCCAGAGCGGCCTGCTGACCGCCGCGGAGACCGCCGCCTTCCTGCTGATCGGGCTGCCGGCCGGAGTCTGGGCCGACCGCTACGACCGCCGGCGCATCCTCATCGGGGTGGACCTCGCGCGTGCCCTGGTCCTGCTCAGCCTGCCCGTCGCCGCGCTGCTGGACGTCCTGACCCTCGCCCAGCTCTACCTCGTCGCGCTGGCCGTCGGCTTCGGCACGGTCCTGTTCGACGTCACGCACATGAGCTACGTACCGCGGCTGGTGGGCAGGCCCCGGGTGGTCGCGGCGGTCACCCGGCTCGAGGCCGTCGAGTTCACCGCCACGGCCGGGGGACCGGTGACGGCGGGACTGCTGGTGCAGTTCCTCGCGGCACCGTTCACGCTCTTCATCAACGCCATCAGCTATGCGGTGTCCGCGTTGTTCCTCGGCCGTATCCGCGGCGAGGGCCCGGACGGGCCGGACCCGGGTCCGGACGCCGGGCGGGGGACGCGACGCCGGCTGTGGCCGGACATCAAGGCGGGGCTCGTCCTCGTGCTCCGTGATCCCGTACTGCGGCCCCTGGCCCTGTGCGGGGCCGTCATCCAGTTCTTCGAGGCGGCCTGGCTCGGTCTGCAGCCGCTGTTCCTCGTCCGGGAGATCGGCCTCTCCTCCGGCGTGTACGGAGTGGTGCTGGCCTCCGGCGCGGTGGGCGGACTCGTCGGGGCCTGGCTCACCAACCGTCTGTGCCTGCGCTTCGGCACCCTGCGTACGCTGAGGCTGTCGCTGCCCGCCGCGGCGCCCCTGCTCCTGCTGCCACTGGCCGACGCGGGCTGGCTCACCGCGCTGTACGGCATCGGGATGTTCCTCGGCATGGGTGCCTCCGCGGTCTACAACGTCACGCAGATCGGTGTCCGCCAGCTCGCCTGCCCCGACGCGCTCCTGGGCCGGATGAACGCCACCATGCGCTTCGTGATGTGGGGTGTCATGCCGTTCGGCGGGCTCCTCGGCGGCGCGCTGGGGTCCTGGCTCGGAGTGCGCACCGCCCTGTGGATCTGCCTCGCCGGACTGCTCCTCGGGGCGCTGCCCGTCTGGTGCTCCACACTGCGCACCAGGAAGGACCGGGACTTCGCCCATGACTGACCTCCCGCACCCGGGCGCCGGGGGATTCGACCCGGCCGCGCTGAGTGGACTGGCGGACGTGGCGCTGCGGCACGCACACGGCGTCACCCATCTCGACTTCCGGGCCGAACGGGTGCGAACCCGCCGTACCTCGCTGTCCGACGGCGTCGTCCGGGAACTCACCGACGAGGAGCACACCGGCTTCGCGGTGCGCCTGGTGCACGACGGCACCTGGGGCTGGAGCGCCGACGCCCGGCTCACCGCCGACGCGGTGGACCGGGCCACCCGCGAGGCCCTCGGGATGGCGGCGAGCCCGGCCCCGGCCGGCCACCGGCGCGTCGTCCTCGCCCCGGAGCCCCCGCACCACGACCTGACCTGGTCCTCCGCCTTCCGCATCGACCCGTTCACGGTCCCGGCGGCCGAGCGGAACGCCTTGCTCGTCGACTGGTCGCGGACCCTGCTCGGTCACGCCGGCGTCGACCACGTCGACGTGACGCTCACCGAGGTGAGCGAGGAGAAGTTCTACGCCGACCTGCACGGCACCCTCACCTTCCAGCGGCGGATACGCCTCCACCCCGAACTCATGGCGGTGTCCACCGGGGACCGCCAGTGCGGTGTGCGGATGCTCGCCCCGCCGGCCGGGCGCGGCTGGGAGTACCTCCTCGGCGAGGGCTGGGACTTCGCCGCGGAACTGCGCGGCCTGCCCGGCGCGCTGGCCGAGGCACGCGCGGCCCGGCCGGTACGTCCCGGCCGCTACGACCTGGTCGTGGACTCCACCCATCTGTGGATGCCCCTGCACGAGTCGGTGGGGCACGCCACCGAACTCGACCGGGCGCTGGGCGACGAGGCCGGGTTCGCCGGCGGCACCTTCGCCACCCCCGGCCGCCTGGGCAGCCTGCGCTACGGGTCGTCCCTGCTCAACGTCACCGCGGACCGGACGGTCCCGCACGGGCTGGCGACCGTCGGATACGACGACGAAGGGGTGCGGGCCCAGAGCTGGGACCTCGTCCGCGACGGCGTCTTCGTCGGCTACCAGACGGACCGGGAGACCGCCGGACGGCTGGGCCTCGCGCGCTCGACGGGATGCGCGTTCGCCGAGTCCGCCGCCTTCGCGCCGATGCAGCGGATGCCGAACGTGTCCCTGGAGCCCGCCGCGGCGGGGCCGCGGCTCGACGAGCTGATCTCCGCCGTGGACGACGGCATCTACCTGGCAGGCGAAGGGAGCTATTCGATCGACATGCAGCGCCGCAACTTCCAGTTCACCGCCGACCGGGCCCGGCGGATCCGCCGGGGCCGCCTGGCCGAGCCCCTCGATTCCGTCGCCTACCAGGCCGACACCCTGGAGTTCTGGCACGCTCTGGCGGCCCTCGGGGGCCCCTCCACCTATGTGCTCAACGGCGCCCTCGACTGCGGCAAGGGCCAGCCGGGCCAGCTCGCTCCGGTGAGCCACGGCGCACCGGCCGCGGTCTTCACCGGCATCCGCGTGCTCCACACCGGTGACGGAGTGGCCCTGTGACCGCGCTCGGCCGCTCCCGCCCGCCGGCCCGGCCCGGGGGCACCGGGGCCGGCGACCCGCACGAGCCGGCCGGGGAACTGGCCGAGACCGTGCTCGGGCTGTCCCGCGGCGACGAGTGCGTGGTCGTGGTCGAGGAGACCACCGGCTCCCATCTGCGGTGGGCGAACAACACCGTCACCACCGGCGGGTCGTCGCGGCACCGGCTGCTGACCGTCATCGCCGTCCGCCACCACGGCGACGGCTCCGCCTCGACGGGTGTCGTCCGCTGCTCGGACCCCAGCCGTGACCGGGTCGAGCAGGCGGTCAGGGCCGCCGAAGCGGCGGCCGCGGCCACCGCCCCGGTGCCGGGGGCCCGGTCGCCCGGCGGTGCCTGCCCGGGCGGCACCCGTCCGGACCCGCGGGCGGCGGCGCCCGAGTACGGCGCTCCGGCGGCCCGGCCCGAGGGGCGGCTGGCCGACCGGCTGCCGCGGACGCTCGGCCGGGCGTTCCGCTCGGCCGCGGCGGAGGACCGGCTGCTGTACGGATTCGCCGAACAGGGGGTGCGCACCACCTGGCTGGCGACCTCCGGCGGTCTCCGGCTCCGTGGCGAGCAGCCGTTCGGGCGCGTGGAGATGACGGCGAAGTCGAGCGATCTCGCCCGTTCGGCGTGGGCGGGCGTGCCGCTGGCCCGGCCGGCCGCGGAGATCGACCCGGCCGCCATGGCCGGGGAGCTGCTGCGCACGCTGGGACGGTGCGAGGCCCGCAGGGAACTGTCCCCGGGCCGGTACGAGGTGCTGCTGTCACCCTCGGCGGCCGGGGAGATGGCGCTGAACCTCTACCGGGCGTGCTCGGCCCGCTCCGCGTACGAGGGCCGCGGCCCGTTCGCCGCCCCCGGCGCGGGGACCAGAGCGGGTGAGCGGCTCTCCGCCTACCCCCTGACGCTGCGGAGCGACCCCGGCCACCCCGGCGTGCCCTGTCTGCCGTTCACCGTGGTGGCCGCGCCCGGGCGGGACGCCTCCGTCCTCGACAACGGCCGGCCGCTCGGGCCCACCGCCTGGGTCGACGCCGGTGTCCTGAGCGCCCTGGTCCAGACCCGGGAGTCCGCCGTGCTGACCGGCCTGCCCTTCACACCGGGCGGAGGCAACCTGATCCTCGAGGGCCCCGGCGAGGGCTCCATGGCCGATCTGGTCGCCCGTACCGAACGCGGTCTGCTCGTCACCAGCCTCTGGTACGTCCGCATGGTCGATCCGGCGGAGGCACTGCTCACCGGTGTCACACGCGACGGGGTCTACCTGATCGAGGACGGCGAGGTGGTCGCGGAGGCCGGCAACTTCCGCTTCGACGAGAGCCCGGTGGCGATGCTCGGGCGGGTCACCGAGACCGGCACGACCACGCCCACGCTCTCCCGCGAGTGGGACCCGTACGCCATGCCGCTCGCCGCCCCGCCGACACGGGTGCGCGACTTCCACCTGTCCTCGGTGAGCCGCAGCACCTGATCCCCGCCCCCGTCCTCGTCGCCGGCTTCGCGGCAGGACCGAATCGTTGAGGAGCACACGCACCATCATGAGCAGCATCACGGCAGCCGCTGGGCGCCCCAGCGCGATCAGCGCGGACATCGACGCGCTGTGGGATCACAGGGCCGGGCTGACCCCGGCCGACACCGAGGCACGCGCGGTCGTCCTGGACGCGATCGGCCTCCTGGACGCGGGCCTGGCCCGGGTCGCGTCGGTGGACCCGGAGACGGACCAGGTCGTCGTCGACGAACGGGCCAAGCGGGCGATCATGCTCTGCTTCTCCGTCCTGGACATGGAGGAGAGTTCCGCGGGCCCCTTCCGCCACCACGACCGGCTGCCGCTGAAAACCTCCTTCGCCGGCGTGCGCGTGGTGCCCGGAGCGGTGGCCCGCTGGGGCAGCCACCTCGCGCCCGGTGTCGTCCTCATGCCGTCCTTCACCAACATCGGCGCCTACGTCGGCTCCGGGACCATGGTCGACACCTGGGCCACGGTCGGCTCCTGCGCGCAGATCGGCAAGGACGTCCATCTCGCCGGCGGGGTGGGCATCGGCGGGGTCCTGGAGCCCGCGAACGCCCGGCCGGTCGTCGTGGAGGACGACGCCTTCATCGGCTCCCGTTCGGTGATCGTGGAGGGCGCCCGGGTGCGCCGGGGGGCCAAGCTCGGGGCGGGTGTCCTGCTGACCGCCAGTACCCGGGTGTTCGACGCGGAGACCGGTGCGGAACTGCCCTCCGGGGAAGCCCCCGCGTGGTCGGTGTGTGTGTCGTCCACCCGGACGAAGCAGTTCCCCGGCGGGGAGTTCGGAGTGCCGTGCCTGCTGGTGATCAAGCGCCTGCCCGAGGGCGGAACACACGACAAGCTGCTGCTCGACAGCGTCTTCCGCACCCATGGAGTGGCCGTATGAGCGCCCGATCGGGCCGCCGCCGGCGCCCCGCGCGGACGGTCACGGCCGTGGCCCTGTGGGCGTCCGCCGTGCTGCTGTCCGGCTGCGGGAGCGCCGGCACCGGGCAGCAGACGTCCGCCAAGGGGGGCGTACCGCTCGTCGAGGCGGGACGGCTGACCGTCTGCACCCATCTGCCCGATCCGCCCTTCCAGGTGGAGAAGGACGGCGAGGTCGTGGGCTTCGACGTGGACCTGATCGATCTGGTCGCCGACGAACTGGGCGTCGAGCAGTCCGTCGTCGACGTGCCGTTCGAGACGATCAGGTCGGCGGCGGCGCTGAACGCCGGGCAGTGCGACCTGGCCGCGGCCGGGTTCACCATCACCGAGGAACGCCGCAAGAACATGTCGTTCTCCCGCCCCTACTACGACGCCGACCAGGCGGTGCTGACCGACAAGGGGGCCGGGGTCTCCTCGCTCGCCGACCTCCGGGGACGTGCCGTCGGCTCGATGACCGCGACCACCGGCGAGGACTACCTGCGCGGCAAGGGGCTGGACCCCCAGTCGTTCGTCAGCACGGACGCCCAGCTCAACGCCTTGCGGACCGGCCAGGTGGACGCCGTCGTCCAGGACCTGCCCGTCGTCCAGGAGTGGCTGCGGGACTCCGCCAACAGCGAGTTCGGGATCGCCCTGCGGATCGAGACCGGCGAGCAGTTCGGCTTCGCCCTGCGCAAGGACGGCACCGAGAAGCTGCTGAAGGTGGTCGACGCGACCTTGCAGCGGGCCCGCTCCGACGGCACGTACGACCGGCTGTACGAGAAGTGGTTCGGCAGAGCACCGGAAGGCGCCACGAGCTGATGGGGATCACCGAGGGCACCAGGGCCGCCGAGGCCGCGGGCACGCCGTACACCGTGTCACCGGCCGCCGCGCGGCGGCGCACGCTCCTGCGCGCCGGGTCCTACGCCGTGCCCGCGGCCGTCGTCCTGCTGGCCGTCCTGACGGCCGACCGGGCCCGGCTGGCCGACCAGTTCGCCCGGCTCTCCCTGGCCGGGACCATGTTCCCCGAGGTGCTCACCGTCGCGCTGCTCAACACGGTGCTCTACACGGCCGGCGGCTTCGTCTTCGGGCTCGTCCTGGGGCTGGGCATCGCCGTCATGCGGCTGTCGGGGGTGAGGCTCTACCGCTGGCTCGCCATGGCGTACATCGAGGTGTTCCGGGGACTGCCCGCGCTGCTCGTCTTCGTGTTCGTGGGCGTCGGCGTGCCGCTGGCCTTTCCCGGCGTCCACTTCCCCGGCGGTGTGTACGGTCAGGTCACCTTCGCCCTGGGGCTGGTGGCCGCCGCGTACATGGCCGAGACCATCCGGGCCGGCATCGAGGCCGTGCCGCGCGGGCAGTGGGAGGCGGCCCGCTCGCTGGGCATGTCGCACGGGCGCGCCCTGGTCTCCGTGGTGGCGCCGCAGGCATTCCGGATCGTGGTGCCGCCGCTGACCAACGAGCTGATCCTGCTCTTCAAGGACTCCTCGCTCGTCCTCTTCCTCGGGGTCACCCTGCAAGACCGCGAACTGACCAAGTTCGGCCAGGACATGGCGAGCGCGAGCGCCAACACCACGCCCATCGTGGTGGCGGGCTGCTGCTATCTGCTGATCACCGTTCCGCTGAGCGTTCTCGTCCGCCGGCTCGAACGACGCAACCACCGGATGAGGTGACCACCGTGCGTACCCACCCAGGCAGTCCGCCCGAGCCCTCGACGCCCCCGCCGGCGATCGAGATCCGGGGACTGTGCAAGTCGTTCGGGAACAAGGACGTCCTCAGCTCCATCGACCTGGACGTGGCCCCGGGCGAGGTCGTCTGCGTCATCGGACCCTCCGGTTCGGGGAAGTCCACGCTGCTGCGCTGCGTCAGCCTGCTGGAGACACCGTCGGCCGGGCGCGTGGTCGTCAACGGCACGGAGGTCACCGCCGCGGAGGTGGACATCGACCGCGTGCGGCGCGGAGTGGGCATGGTCTTCCAGCACTTCAACCTGTTCCCGCATCTGACCGTGCTCGGCAATCTGACGCTCGCCCAGCGGCGGGTGCTGCGCCGTGGCCGCAAGGAGGCCGAGCGCGTCGCCCGGGAGAACCTGGACCGGGTCGGCCTGGCGGACCGCGCGGACGACTACCCCGCCCGGCTGTCGGGCGGCCAGCAGCAGCGGGTGGCCATCGCCCGGGCCCTCTCCATGGAGCCGCGGCTGATGCTGTTCGACGAGCCGACGTCCGCGCTCGACCCGGAGCTGGTGGGCGAAGTGCTCGCGGTGATGCGCCGGCTGGCCCTGGACGGCATGACGATGATGGTGGTCACCCACGAGATGGGCTTCGCCCGCCAGGTCGCGGACCGGGTGGTCTTCATGGACGCCGGCACCGTGATCGAGGAGGGCGGCCCCGCCCAGGTCCTCGAAGCCCCCCGCCACGAACGGACCCGGCGTTTCCTGAGCCGCCTCCTCGATCCCCTCACCGTCCCGGGCCCCGCCCGGACGCGCCAGGAACCCGCCCCGGCCCGCTGACCGCTCCTGGCGAGCACGGACCGTCCCGCCCGGGCCCGGCCGATCCGGGCAGCCGTGTCCCGCACGCAGGGGGCACGGTCCGTCCGCCGTGCCCTCGTCTCAGGAGGAACCATGACCACCACCGGTACCCGCCCCGGCCACCCGCCGCACGATCCCCTCCCCGCAGGCCCCACCCGGCGCAGCGTGCTCCAGACAGCCACGGCGGCCGGGGTGGCGCTCGGCCCGCTGGCGGGGGTGCCGGCCGCCGAAGCGGCGGCGGCCGGCACCTCCCCGGTCCTGCTGACCTTCTCCGCCGCCACCAACGGCTCCGCCAGCCTCGCCCCGTCCGGCGGCGGCTTCGTCGCGGAGGTCCAGGGCGTGCTGTGGTCGTTCCCGCCGGGGGGCGGCGACGCGGTGGCGCTGACGCCTCCCGATCTGGAACCCACCAGGCCCGTCCATTCACCCGACGGCGAGCATCTGGCGGTGTGCGCGTACCGCGGCGGCGCCTTCCACATCTGGCTCCTGCGCGCCGACGGGTCCGGGCTGCGCCCGCTCACCGACGGCCCGTGGGACGACCGCGGCCCGTCGTGGTCGCCCGACGGAACCCGGATCGCCTTCGCCTCCGAACGCGGCGGCAGCTCCGTCCTGGGCAGCCACTACCGTGTCTGGACCGTGGACGTACGCACCGGTGAACTCACCCGGATCACCGGACTGCCCGGCCAGGACGGCCAGGACGGCGACGGGCCGGCCGAGGACTTCGACCCCGTGTGGTCACCGGACGGCACCCGGGTGCTCTTCGTGCGCGGCCGGTTCGCCGGCGGCGCGCTGACCTCCCGGGAGATCCTGTCGGTGCCCGCCGACGGCAAGGGGCCCGTCCGCGCCGTCCACCGGGAGAAGGCCGAGGGGAACATCATGGTGCCGGCCGTGTCCCCGCAGGGACGGCTGGCCTACTTGCGCACCACCGCCGCCTCCGACGAACCGCACGCCTCCTGCACCCTCGTCGTCGACGGCGAGGACCTTCCCGTGGCCGGTGACGTCTTGCCGGTGCCCGTGCGCTGGACACCGGAGGGCCGACTGCTCGTCAACGTCGACGGCCGCTTCCACCTGCTGACACCCGGCGGCACGGCCCGCTCGGAGCTGCCGTTCCTGGTCCGTCTCCCGCTCTCCCGCCCCCGCTACCGCACCAAGCGGTACGAGCTCGACTCCCGCCGCGTCCGGCCGGTCCGCGGCATCCACCTGCCGGCTCTGTCGCCGGACGGCGACCGGATCGCGTTCGCCGCCCTCGACTCCCTGTGGATCGCCCCGGTGTCCGGCGCAGCGCCGCCGCGCCGGATCGTCCGGGCCGCCCCCACCCACTACGTCCAGGCCCCGGTATGGACGCCGGACGGAAAGGCCGTGCTGTACGCCGACGACCGCGACGGGACGTACGCGATCCGGCGGCACGAGACCGCCACCGGCGAGGAGACGGTGCTCGCCACCGGTGGCCGTATCCACCCCGCGCTCAGTGCGGACGCGACCCGGCTGGCCTGCCTGGACATGTCCGGCAACCTCGTCGTACGCGACCTGCGTGAGGGAGTGGAACGCACGCTGGCCGCTCCCCTCGCGGGGGGCGGACTGCCGGGCAGGCCGAGCTGGTCGCCGGACGGCCGCCACATCGCCCTGTGCGACCGCAACCGGCTCAGCCACCGCTTCCGCGAGGGCTACAACGTCATCCGTGTGATCGACACCGGGACCGGCACGTCACGGCTGCATGCCGTCGCGCCGCACACCTCGATCTCCGACCGCTACGACAGCGGCCCCGTGTGGTCTCCCGACGGCAGGGCGATGGCGGTCGTCTGCGAGTCCGCCCTGTGGGTGCTGCCCGTGGCAGCCGACGGAACGCCGAGGGGCGCCGCCCGCCGGGTCACCGACGAGCCCGCCGACCACCCTTCCTGGGCCGGGGACTCCCGCACCCTGCTCTACCTGTCATCGGGAAAGCTGCGGCTGCTCGACGTACGCGGCGGAGCACCCCGCACCGTCCCCCTCGCGCTGGACTACCGCAGACCGGCGCCCGCCGACGTCGTGGTGCACGCGGGCGCGCTGTGGGACGGCACCGGGGAGACCGTGCGCCACGATGTGGACGTCGTCGTGCGGGGCGGGAGGGTGGCCGGCGTGGAGCCCCACCGCCCGCGCCGCAGAGCCGGCCGGGTCGTGGACGCCTCCGACCGCACGGTGCTGCCGGGACTGTGGGACACGCACACCCACCCCTGGCAGTACACCTACGGCGGACGCCAGTCCGTCCTGCAGCTCGCCTACGGCATCACCTCCGCCGTCTCCTTCGGCGGCTTCGCCTACGAGCAGGCACGCATCCGTGAGGCGACGGCCGCGGGCCTGCTCGCCGGACCACGGCTGTTCACCACCGGGGAACTGCTCGACGGGTCCCGCGTCGCCTACACCATGGGCCGGGCGCACCGGACGGAGGAGGGTCTGCAGCGTTCCCTGAGCCGAGGCGTCGCGCTGGAATGGGACTTCGTCAAGACGTACGTACGGGCCGGCCAGCGCTTCATGGCGCAGGCCGCTCGCTTCGCCCACGAGACACTGGGCGTCCGGGCCGGAAGCCATCTGGCCTCGTACGGCATCCTCTCGGGCCAGGACCTGACGACGCACCTGTACGCGACCCAGCGTCTGGAGTACGGGCACGCGATCTCCGCGACCGGCCACGCGTACCAGGACGTCACGGAGATCTACGGCAGCGGCCGTTTCCGGCTGGTCGCCACCCCCTTCTCGGCCTCCCCCCTGCTGGGCGACGCCCCGGAGCTGGCCCGGGAGGAGCGGGTGACCCGGCTGATGCCGCCCTGGGACGTGGAGCTGGTACGCCAGCTCGCCGCCCGGCCGCCGAGCGAGGCGGAGCTGGTCACGCTGAGCACGGAGGTGGCCAACTACCGCCGCATCCTGGAGGCCGGCGGGCTGATCGCGCTGGGTACGGACGCGCCGCTGCTGCCGGTCGGACTGCAACTGCACATGGCGCTGCGCGGCTTGCACCGCTACGGTCTCTCACCCGCGCAGGCCCTGCACACGGCGACCGTCGCACCGGCCCGCATCCTCGGGGTGGACGCGCATCTGGGCACGGTCGAGGAGGGCAAGATCGCCGACCTCGTCGTCGTCGACGGTGACCCCTTCGACGACTTCGACACCCTCGTACGGACCGATGCGGTGCTGACCGGCGGCACGGTGCGCGAGCGGTCCGCTCTGCTCGCCGCCTTCCCGGAGCGCGCGGCGCGCTCCGGCGACCGTGCCGCACGAGAGCGGTGGCTCGCCGTCTCCCGGGCCATGCGGCACGACACCTGCTGCGGGAGCTGACCGCCCGGGTGCACCACTGCCGCACCCCGGTCGGCACCCGGAGCGCGTCGGCCGCCGGACGTGGCGCCGAGGCGGTGCGCGCGGCCCCGGTGGGCCGGCCGGGTGGTGGCCGGCCCCCGGTGTGCGGGTGTCGGTGGGTGTCACAGGCAGAGGACGGTGCTGGCCTGGCTCTGGCAGTTGAACAGGCTGAGACTGAACGCGGCGTCGGCTTCGGCCTCGCGGCTCTGCTCGTCGTCGTCTTCCAGGTTCTGCAGGTCGAGGAGGACCATGGCGTTTTCCTTTCGTCGTGTCCTGGGGTGCAGGACCGGGGTTCGCGGCCTCACGGGTGCGGGGCCGGCGCCGGGGTGTTCCGAGGTGGTGGCAGGAACGGGAGTCGGGCCGGAGGGCTGCCGTGGGCCGAGGCGAGGGCCAGCAGGCAGCCCGCGGTTCCGGTGGCGAGGTCCATGGACAGCCGCATGATCTGGTGGCCGGGGAAGGCCGTGTGGCCCCGGTGGTGCATGCGGTACCAGCCCAGGGCCGCCGTCTGGCGGGCGAGGGCGTCGGGAGGCAGGCCGGGGGTGGTGGTCCGGGCGAGGTACCAGACCATGCCGGCGACGCCCTGGAACAGTCCGGGCTGGATGTAGAAGCGGGAGAGGGCGGCGAGCAGGATGCCGCGGCGGGCCGCCGCCAGTTCGCCGCGGTTCCCGGGGGCGAGGGTGAGGTAGTCGTCCAGGACGGCGCCGATGCCGACGCTGCCGGCGCCGAGGTAGGGCATGGTGCGCCAGCCCTCGTCCACCAGGAGGGCGCCACCGGCGCCCGGCACGCACCGGGCGAGGTCCAGGCGCAGCGCGCGGCCGGCGAGGTCGAGGAGGGCGCGGTCGCGGGTGCGTTCGTACAGCCGCAGGAAGAACAGGGCCCACCCGGTGGCGCCGTGCAGCAGCCCGGCCCGTCTGCGGGTGGGCCCGTCGTGCCGCTCGGCCGCCGTCAGCCGGCCGGCGAGGAGCTGCGCGGCGGCGACGGCGTGGTCGTGGAAGAGGCGCTCGCCGGTGACGCGGGCCAAGTGGTCCAGGACGAGGCCGATGCCGGACACCCCGCCGTACAGGTCCGGGGACAGCCGCTGCCACTCCTCGCCGAGCAGGACCTCGGCGAGGTCCAGGGCGCGTTGGTGATGGCCGAGGCGGTCGAGCGTGAGGACGACGCCCGCCAGGCCGTCGTACAGGCCGGGCGGCATGCGCGGTGGCAGCGGATCGGTGTGGTCGAGCAGCCATTGCTCGCCGGTCTCGTACCGGGCGGCGCCCGCCTCGGCCAGGGCATGGAGGACGCCCGCGGCGCCGTGGGCCAGGCCGAGTCCGCCGCCGTCGGTGAACTGGGCGATGTCACCGGGGAAGAGCCGGTCGTCGCGTTCGGGGGTGGCCGAGACGAGGAGGGCGCGCACCATCGAGTCCCGGCTGCGCGGCCAGTCGCCCGGTGCGGGCAGCCGGTCGGACCACCGGCCGCGAGCCGTGTCCCCGGGGCGGGCGGAGGGTGCCGTGGGCGGCGGCGCGGCGGACACCTTGGGCAGGGCGCGCTCCTCGGGCAGGGCGGCGCGCGGTACCGGGGCCCCGTCCCGTGCTCCGGGCTCGCGCGTGATCTCGGCCACGGCGTCGGCCAAGAACGCCTCGGGCACGTCCGGAAAGTGCTCGGCGACGATCTCCGCGAGGTGCTGCGCCTTGCCCCGGTCGAGGGACAGGAGCGTGGTGACCGGCAGGAACAGCGCCAGCTTCAGACAGGCCAGCGCATAGTGGTCCACCTCCACGCCGGCACGGTCCGGCGGTGCGACGAAGCCCGGATGGGCGACGACCTGGCGGCCGCGCTCGGTGGCGAGGGTGGCGGCCTCGAAGTCGATCAGGGACACGGTCCGTTCGTCCGGACCCACCATGATGTTGAACATGTGCAGATCGTTGAAGCACACCCCCCGGCCGTGCAGCGCGGCCACCGCTTCCTCCACGCCGCGGTGGATCCCCAGGGCCCAGGCCGTGTAGCGGGCGGCGGCTCGGGGGTCGGCGGCGGACGTCAGCAGCGGATGGCGCCGGGCGAGAACCGAGTTGAGGGCACGGCCCTCGATGAACTCCATGACCAGGAAACGGTGGTCGCCGACGGTGAACCAGTCCCGCACAGCCGGGGCGACCCCGGCTCCGTCCAGCCGTTCCAGAGCCGCCCTCTCGCGTTCCAGGCGGGCCACGGCGTCGGAACCGTCGACGGCGAGCCCGGCATGCGCGCGGGCCTCCTTCAGGACCACCGTCCGCCCGTCGCGGGTGTCGGCAGCCCGGTAGACGCCGCCGCCGTTGGAGTAGTGCAGCGCCTTCTCGACCCGGTACGGCCGACCGGTGAGGGTGGTGGCGTCGCGGGCGGCCCTGTGTGGTTCGAGGAAGGACGGCAGGGTCACCCACGCCGGGACGTGGAACACCGGCGCCCGGTGGTCGGGGACGAGACGTCCCTCGCCGTCCTCGATCGCCGTGACCAGATCACCGCGCTCGTTCTCGCAGTACCGGGCGGCGAAGGCGCCGTAGCGGACGTACAGCGGGCCCTCCTCCCAGCGCAGATCGGTGAGGATGTACGGGCCCGGACGGCCGCCGATGACCGCGTGCAGCCCGGTGAGGATCGCGTGCAGCTGGTCCTCGTCGGCCGGATAGAGGGTGATGAACTTGCCGCTGCCGTCGCGGGAGGCGTACTTGCCGTTGCGCAGGTGCAACTGGTGCGCCGTGGGGACGAACTTGAACGGGATCGCCCTGGGAACGCAGTACTCCCACACGTCACCGGCGGTCTCCTCCGCACCCGCGACCGTGGACGAGACGTGGATCTTCCAGCCCTGCGCCGGCCGCTCGCGCGCGCCCACCACGGTCCGGCCCGGGACGAGATGCAGCCAGTCCCCGCTGCTCGACGCCGCCCACCCGTAGGGAACGGGACGCCGGGCCACCGCGAAGAACGCCTGGTCCCCGGGGTCGGCCGACCGGTCCGGCCGCTCGTAGAACCGGCCATCCGTCAGGCAGTAAGCCGCATACCGGTTGTCCATCCGAGCTCCTCACCCATACCCGGCGGGTGAAGCAGCGGCACATCACCGGCCACCCCACACCACCTGCATCTGGGATAGCAGCGCCCCCACCGGAGCGAACAGCGGTACAGGACAGGCGTAAGGCAGCGAGAAAACGCGCACGCGACTGCGGACCGGCCTTGCGTCCCCCGGCGTGAAGGACGGCTCCGTGCGCGCACCGGGTACGCGACATGTCCACCCGCAGGGATGGTTTCACGGTCCGGCGCCTCCGCGCCGCCCGCACCGGGACAGCCACCCGCATGAGCGCGCAGCCCGGCGACACGGCACGCCCGGCAGCCAGGCGGGGAGGCGCGAGGGCCGGGGTGGCCCGGGGCCGTCGCGGCGCGCGGACGAGTGCCCGCGCGCCGGGCGGGGCGACGGCTCGTGGCCGGCCGGTCAGCCGATGATGGCGACCGGGGCGTCCCAGGCGTTGCGGTCGACGGTGATGGTGTGACCGCCGCGGGTCTCCTTGCTGTTGGCCTTGTACTGGTGGCCGCGGCTGTGGTCGGTGTACAGCTTCGGGTCCCAGGGCCAGTCCGCCGTGGTGGTCTGCCGGCCGTTCCACAGGGCGTACCAGAGGTTGCCCGGCAGGTTGGTGCGGTCCTTGGCGGTGGCGACCGCCTTGGCACTGGAGCTGCTGAAGCCGTAGAGGCCGGCGCGGTAGGTCTTGGCGCGCAGGGTCTTGGTGAAGGACCGCACGTAGGTGAGGGTGGCGTCGTTGCACGCCTTGTCGGCGATGTCGTACGACTCCATGTTGAGGTAGATGGGGCTGCCGGCCTTCATGCCGAGCGCCGCGGCCTTCGCGATCGCGTCGTTGGCGTTGCTCACCCCCACCGAGGCCGCGGTGGCCGCGGTGAACCGCTCCTTGTTCCTGCTCTTCTGGCAGGGCGGCTGGGCGCCGACGTACAGGGGGATGATTCGCCAGCCGAGCGTGTGGACCGACTTCACCCAGGACCTGGTCAGGTTGGGCTGGGCGCAGCCGCGGTTCCTGCCACCGACGTAGACCGCGACGCCCCCGTAGTACGCGTCCTTCTTCCACGCCTTCATCGCGGTGAGCGAGGGCGCCGTGCAGGTGTCGAACGCCCGGCCCGTGTAGGTCTTCTGCGCCGGCCACGCGGAGGCGGCCATCGAGGTCTGCGCCGCGACCCCGGCGCCGCCCACGACGACGGCACCCGCCGCGGTCAGGGCGATGTAACGGTTCTTCCTGGACAACCGGTGCTTGGGCATTCCCCACCCCATGTGCCACGTCTCATCGGCTCCGGTCCTCCGGAGCCCGCCTACCCTACCTAGGGACCGGGGGGCCCGGTGGGGCCGGGTGGTGCGGAGGAAGACGTGGGCGGCCCGGGCCCGTCGCCCTCAGCGGACGCGGCGGTAGGTGATCTGCTCGGTGGGGCACTCGGCGGCCATGGCGACCAGCGCGTCCAGCTCGGCCCGGTCGACGGACATGCCCCAGCGGGACTTCACCGCCGCCCACTCGGCGAGGTACCGGCAGTCGGCGCTGTCGTCCCAGGGCTCCCACTGGGCGGGGTCCTTGTCGCCGCGGGCGCGGACCTCGGTGGCGGCGACCGCGACCAGGGTGCGCGGGTCCTCCGTCTCGTTCGCGTACGCCTGCCGTTCCTCCGCGCTCCACTGGCTCGCCCCGCTGTCCCAGCTCTCCGCGAGCGGCACCAACTGGGTCACGTCGAGGCCGCGGACCGTCGTGTAGTCCCTCTTGTCGAAGTAGGAGTGCCACACGCCGCCGACGATCGCGGTGCAGCGCGCGTCGACGTCCGGCGGGGTCGTCGCCTCCTGGAGCAGGACGTCGGCCCGGGTGTTGCAGCCGTCCTGGTCCTCGTCGGTCCAGTGGCTGAACAGCGCCTTGTCGTAACCGGTGCGGTCCTCGGGGGCCACCGGCAGGCTCGTGACGGCCTGCTCCACGGTGACGGTGACCGTCGGGCCCGGTGCGGCCGAGGCCGGGGCCGCGGGGGGCAGTGCGGCGAGAGCGGCGGCGAGCGTGACGTACAGAGCAATGAGCCTGCGCATACGGGGTCCTTCCACTCCGGGAGCGGGCCCTTCCTAATCGACGGGGCCGGACGGCACGCCGTGGTTCCGGGCAAACCACTCGATGGACTGGAGCCGCGCCGCGCCGCGCGGTGCCGGGAGGCTTCCGTCCGTCGCGTCGGTCATCGGCGAGGTCATGCGCCGGCCGGCGCCGACGGGCTGATCGAGGGGCCGGTCCTGCGTCTCGTCGGAGAGTTCGATCAGACGGTGGGCGGACGCACGGTGTGCCGGACCCACACGTTGGGCTCGACGTAGACGGCTCGGTCGTGCGCGGTGTCGCAGTGCACCGGGACGAGGGCGCCCGGTACCTCGATGTCACCGTCCTGGTCGAAGGGCAGGCCCGTCCACCGCCGCCACTGGGCCGGCGAGCCGCTGACCGTCATCGAGGCCGGGGCGATCTTCTGGATGGTGCCACCGGCCTTGACGTGTACTCGGAGCCAGGGGTCGGCCGGGAGTCCGTCGGCGCCCTGCCGCCGGATGTAGTCGGTCATGGTGACGTGCGGTTCGAGGTGCTTGGCCGTGGGCCGGACCGGGGCCAGCAGCACGCGGTGCCCCTGCCGGCCGGCCGCGTCCCGCAGCGCGGCCAGCATCCGGTAGGACAGGCCGCGGCCGAGGTACCCGGTATCCACCGTGATCTCCAACGCGCTGACCGCCGTCGGTGAGTGCCCGCGGTGCCGGTCGCGGAAGGCCCAGACGAGTACCTGGTCCCAGCCCTTGTCCGGCGTCTCCTCACGGCCGTCCGAGTGGGCGTCGAACGGCACGCTCAGCCCACGGGCGACGACGCGGTCGCCCTCCGTCGCCACCACGCAGTAGTGGGGGAAGTCCTCGGCCACCCGGCTCAGCAGGGCTTCGGCGACCGGGTCGTGCGGGATGAAGGCCGGCCAGGTGTCAGTGATCTCGTAGATGCGGGAGAGCAGCGACGGACGGTCGGCGAGGGGGGTGATCACGATGCGGTCCAGCTCTGTCACAGGGGGACCCTGCCACGGGACACCCCTCCCGGCCAGCGATTTTCTGCCAGAGGACCCCCGGGTCCGCGGCCCCGGTTTACCCGCCGGGCCGATGAGCCATGCTCCAGGCGACCGCGGGAGACCCCGCTGAGGCAGCGGCGCCGTGAGCGCCGCAGGAGAGGGGAGAACGATGCGCTTACCCAGCGTGATGGCCGCCTGTACGTCGGCCGCGGCCCTGGTCGTCCTCGCCGGAGGGCCCGCCCTCGCCGGGACCGTCACCACCGGTTCGGCGTCCCCCACGGGAGCCACCTGCACCACCTACATCGCCCTGGAGACCCTGAACATCCGCTCGAGTCCCTCGACGACGGCGACCGTGGTGGGAACCCTGGCGCAGGGAGCGAAGGTGTGCGGGAGCACGGTCCAGGGCGGTTCCTACAGCGCGTGCGGCGTCAAATTCAGCTCGACCTGGGTGGTGATCGCCAAGGCGAAGTACGTCGCCAGGTCGTGCCTGAAGGGCTAGGGGTGACGGCGGACGGCGCTGGTCACGGTCGCTGACGGGGGATCGCGGCCGGCACGGTCGCCCCGTGCGCGGGGCGGTGGCCGGTGGCTTCGACGGTGCCGGAATCCGCCGTGCCGGCTCGGGGCGGTCCGCGTGGAGCTTCGCACGCTCACAGGTCAGGGCCGGTTCCGGAGGTGTCCGGAACCGGCCCTTGATCATGTCTCGCGGAGGCTGGTCGAAGGCGGCGTCCGGCCGGGTGGCGGGGGAGGGACGTGAGACGCCGCGGCGTGCCGCCGGACTCCGCGGCGGCGACGCCCGGCGGCACCGGGTGGGCAGTGCGCACCGCGGTCGGACAAAATAGGGCAAACGTCCGCGAGCGGGGAGGTCCGGTGATGTCCGACAGGGACGACAACGACGCGGCGGCGTCCTTCGCGGAGCGCGACCCGTACGACGCCGGGGCCGAGGACACCGACGAGTACCCCGGCGAGGACGCCGACGAGTACCCCGGCGAGGACACCGACGAGCACTTCGGCGAGGACGCCGACGACTACACCGGACCCGAGCCGTACGACGAGGAGCCGGAACCCTACCGGGTGGGCCCCGGGGCCGCCGTCGCCGCGCGGGGCGGGGACCCGGACGTCTTCCTCGACGTACCCCTGCTGAAGGTCGACGAGATCGACCTGGACGTCGAGAACCTGCGGGCACACGTGTCCCTCCAGGCCGAGGTGCTGGATCTGCTGCGGCTGAACGTGGGCGCCGACGTCCTTCTCGGCCGGGTGCACCTGGGGATCTCGGGGGTGGAGGCGCAGGCCCAGCTCAGGGTGCGTCTGGACAATGTCTCGACGATCATCGACCGGGTGCTCACGACGCTCGACCGCAACCCCGAGCTGCTGCGTGAGCTGGCGCGGGGGCTCGGGTCCGCCTGTCTCTTATACCCATCTCCGAGCCCACGAGACACTCGCTAATCTCGTATGCCGTCTTCTCCTTGAAAAAAAAAAAACACTGAAAGACTATTTTCATATCGGACGCTATAA
>NZ_WYCT01000798.1 GCF_011008945.1 Streptomyces harenosi
TGGTGGTAGAACGCCGGCTCGATCTCTTCATGCGACTTCGGCAGCGCGACCCAGGTCTGCATGCCGTGGATCGGGTTGTCGTGATCGCGGTCCGGCTGCGGCGTGCGCTCGGAATGGGCGATACCGCGGCCGGCGGTCATCCAGTTGACGTCACCGGGACGGATCACCTGATCCGAACCCAGCGTGTCGCGGTGGCCGATCGCGCCCGACCACAGGTAGGTGACGGTGGCCAGGCCGATATGCGGATGCGGGCGCACGTCGATGGCGGTGCCGGGGTGCATGAGTGCCGGGCCCATCTGGTCGACGAACACGAACGAGCCGATGCTGCGCGCCTGCAGGGTGGGGACGGCGCGACGGACTTCCAGGCCGCCGATGTCGTGCACGCGCGGGGCGATGATGGTGGTCATGCGGGCGTTCTCGCTGGCAGGGATCAGGTGATGAGCATCGCATGCAGCTGTGACGGGCACATGCCCCGTATGGGTAAC
>NZ_WYCT01000799.1 GCF_011008945.1 Streptomyces harenosi
GGTCAACGGTGTCGAACACGGTCCGTGCCTGCGGTGCATAGCGCCTGAGCAGCGGCAGGCATTCGTGGGCGACGTGGTGACGCACCAGCATTGCCACGTCGAAACGCGATCCGTGGCTGCGCAGCCAGCCGGCTACGCCGTCCAGGAAGGGCGCGTACCAGACTTCCACGCCCATCCGTTGCAGCGCTTCGGTGGCCGCACCGGCGTGCTCGCGCCGGGTCGGTACGAACACAACGTGGGCGCCGCCCTGCAGCAGCAGGCGGATCAGATTGACCTGGCGCAGTGACCCGGAATCGCGATCCGGCTGCGGTACTTCCTCGTCCAGGATCAGCACCTGGCGCCGGCCGCGCAGCAGCAGCGCCGGAGACGGCACTTCGCCGACCGCCGGATGACGGCCCAGTTCGGTGGCCCAGCGGGCGGCGAAGATGGCCTGGTTGCGTACCTGGTAGGCCTTCACCCCGCTGCCGGTGTCGGTACCGTTG
>NZ_WYCT01000800.1 GCF_011008945.1 Streptomyces harenosi
CACCAGGGCAGGCCGGGCAGTAGAAGCCGCTCGGCAGTAGATCCACGCCATGCGTGGATGCGGTGCCACGAACGAACCCTAAAGCTCCAGTACCCGCCGGTAGCCCAGCGGTCCACGCCCGTCACGCAGGCCCAGCCGCAGTTCCAGCCCGGTGGCCGGCAGCACCTCGCCCTCGCTCGGCAGCATCGCCCAGCCGGCCCCGGGCTGCCAGGCGCGCACCTCGAACCGCTGCACATCCTTTGCCACTGCAATGCCTTCCGAAGGAACCGGCGCGGGCAGGGGATAGCGGTCCGTCGCCGTACCGCTGGCGCGCCATAGCGTGTTGCCTTGCCGCCACCAGCGCACCCGCTGCCAGCGCAGCCCATCACTGTCGACGCTGCGGGTGATCTCCAGCGCAAAGCTTCCATCCGGATGCCGTTCGCTCACCAGTGAAGGGGGTAGCAGGCGCTGAGGCTGATCCGCCGGGCGCACCGCGCCGTTCA
>NZ_WYCT01000801.1 GCF_011008945.1 Streptomyces harenosi
CAACTATCAAGTGGTTGGTGAGCACACGGTATAGAAGGCATGGCCCCGGCGAATGGGGCCACTGCTCCCTTCACTGCCCAAACAGCCGCCCGCTGAACTCCTGACGACCATCTTCTAGCGCCTGCCTCAGCGCAGCTGCGGCAATGGCGTAGACCCGCAGATAGTTTCCTTTTCTCATCTTGGCCGCCTTGGCGGCTTCCTGCGCTACGACCTTCCGTTCTGGCCACACCAGATCGTTCACAGCGTCCTGCAGCACCAGGCGCATTCGCCAGCGGTCTGCCGGCTCATCCATTCGAAGCGCGGGCGCGGCTCCATTTCGACGCTCCCATTGGATCTGCCGCATAACTTGTCTGGTCAACGAGCGCCCCAGCGATGCCAGGGATACGCCCTGTCCCCGCAGTGCAACCGCTACGACGGCCTGCTTGGCGACCGGATCCCGCATCAGTCCCACGGCGCCGGCAACGTCGGCGGACGTCAGCGG
>NZ_WYCT01000802.1 GCF_011008945.1 Streptomyces harenosi
CACCAGCACGCCGGCCCAGATCGCCGCCAGCCGGTACATCCTGCGGTACACCATCCAGATCACGCCGATCAGGAACGCCGGCCAGTGCCAGGTGCCGTTGCCGTCGGCAATGCCCTGGTCGAGCCGCCAGCGCTGTCGATAGATCGGGAAGTTGCCGCCGACCACGGCGGCGTACAAGGCGATGTCGCCTTCCAGCTGCGGCGCGGTCGCGGCCACCGGCGAAGCTGCCGGCGCACGATAGGGGTCGGACGGATCAGCGGTCGATGCGCCGCTGGCGCTGACGGCCTGCGCCGGTTCAATCGACGGCGGGGTCGGATCCATCGGCGCCACCGAAGGATCCAGCTCGGCCAGCGGCCGCCATGATGCCATTCCTTCCCGCCACATCAGCGTACGGGCGGTTACCGTGCCGTCCTGCTGCAGACGGCGCAGCCCGGCCAGGTCCACCGGCCCTTCGCTCTGCTTGCTGTTGGCGTACCACCAC
>NZ_WYCT01000803.1 GCF_011008945.1 Streptomyces harenosi
GGTGGTGGATGCGCAGGGCGTGGCCTGGGCGACCAGCGCACGCGGCCTGGTACGTGTCAGTGCCGATGGGCAGAGCGTGCGCCTGTACGGCGTGCACGACGGCCTGCCAAGCCAGGAGTTCCGCGAGCACACCCTGATCGCAGCGGCCGATGGCCACCTGGTGGCCGGAACGGCGGCAGGCGCAGTGGTGTTCGACCCGGAGCAGGTACGGCCTTCGGTACGTCGCGCGCCACTGGTGATCGAGCGGGTGGAAGTGCGCCGCAACGAACAGGTGCTGGACATGACCCACGATGCGCCGTTGCAGATCGCCGATGGCGATCGCGACCTGCGCATCGTCGCGCGATTGCTGTCCTTCGCCGACTCGGCGTCCAATACCTACCGTTACCGCCTGGCCGGCTACGACCCGGATTGGGTTGAAGTCGGTCCGGCGGGCGAGCGCCTGTTCTCGCGCCTGGCGCCGGGCAGCTACCGGCTGGAGG
>NZ_WYCT01000804.1 GCF_011008945.1 Streptomyces harenosi
CAGGCTGAAGTCGCCCGCCGCCGCGGCCGTCGCCAGCCGGCGGATCTCGCTGTTGATCGCCGACAGGCTGGTCTTGGTCTCGTCCATTGCCTGGGTGATCGCCGCCTTCTCGCCCGGCAGCGGATCCATGTCCACCGACAGGTCGCCACGGGCGTAATGCTTCATCACTTCGATCAGCCGGTTCTGTACCTGCACGTGTGAGCCGACCAGCGCGTTGGTCTCGTGCACCATGCGCCCGTAGTCACCAGGGAAGGCACTCTCGTCCATGCGATAGCTGAGGCTGCCCGCATCGTGCTGGCGGGCCAACTCGCCCTGCGCCGCCATCACCGACTGCAACTGCGCCTGCATGCGCTGCATCGACCTGAGCAGCTGCGTGACCTCATCGTTGCCGGAGGCGTCAATGCTGTTGTCCAGCCGCCCATTGGCGATGCCGTCGGCCAGCTTCACCGCGCCTTCCAGCGGGCGGGTCAGGCTGCGGG
>NZ_WYCT01000805.1 GCF_011008945.1 Streptomyces harenosi
GAATTCCTTCAGCAGCACGTTGAGCTTCTTCGCCTCCGGGATCAGCACTGCCGGGCGCAGCAGCTCGCGCACGTTGGCCGGGCCGTTGTCGGCGACCACGCCGCGCAGCAGGTCCTTGGCCAGCAGGATGCCAAGGATGTCGTCCTTGTTCTCGCCGTGCACCGGGAAGCGCGAATGGCCGGATTCGACCACCTGCTTCATCAGTTCCAGGAAGGGCGCTTCGACCGGCAGCGAAACCATCTGCGAGCGCGAGATCATCACGTCGCCCACGGTCAGCTCGGCCACCGAAATGGCGCCTTCCATCATCTTCAGGGTATCGGCGGCGATCAGGCCCTCTTCCTGCGCGGTGTGCAGGACAGCGACCAGCTCGTCGCGGGTATGGGGTTCGCCGGAGAAGGCGGAGGTCAGGCGTTCAAGCCAGCCGCGCTTCTTTTCACTGGGCTCCTGTGCGGAGCTACTACTGTCGTCTTCTGACATC
>NZ_WYCT01000806.1 GCF_011008945.1 Streptomyces harenosi
GCGGTGGCGTCGACCATCATGGGCGTGCTGCTGCCGCGCCACGTGCAGCAGCTGAAGGACGCCGGCATTGCCTGGATCGCCTGCGCGACCACCTTGTCCGAAGCGCGTGCCGCACAGGACGCCGGTGCCGACGCCGTGGTGGCGCAGGGCATGGAGGCCGGTGGCCATCGCGGTGCGTTTGATCCGGCAATGGCCGAACGCCAGCTGGTCGGGCTGTTCGCGCTGTTGCCGCGCCTGGCCGATCACCTGCAGATTCCGGTGATCGCTGCCGGTGGCATCGCCGATGGCCGTGGCATTGCTGCCGCACTCACCCTGGGGGCCAGCGCCGTCCAGATCGGCACCGCCTTCCTGCGCACGCCCGAGGCGGCGATCGCGTCGGCGTGGGCCGATGGGCTGGCCGCCAGCGAACCGGAAGATACCTGGCCGACCCGCGCCTTCAGTGGTCGCCTGGGCCGTGGCCTGGCGACCGCGTATGTG
>NZ_WYCT01000807.1 GCF_011008945.1 Streptomyces harenosi
GTGCGGGATCAGGCCGAGGCCTCCGCCGCCCGCTGCTCGACCCGGGCCTTGAGCCCGACCGCGAACTGGCGGAAGGCCGGGTTGAGGTCGGGCACCGTGCGCATCATCAGCGGCGCCAGCGGGCCGCGGTACTGCTCGTGCACGGTGAACTCGGTGCTGCCGTCGCCCTGCGGGTCGAGCCGGAAGGTGCGCTCGGCGACGAACAGGTCCAGCGGCAGGCCGCTGTGCCAGCGCATCGACTCCGCCGGCCGGATCTCGGTGACCGTGACCCGCAACGGCCGGCGCCGGGTGCCGGTGGCCACCAGGATGAGTGGGGCGCCGAGCCGGACGACCCCCTCCACCCGGTCGATCCCGGAGTGCCAGTCGCGCCAGCCGCCGACGTCGACGAGCACCGACCACACCTGTTCGGCCCCGGCGTCGATGCGGGTGGCCGCCTCATAGCTCCTCATCGGGACCGAGTGTGCTCTCCGTCAC
>NZ_WYCT01000080.1 GCF_011008945.1 Streptomyces harenosi
CCTCTCCCGCCGCACGTCCCCTCCCGTACGTCCCCTCCCGTACGGCTCCTCACCTACCGTCCGCCCGTGCCGCGCACGTACAGCACCGCTCCGTCCACCGTCCCCGCGCGCACGTACCCCGCGTCCAGCAGCCGCCGCAGCCCCGGCACGCGCGGCGGTCCGTACGGCTTGCCCCGCGAGTCGTCGACGACCAGGACCGGGGGACGGGTGGCCATCTCCCGGCGGAAGACCTCCCACGCTCCCTCCACGGCGTACGTCTCCCCCACCCGGGAGCCGTCCCGGCCGCCGCTGTAGTTGGTGAGCAGGCCGGCGGTGAGGTAGCGGGTGGCGGGGGCGCGGTCGGCGAGCCAGTACGTCTCGGGGTGCATGCCCCAGACCAGGACGCGGTCGCCGGGCCCGGTGCGGCCGGCGACGGTGCCGGCCAGGCGCCGGACGTGGTCCAGCTCCGTACGGGGCGCGAGCAGGCCCCAGGCCAGGAACAGCACACAGCAGCAGGCCGAGGTGCGCAGCGCGGCGGTCCGCCGGTGCGCGGGCCCGCCGTGCAGGGCCCCGGCGGCCAGCAGGGCGAGCGGCGGCAGGAGTTGCAGGTAGTAGTGGCCGAAGAAGTGCAGTCCCACGGCGACCGCACCGCCGGAGGCGGCTAGCCACAGCCACAGGTCCGCCGTGGCCCGGCCGCCGTCCGGCCCGCGCGCCCCCTCGCGGCCGGCCCGCAGCGCCCTGGCGAGCGGTGGGATCAGTCCCGCGCAGGCGACCGCGACGAGGGCGGCGTTGGCCAGCCCCCGGCCCAGGGCGTGTGCCCCGGAGCCGCCGAGCGAGGCGTAGCTCCCCGATCCGGTCACCGTCCAGAAGAGGAATCCGCCGGGATCGGTGGCCAGGGCCGCGCCCAGCACCGGGGCCGCCGCCCCGGCGGTCAGCCGCAGCACCCCGCCCCGTCCGCCGCCGCGCACGCCGCACAGCCACAGCACCGGAAGCAGGACCGCCCCGCCCGTCTGCTTGGCGAGGAAGGCGCAGCCCGCTGCGAGACCGGCCGCGCCCCAGCGGCGGCGGTCGGCGCACCACAGCGCGGCCGCCGTGCCCGGCAGTATGAACAGCTCGAACCCGGCGGCCTGCGCGTCCTCGGGGTTGAGGCCGACCGAGATCAGGAGATACAGCGCTCCGGCCGTGCGGCCCGCCGCGTCGCCCCAGCGGCGGCGGGCGAGCGAGGCCAGCGCCAGCGCGGTGGCGAGCTGGGCGAGGACCGCGAGGATGCGTACCGGCGTGAGGGACTCGGACCCGGCGACGGCGAACGCGCCCTGGTACAGCCAGGGCACGAGCGGCGGTTTGCGGTCGACGACCGTCTCGTACAGCGCGCCGCCCTGCGCGAGCAGGCGCGCCTGGACGGCGAGGTAGCCCTCGTCGGGGTTCCACAGGGGGCGGGTGAAGGAGGGGACCCGGGTGACGCAGGCCAGCAGCGCGAGCAGGGGCACCAGCCGGGTCCGGTATCCGGCACGGAACCGCCGGCAGGACCTGGAGGGTGACACGGAGGGTGAGGGGGCGAGTGGCTGGGCGCGCATGGCCGCACGCTATCCGGCCCCGCGATCACCCCCCGAGAGGACATACGGGGACAAGACCCCGGTCCTCGACGATTACTTCGAGTCACCGCCCGACGGCCGGAACACCTCGTCGGGACGGGTCTCCTCCTCCCTGCCCAGGCGGCTGTGGGAGCGGCCGTAGAGGAAGTACACGACGATGCCGATCGCCATCCAGACGGCGAACCGGACCCAGGTCTCGGCGGGCAGGTTGAGCATCAGCCACAGCGAGGCGGCCACCGACACGACGGGGAGGACCGGCACCCAGGGGGTGCGGAAGGCCCGGTGCAGGTCGGGGCGGGTGCGCCGGAGGATGAGCACGCTGATCGCCACGATCACGAAGGCGAAGAGCGTGCCGATGTTCACCAGCTCGGCCAGTTCGCTCAGACTGGTGAAGCCCGCGACGATCGCGATGATCACGCCGAGCAGGATGGTCGGCCGGTGCGGGGTGCGGAACCGGGGGTGGACACGGGAGAAGAAGCGGGGCAGCAGCCCGTCGCGGCTCATGGCGAAGAACACCCGGGTCTGCCCGAGCAGCAGGATCATGCAGACGGTGGTCAGGCCGACCGCGGCGCCGAAACTGATCACCCCCGCGAAGAAGGGGTGCCCGGTCTCCTTGAAGGCGTCGGCGAGCGGGGCGTCCACCGACAGCTCGCTGTAGTGCTGCATGCCGGTGACGACGATCGACACGGCGACGTAGAGGGCGGTGCAGATGAACAGGGAGCCCAGGATGCCGCGGGGCATGTCCCGCTGCGGGTTCTTCGTCTCCTCGGCGGCCGTGGCGACGATGTCGAAACCGATGAAGGCGAAGAAGACGACGGAGGCGGCGGTGAAGATGCCCATCACGCCGAAGTTGGCCGGGGCCCAGCCGAACATGAGCTGGATCAGGGGGGAGTGCAGGCCGTCGCCCGCCTCCACCGGCCGCTCCTTCGGGATGAAGGGGTCGTAGTTGGCCCCCTTGACGAAGAAGGCGCCCGCGATGATCACGACGAGGACGACCGCCACCTTGACGGCGACGACGATCGAGGTGACCCGGGCGGAGAGCTTCATGCCGAGGACGAGGATGGCGGTCAGCGCCAGGACGAGGGCGGCGGCGAGGATGTCGAAACCGAAACCGTCGGCGCCGTCCCGGCCGCCGAGGGCCTCGGGCATCTGCCAGCCCGCGTTGTCCAGCAGCGACCTGATGTAGCCGGACCAGCCGACGGCGACCACCGCCGTGCCCAGCGCGAACTCCAGGACGAGGTCCCAGCCGATGATCCAGGCGGGCAGCTCGCCGAGCGAGGCGTAGGAGAAGGTGTACGCGGAGCCGGCCACCGGGACGGTGGAGGCGAACTCGGCGTAGCACAGGGCCGCCAGCGCGCAGACCACCCCGGCCACGACGAAGGCCAGGGCGACGGCCGGCCCGGCGTTGTTCTTGGCGACCGTGCCGGTCAGGACGAAGATGCCGGTGCCGATGATGACACCGACGCCGAAGACGGTCAGATCGAGCGCGGACAGGGATTTCTTGAGCGCGTGCTCTGGCTCCTCGGTATCGAGGATGGACTGCTCGATTCTCTTCGTCCGGAAGAGACTGCTGCTCATGGAGGCCTCCCACGCTTGCCGTCCTCGACATGATCGAGAGGGGGTTTGCTAGGTATGCCCCGGCATGGGAGGAATCACGCGGATGGGCCGGTCCCGCCACTGCAACGAGTGGCGGGACCGGCCCATCCGGCGGCGGGCGGCAGGCCCGTCAGTCGCGCGCGGCCTCCACTTCGGCCCCCGCGCGGTCGTACCGGCCGTCGAGCTTGGCGACCAGCCCGGTGACCTGGCGGGCGATGGCGGGGGCGGTCAGCCCGATCTCGGCGAGCACCTCGGCACGGGAGGCGTGGTCGAGGAAGCGCGGCGGGATGCCGAAGTCGCGCAGCGGGACGTCGACGCCCGCGTCGCGCAGGGCCTGGGCGATCGCCGAGCCGACGCCGCCGGCGCGGGAGTTGTCCTCGACGGTGACGACGACGCGGTGGCGCTCGGCGAGCGGGGCCATGGCCTCGTCGACGGGCTTGACCCAGCGCGGGTCGACGACGGTGGTGGAGATGCCCTGCCGGTTGAGCAGGTCCGCCACCTCCAGGCACATCGGGGCCAGCGCGCCGACGGAGACCAGCAGGACGTCCGGGGTGTCGGTGCCCGGCTCGCGCAGCACGTCCATGCCGCCCACCCGGCCGACGGCGGGGACGGCGGGGCCGACGGCGCCCTTGGAGAAGCGGACCACGGTGGGCGCGTCCTCCACGGCGACGGCCTCGCGGAGCTGGGCGCGGACCTGGTCGGCGTCGCGCGGGGCGGCGAGCCTGAGGCCGGGGACGACCTGGAGGATCGACATGTCCCACATGCCGTTGTGGGAGGCGCCGTCGGTGCCGGTGATGCCGGCCCGGTCCAGCACGAAGGTGACGCCGCACTTGTGCAGGGCCACGTCCATCAGCACCTGGTCGAAGGCGCGGTTGAGGAAGGTGGCGTACACGGCGAAGACGGGGTGCACCCCGGCGTGGGCCAGGCCCGCCGCGGAGACCGCGCCGTGCTGCTCGGCGATGCCGACGTCGTAGACCCGCTCCGGGAAGCGCTTGGCGAACTTGTCCAGGCCCACCGGCTGGAGCATCGCGGCGGTGATCGCGACGATGTCCTCGCGCTCCTCGCCGAGCTTGACCATCTCGTCGCCGAAGACGCTCGTCCAGTCGGCGCCGGAGCTGGCGATGGGCAGGCCCGTGTCGGGGTGGATCTTGCCGACGGCGTGGAAGCGGTCGGCCTCGTCCGCGAGGGCGGGCTGGTAGCCGCGGCCCTTCTCGGTAAGGCAGTGCACGATCACGGGGCCGCCGAAGCGCTTGGCGCGGGTGAGGGCGGACTCCAGGGCCTCGATGTCGTGGCCGTCGATCGGGCCGACGTACTTCAGGCCGAGGTCCTCGAACAGGCCCTGCGGGGCGATGAAGTCCTTCAGGCCCTTCTTGGCGCCGTGCAGGGTGTCGTACAGCGGCTTGCCGACGACCGGGGTGCGCTCCAGGACCTCCCTGGTGCGGGCCAGGAAGCGCTCGTAGCCGTCGGTGGTGCGCAGGGTCGCCAGGTGGTTGGCCAGGCCGCCGATGGTGGGCGCGTAGGAGCGCTCGTTGTCGTTGACGACGATGACGAGCGGGCGGTCCTTGGCGTCGGCGATGTTGTTCAGCGCCTCCCAGGCCATGCCGCCGGTCAGCGCGCCGTCACCGATGACGGCCACCACGTGGCTGTCGCGCTCGAGGAGCTGGTTGGCCTTGGCGATGCCGTCGGCCCAGCCGAGGACGGTGGAGGCGTGGCTGTTCTCGATGACGTCGTGCTCGGACTCGGCCTGCGAGGGGTAGCCGGACAGGCCGCCCTTCATCTTCAGCCGGGAGAAGTCCTGGCGTCCGGTGAGCAGCTTGTGCACGTAGGACTGGTGGCCGGTGTCCCACAGCACCTTGTCCTTCGGCGACTCGAAGACCCGGTGCAGGGCGATGGTGAGCTCCACCACACCGAGGTTGGGGCCGAGGTGGCCGCCGGTCTTGGAGACCGCGTCGACGAGGAAGGTCCGGATCTCCCCGGCCAGCCGGTCCAGCTCCTCCAGGCTGAGCCGGTCCAGATCGCGCGGTCCCCTGATGCGGGTCAGCAGCGGCACCCGTGCCTCCTTGCGTAGAGCTGTTCGAGCTGTTGCCGGGCTTGACGAGTCTAATGTTCCGCCCCGGCGGGCGGTGTCCGGGCCGTGCGTCGTACGTCACGCGTACGGCTGTACCCGCGCACGGCCCGGACACGACCTGCGGCACGGCTGTGCCCGGCACCGCGCAGGTGCCGGGCACAGGTCCGTGGAGCGTCGTGTCGCCGGGGCCTCTCGTCCGGATCGCGCCGGGCTCGCGGGGCCCGGCACCCTGATCCGGCCCGATCCGGACGGAAGACCCTAGGCGCGCCCGGCCGTCTTCTGGGTCTTGCGGGTGACCGAGTCGATGACCACGGTGGTCAGGAGCACACCCGCGGTGATCATGTACTTCACCGGCTCGGCGATGGACTCGAGCTGGAGGCCGTACTGGATCGAGACGATCACCAGGACACCCAGCAGGGCGTTCCAGGTGCGGCCCCGGCCGCCGAAGAGGCTGGTGCCGCCGATGACGGCCGCGGCGATCGCGTTCATCAGCAGGTCACCGGTACCGGCGCTCTGGTTGGCCGAGGCGATCTTCGAGGCCAGGAAGAGGCCGCCGATGGCGGCGAAGCCGCCGGAGATCGCGAAGACCGAGATCCGGATCGCGGTGACGTTGATGCCGGCCCGGCGGGACGCCTCCACGCTGCCGCCGAGCGCGAAGACCTTGCGCCCGTAGGAGGTGCGGCGCAGCAGGAAGTCCGTGCCGACCAGGAACACCAGGAAGATGACCGTGGCCAGCGGCAGGCCCTTGTACTGGTTGTACATGAACGCCGCGGCGAAGGAGACCACGGCCAGCAGCGCGGTGCGCAGGACGGTGTCGCTCAGCGGCCGGGACGGGACGCCCACCGCCTCCCGGCGCCGGTTGCCGAGGAAGGAGGTGAGGAAGAAGACCGCCGTCACCAGGGCGGCCAGACCGTAGGCCGCGGCGATGTCGGAGAAGAAGTACGTGGTGAGCTGGCCGATGAAGCCGTCGCTGTCGAGGTTGATGGTGCCGTTCTCGCCCAGCGTCTGGAGCATGAAGCCCAGCCAGAAGAGCAGACCGGCCAGGGTGACGGCGAAGGCCGGGGCGCCCAGCACGGCGAAGAAGAAGCCGTGCGCCGCGCCGATGACGGCGCCCGCCGCGACCGCGGCGAGCACGGCCAGCCACTCCGGCCAGCCCTGGTTGACGGCGAGGACGGCGGCTATGGCACTGGCCGCGCCGCTGACCGAGCCGACCGAGAGGTCGATCTCGCCGAGCAGCAGCACGAAGACGATGCCGACGGAGATCATGCCCGTGCCGACCATCGTGACGGTGATGTCGTTGATGTTCTGCGCGGACAGGAACGCCGAGTTCAGGCTCTGGAAGACGACGCAGATGACGATCAGGCCGATGACGACCGGGATCGAGCCGAGCTCGCCGGCCTTCATCTTGCGCTTGAACTCGCCGACGTAGCCGGCCAGGCCCTGCTCGCGGACGAGCAGACGCGGGTCGACCGCGGTGACCGCGGCGGCCGCGGCCTCGGGGTTCTCCACGGCGGGCACGTCCTGCTTCGCCGTCGAGGTCTTGTTGTCGGTGCTCACTTCTCGACCTCCCCACTCGTGCGCGCCGCACGGCGGGTCACGGCGTTGTCGGTGGCGCCGGTGATGGCGGAGATGATCTCCTCCTGCGAGGTCGTCCTGACCTCGAAGACGCCGTTGTTGCGGCCGAGCCGGAGCACGGCCACCTTGTCGGCGACCGCCTTCACGTCGGCCATGTTGTGGCTGATGAGGATGACCGCGTGGCCGCGCTCGCGCAGCCGCTCGACCAGGTCGAGCACCTGGGCGGTCTGCTCCACGCCCAGGGCGGCGGTGGGCTCGTCGAGGATGACGAGCTTGGGCTCGCCGAGCATCGAGCGGGCGATCGCCACGGTCTGGCGCTGGCCGCCGGAGAGCGAGGCGATTGGGATGCGCACGCTCGGGATGCGGATGGAGAGCGTCTTCAGCAGCTCGCGGGCGCGGCGCTCCATCTCGACCTCGTCGAGGACGCCGAACCTCTTCAGCTCGCGGCCGAGGAAGAGATTGCCGACCACGTCGATGTTGTCGCACAGCGCGAGGTCCTGGTAGACCGTCGCGATGCCCAGGTTCTGGGCGTCCTGCGGCTTGCCGATCGAGACGCGCCTGCCTTCCCATTCGATGGCGCCCTCATCGATGGGGTGCACGCCGGCGATCGTCTTGACCAGCGTGGATTTTCCGGCACCGTTGTCGCCGACCAGGGCGACCACTTCACCGGCGTGGACCTCAAGCTCTACGTCGGTGAGCGCCTGGACGGCACCGAACCGCTTGGAGACCCCGCGCAACGCCAGCACGGGCGTAGCGGACACGTGAACCATCTCCTTCGCCGCCTGACCCGGCGGAAGGGTTGTGCATGAAAAGTCGGGGGGATGTTCCTCCGGCGCCCCGCACGAGCTTGCGGGGCTGTGTATGACGCGGGGCGCCGGCGGGGACGAGGGGCAGGGCGTCCCGTACCGGGCCCGGGGACGGGACCGGCGGGTCGTGGGGACGCGCGGCTGCCTGCTCGCTTGCCGGGGTCGCCGCCCGGACGGTGCCGGGCGCGACGCCGGGTTACTTGAGGCCGAGCTTGTCGCAGGCGGCCTTGTACTTGCCGGTGCAGATCTCGTCGACCGTGTAGATGCCGTCCTTCAGGACGGTGTCCTTGATGTTGTCCTTGGTCAGCGAGACCACCGGGACCAGCACGGAGGGGACGTCCTTGGCGCTGGCGCTGGAGACCTTCTCCTTGGCGATGGCGTCGAGGGACTCGCCCTTGGCGAGGGCGACGGCCATCTCGGCGGCGGCCTCGGCCTCGGGGGCGTACGGCTTGTAGACGCTCATGTACTGCTCACCGGCGACGATGCGCTGCACACCGGCGAGTTCGGCGTCCTGGCCGGTGACCGGGATGTCCGCGATGCCGGCGGCCTTCAGGGCGGTGATGATGCCGCCCGCCATGCCGTCGTTGGCCGAGTAGACACCGACGATCTTGTCCTTGCCGATCGCCGAGATCGCCGCCTCCATGTTGGCGTTGGCGTTGTCCGGCGACCACTCCTTGGTGTCGTACTCCTTGCCGATCTTCACCTTGCCGTCGAGGACGGAGTGGGCGCCCTCCTTGAACTGACCGGCGTTCGGGTCGGTGGCGGAGCCGTTCATCATGACGATCTGGCCGTCCTTGGCCTTGTCGCCCAGCGCCTTGAGCAGGGCCTCGCCCTGGGTCCTGCCGACCGCCACGTTGTCGAACGAGGTGTAGGCGCTGATCGGGCCCTCGGCGAGGCGGTCGTAGGCGACGACCTTGATGCCGTTGTCGACGGCCTTCTGCACGGAGTTCTTGACGGCCTTGGCGTCCACGGCGTCCAGGATCAGCACGTCCACCTTGTTGGTGATCATCGTGTCGACCTGCTGGGCCTGGAGGCTGGCGTCCTGGCGGGCGTTGTTGTACTGGATCTCCGCCTTGTTGTTCGTCAGCTCCTTGATCTTCTTCTCGATCAAGGGGCGGTCGAACTTCTCGTAACGCGCGGTCTTGTTCTCCGGAAGGAGAAGGCCGACCTTGATGGCGTCGCCCTTCTTGGTGCCCGCCGACGCCGAGGCGGAGTCCTTCTTGTCGCCGGACTCCTTCGCGCTGCCACAGGCGGCGAGCGAGACGGCCATCGCACCGGCGGCGACGGCTACGGCGGCACGACGCATACGCGTGTTCACTTCAGAAACCTCCCTGACGAGGCCGCGTCGTTGCGGCCGAGGTGGCTGGAAGTCAACTCGGCCACACGTGCGACGTCAAGAAGTAAATCCTTAACGAGATGGCAACGGTGCCATCCGTTTTCTAAGTGAAGGCAGGAGCCCCGGCGGGCAGCGTTCCGGGCGCGCTTCCGTCCAAAAGGGTGGAATCGCCCATCTCGCTGAGGGCGAGGGCGAGCGCCCCCAGCACCTCCGCGCGACCGCCAAGTGCCCCGGGAAGAACGGACAGTTGGCGCGCCGCGCTGGGGATGGCGTAGCGGCCGACCGACTCCCGGATGGGACCCAGCACCAGCTCGCCGGCCTCGGCGAGATCACCGCCCAGGACCACGCGGCTGGGGTTGAGCAGATTGCAGAGGTTGGCGACGCCGCTGCCGACATGGCGCCCGACGTCGGCGACCACCCGGCGGCAGCCCGGGTCGCCCTCCCGGGCCAGCCGGACCACGCCCTCCATGGTGAGATCGGTGCCGTGGCTGGGCTGGAGCAGCGGGAGTACGTAGCGGGCGGCGGCGAAGGTCTCCAGGCAGCCCCGGTTCCCGCAGCGGCAGACGGGACCCGCCTCGTCCAGGGTGATGTGCCCGATCTCCCCGGCGGTGCCGCCCGGGCCCCGGTAGATCTTGCCGTTGATCACCAGCCCGGCGCCGACACCGCTGGCGACCTTGATGTACGCCAGATCCCGCACGCCCCGGCCGCTGCCCCAGACCAGCTCGCCGAGGGCGCCCAGGTTGGCGTCGTTGTCCACGTGCACCGGCACGCCCAGCCGTTCCCGCAGCTCCTCGGCGGGCCGGGTGCCGCCCCAGCCGGGCAGGATGGCGGTGGAACCCAGCGTCCCGGACTCCACGTCGATCGGGCCGGGCACGCCGAGCCCCACGCCGGCGACCTTGGAGCGGTCGACGCCGGTCGCCTCGATCAGCCGGTTGACCAGCTGTTCGGCCCGGTCGAAGCCCTGGGTGGAGGACGCGTCCACGTCCAGCGGCTCGGACTCCTCGGCCAGCACCTGGTGGGCGAGGTTCCCGACCGCGACGCGCAAATGCGTGTGCCCGAAGTCGACGCCGATGACGATGCCGGCGTCCCCGCTCAGCGAGACGCTCCGGGCCCGCCGGCCGCCGGCCGAGGTGGGCGTGACCTCGACCGTCCCGCCCTCCTTCAGCTCCCGGACGATGTTCGAGACCGTCGCCGCGGACAGACCCGTCGTCCTCGCGATCTCCGCCTGCGTGAGCGATCCGGCCAGCCGCACGGCCCGGACGACCCTCTCCAGGTTGGCTCGGTGCAGCGACGACTGCGACCCCGGAGTCTCCACGACGACCTCCCGCGCACGGGACCGCTTCGATGAGGCCCCGTCTATGTCCAACTAGTGAACTCTAAGCTGAGCCGTTCGGGTCGCCTCCCGTCAAGAGGTTGAACGGCATCCGGGTGCCCCGCGCGCACACGCGCATGCCGCCCCCGGCCGGGCCGGAGGCGGCATGCGCGCGGACCTGGGAAGGCTGTCTCAGCGCGTCCGGGCCGCTACCGCGCGCTACCCGGCACGGCCGCCGACGTGCCGAAACCGCCTGGACGCTACTTCAGCGCGCCCGCCGTGAGTCCCTGGACCACCTGCCGCTGGAAGACGATGTAGGCGCCGAGCACCGGCAGCATCGCCATCACCAGACCGGCGAAGAGGCCCGACCAGTCCCCCTTGTAGCCCTGGCTGACCGCGAGCTGGACCAGGCCCTGGGTGAGGACGCGCTTGTCCGGGTCGGTGTTGAGCACCGTCGGCAGCATGTACTGGTTCCACTGGCCCAGGAAGTTGAAGATGCCGACGCTGATCAGGCCCGGCTTGGCCATCGGCAGCATGATCTGGAAGAACGTCCGGGTGTGCGAGGCGCCGTCGACGAAGGCGGCCTCGGCCACCGAGGTCGGCAGCGTCCGGAAGAACGCGGTAAGGAAGAACACCGTGAAGGGCAGCGAGTAGGCGATGTAGACCAGGATCAGCCCGTGGATGGTGTTCAGCAGCCCCATGTTGTTCACCACGTAGAACAGCGGGACCAGCGCCAGCATGATCGGGAAGCTCATGCCGCCGACGAACAGGTAGTAGACGAACCGGTTGCCCGGGAACTCGAAGCGGGCCAGCACATAGGCGGCCATCGAGCCGAGCACCAGCGTGCCGATGAGCGATCCCCCCACGACCAGGATCGTGTTGAGGAAGTAGTCGCTCATGTTGGCCTGGGTCCAGGCCCGCGACCAGTTGTCGAAGTGCAGCGTCTCCGGCAGCGACCAGGGCGAGGAGAAGATGGACCGGTCGTCCTTGAAGGACGTCATCACCGCCCAGACCAGCGGCAGGGCGACCATGATCGCCCAGATGACCAGGATGCCGTGCGAGAAGACGTTGAGGACGGTGCCCTCCTTCTTCTCCCGCGCGGGCGGGCCGGAGGGGGCGGCGGCCCGCCCGGCGGCGGCGCCGGGCTCGCCGGCCGGTACGGGGGCGGGGCTCTGGGTCGTCTTCATCTGATCAGTACTCCAGCCGCTCGCGCCGGCCCAGTCGCAGCACCACGGCGGAGAAGGCCAGGGTGACGACGAGCAGGGCGACGCCGATGGTCGTGGCGTAGGCGGCCTGACCGTCCCGGAACGCCTTCTGGTACACGTACAGGACCATGACGGTGGTCGAGTAGTCGGGGCCGCCGGGGCCGGTCGTCATGATCTGCACGACCGCGAACGACTCGGCGCCCAGGGCGAGGATGCCCATGTAGACCCAGCCGGACTGCACGGTGTCCCACAGCAGCGGCAGGGTGACCCGGAAGAACGTGGTGACGCGGTTGGCCCCGTCCAGCAGCGCCGCCTCGTACAGCTCGGCCGGGATGGAGGCCATGCCCGCCGAGAACAGGACGACGAAGAAGCCGGTCGTGGACCACACCAGGACCGCCATCACGCACCACAGCGCGAGGTCGGGGTCGCCGAGCCACAGCGGCTGGAGCTCCCCGAGCCCGATCCCGCGCAGCAGGGAGTTGATCGCCCCGCTGTCCGGGTTGTACGCGAACGCGAACAGCAGGGCGACGATCGCGATCGACAGCACCTGCGGGAAGAAGTAGACGATCTTGTAGACGGAGGAGCCGCGCACGCCGGTGATCGCCGGTCCGCCCCGCCGGCGCCGCCCGCCCACGTTGATCATGAAGGAGAAGAACAGGGCGAGGCCGATCGTCACCACCGGCAGCAGCAGCGCGAACAACAGGCTGTGCTGCAACGACTTCCAGAAGATGTCGTCGTCCAGCATCCGCTCGTAGTTGGCGAGGCCCACCATCTCGAACTCGGGACTCAGTCCCGTCCAGTCCGTGAACGAGTAGTAGATGGACTGGATGAACGGCCAGACGACGAAGAGCGTGTACAGCCCCAGGGGAACCGCCAGGAACCCCACGATGAACCGGTACTTGCCGTGCTGCATTGCTACCGACCCCGTTTCGCGCGCGGGCACCGCCGCCGGGGCCGGACCGGCACGCACGCGCCGGACCGGCCCCGCTGACGGTTCCTCACTGGTGCTTGTAGTGCTTGATCGAGTCGTCCTTGGCCGCCTCGTCGGCGAAGCCCTGGATCTTCTTGATCGCCTCGGCGGGGGTGAGCCGGCCGGCCATCATCTCGCCGAGCCCGGCGACGCCGATCTTCTCCTTCTGGAGCTGCACGTACCAGTCCTGCAGCCGCGGGTTCACCACGTTCTGGCCGGCCTTCTCCAGCGCCGCGACACCGGCCTTCAGGCCCGGGGTGAGGGTGATGCCGTCGGTGCCGCCGTTGTAGGCGGTCAGCGACTTGACCTTGCTGGTGAAGTTCCGGGAGGACGCCTCGCTGAGCATGATGCGCAGTTGCTCCATGCCGCCCGCGCCGTTGTTCGCCTTGGCCGGGACGATGAACGGCTCGCCGCCGGAGGCCCAGATGGTGCCGAAGGGCAGTTTGTCGGAGGAGTCGAGGCCGGAGGGCGCGGAGACGGTCACCTCGAAGTCGTCCGGGATGACGTTGGCCGACTCGTTCTCCACCCAGGAGCCGTTGGGGAGGAAGAGCGCCTTGCCCTGGGCCCAGGCGGTCTGCGACTGGATGTGGTCCAGGCCCGGGGTGCCCCTGAGGATGTACCCCTTGCGGTAGAGCTCGTAGTAGGCCTCGAAGCAGGCCTTGACCGCCGGGTGCTTCCAGGCGTTCGGCTCCAGGTTGTCGATGGCGTCGAGCACTTCGGCGCCGCCGACCTTGGCGATCATCGGGTAGAGCGAGAAGGGGATGTAGTACGGGTACTTGCCCGGGTAGGTCCAGCCGGCGATGCCCTTCTTCTTCGCCTTGGCGCACACCGCGAGCATCCGGTCCCAGGTCTCGGGGTACTCCTCGTCGAGCGCGGCGAGGGCCTTGCCCGAGTACCACACGCCGTACACGGTGTAGGCGTAGTACAGGATCCAGACCTTCTCGCCGTCGAACTGGCCCATCTCCACGATGCCGGGGCGCAGGGTGTCGCGGACCTTCTTGGCCGGGTCGTCGTAGGACGGGGCGTCCAGCAGCGGGGTCAGGTCGGCGAGCTGGTTCTTGCCGACCAGCGTGCCCATGTCCATCTGCTCGGCACCGGAGTTGTCGATGAGGTCCGGCGGGGTGCCCTGGTTGAACCGCGGCTGAAGAGTGGACTGGATCTTCTGGGTGGCGGAGAACTTCACCTTGGCGCCGGGGAAGTTCTTCTCGTAGACCTTCACGGCGTCCTCGGCGTACTCCTTGCCGAAACCGCCGTCGAACAACACGAATTCCATCGGGGCGCTCTCGTTGACGCCCAGCGGGTTCTTCGCGGTCTTCTTGCCCGCCTTGGCCTTCTCCCCGTCGTCGCCGCCCCCGCCGCTCGCGCAGGCGGACAGGAAACTCATCGTCGGTACGGAGATCAGCCCGAGCGCCGCGGAACGCTTGATCAGATCGCGGCGGCCGACAGCCGCCGTGCCGTCGGTGCCGTGGTTCTCGGCGGAAGTGGATCCCATGCTCAAGTCCTCGCCCTCTCCAGGACTCAGGCGGTGAACCGGATCCTCCCCGGCACCGCGGTCGGGTCACGCTGGGTCGTGCAGGAAGTGCAGGAAGTGCAGGAAGTGCGGGTGGAGCGGTGGTGCGGGTGGTGCTGTTCGGGTGCTCAGACGATCCCCGGATGGCCGACAGGTATAGTCCAGTTTCGGGCAACTGAGCAAGATCGGGAGCAAGTTGGCCATGGGTCTTTTCCGAGTTGAGACCTCACGGAAATACGAGCGGCCCGCGGGTTCGGGCCAGAAGATATTCCCGGCCGCGCACCCGGACACCGCATCCAACACCCTTGACACCTCTCGTCACTTGGCGCCCTACTGGTTCGTGCGCCTCGCATCTGACAACGTTGTCCCATTCCCGGGCGGGCGCAGGGAGGGTGCTGGCGTATGCGGCACGGAACTCGGCACGGACGGGGCACGGCGGTCGTCCTGACGACCGTCTTCGCGTTGGCGGTCGGCGCGCAGGGAGCGGTGACCGCGCTGCCCGGCGCTCCCCCGGCGGCCGGCGGGGAGTTCGCCTCGTCGTTCGAGGCGGGCGACGCGGCCCCGGACTGGCTGAACACCGTCGACACCGCCCCGGACGGCGGCAAGCGGTCCTCGGGCGTGGACGGCGGGTACGGCGGCGGCATCCCGGGGAACGTCAACGAACGGATCACCGCGGTGCGCGCCAGCGGCGAGAACACCGGCGGCGGCGAGGTGAAGGAGAACCTGGCCGACGGCGAACCGGGCACCAAGTGGCTCACCTTCGCCGCCACCGGCTGGGCCGAGTTCGACCTGGACCAGCCGGTCCGGGTGACCCGGTACGCGCTGACCTCGGCCAACGACCACGCCGAACGCGATCCCTCCGCATGGACCCTGAAGGGCTCGGCGGACGGCTCGGCCTGGCAGACCCTCGACTCCCGCACGGGGGAGTCCTTCGCCCTGCGCTTCCAGACCAGGACCTACGACCTGGCCGCGCCCGCCGCGTTCCGGCACTTCCGGCTGGAGGTCACCCGGAACAACGGCGGTGACCTCCTCCAGCTCGCCGATGTGCAGTTGTCGGCCGGGGGCGGCGACGGCCCGGTCCCGCCGGACATGCTGACCCTGGTCGACCGGGGCCCGAGCGGCTCGCCGACGGCCAAGGCGGGCGCCGGCTTCACCGGCAAGCGGGCCCTGCGGTACGCCGGGCGGCACACGGCGGACGGACGGGCGTACTCGTACAACAAGGTCTTCGACGTCGATGTGAAGGTCGGCCGGGACACCCAGCTCTCCTACCGGGTCTTCCCGTCGATGGCCGACGGCGACCTGGACTACGACGCCACGAACGTCTCCGTCGACCTGGCCTTCACCGACGGCACCTATCTGAGCGAGCTGCGCGCCACCGACCAGCACGGCTTCCCGCTGACGCCGCGCGGGCAGGGCGCGGCGAAGATCCTCTACGTCAACCAGTGGAACAACGTCGTCTCCCGGATCGGTTCGGTGGCGGCGGGCAGGACCGTCGACCGGGTCCTGGTGGCCTACGACTCCCCCGAGGGCCCGGCGAGGTTCCGGGGCTGGCTGGACGACGTGGCGATCCGCTCCGTCGCGCCCCCGCGGCCCGAGGCGCACCTGTCGGACTACGCGCTCACCACCCGCGGCACCCACTCCAGCGGCGCCTTCTCCCGGGGCAACACCATCCCCGCGACCGCCGTGCCGCACGGCTTCAACTTCTGGACGCCGGTCACCAACGCCTCCTCGCTGAGCTGGCTCTACGACTACGCGCGCGGCAACAACGCGGACAACCTGCCGACGATCCAGGCCTTCAGCGCCAGCCACGAGCCGAGCCCCTGGATGGGCGACCGGCAGACCTTCCAGGTGATGCCCTCGGCCGCGCCCGGCACCCCGGACACCGGCCGGGAGGCCCGGGAGCTGGCGTTCCGGCACGAGAACGAGACGGCGCGGCCGTACTACTACTCGGTACGGTTCGACAACGGCCTGACGGCGGAGATGGCGCCGACGGACCACGCGGCGGTGCTCCGCTTCACCTACCCCGGCGACGACGCGAGCGTCCTGTTCGACAACGTCACCGACGAGGCGGGCCTGACCCTGGACGAGGACAGCGGCACGGTCACCGGCTACTCCGACGTCAGGTCCGGGCTGTCCACGGGGGCGACGCGGCTGTTCGTGTACGGCGAGTTCGACAAGCCGGTGACAGGGGGCGGCGCCGCCGGCGTCAAGGGCTTCCTGCGGTTCGACGCGGGCGACGACCGCCGGGTCACCCTGCGGCTCGCCACCTCGCTGATCAGCGTCGCCCAGGCGCGGGACAACCTGCGCCAGGAGATCCCCGAGGGGCGGTCCCTGGAGTCGGTCGAGCGCGGCGCCCAGCGGCAGTGGGACCGGATCCTCGGCAGGGTCGAGGTCGAGGGCGCCACCCCGGACCAGCTCACCACCCTCTACTCCGGCCTCTACCGGCTGTACCTGTACCCGAACTCGGGCTTCGAGAAGGTCGGCGGCAGGTACAGGTACGCCTCGCCGTTCTCGAAGATGCCCGGGCCCGACACCCCGACGCACACCGGCGCCGAGATCGTGGACGGCAAGGTGTACGTCAACAACGGCTTCTGGGACACCTACCGGACGACCTGGCCGGCGTACTCCCTGCTGACCCCCTCCCGGGCCGGGGAGCTGGCCGACGGGTTCCTGCAGCACTACAGGGACGGCGGCTGGACCTCGCGCTGGTCCTCCCCCGGCTACGCGGACCTGATGACCGGCACCTCCTCCGACGTGGCCTTCGCGGACGCCTACGTCAAGGGCGTCGGCCTCGACGCGCGGACGGCGTACGAGGCGGCCGTGAAGAACGCCACCGTGGTGCCCCCGTCCCCCGGCGTGGGCCGCAAGGGCATGGCCACCTCCCCGTTCCTCGGCTACACCGGCACCGAGACCCACGAGGGCCTGTCCTGGGCGCTGGAGGGCTACCTCAACGACTACGGCATCGCCCGAATGGGCCGGAAGCTGTACGAGGAGACGGGGCAGAAGCGCTACCGGGAGGAATCGGCCTACTTCCTGAACCGCGCCCGGGGCTACGTCGGCCTCTTCGACGCCGAGGCCGGGTTCTTCCAGGGCAGGAACGCGGCGGGCGAGTGGCGCGTGGAGTCCGGGTCCTACGACCCGCGGGTGTGGGGCCACGACTACACGGAGACCAACGGCTGGGGGTACGCCTTCACCGCCCCGCAGGACAGCCGGGGCCTGGCCAACCTCTACGGCGGGCGCGAGGGCCTGGCCGACAAGCTCGACGAGTACCTCGCCACGCCGGAGACGGCCTCCCCGGAGTTCACCGGCTCCTACGGCGGGGTCATCCACGAGATGACCGAGGCGCGCGACGTGCGGATGGGCATGTACGGGCACTCCAACCAGGTCGCCCACCACGCCCTGTACATGTACGACGCGGCCGGGCAGCCGTGGAAGACCCAGAGGCACGTGCGCGAGGTGCTCTCCCGGCTGTACACCGGCAGCGAGATCGGGCAGGGCTACCACGGCGACGAGGACAACGGCGAGCAGTCGGCCTGGTACCTCTTCTCCGCGCTGGGCTTCTACCCGCTGGTCATGGGCAGCGGCGATTACGCGATCGGGTCCCCGCTGTTCACCGAGGCGACCGTCCATCTGGAGAACGGCCGGAAGCTGGTGGTGAAGGCCCCGGACAACAGCGCGCGCAACGTGTACGTGCAGGGCCTGAAGGTGAACGGCCGCGCATGGCACTCGACCTCGCTGCCCCACGCGCTGATCGCCAAGGGCGGCGTCCTGGAGTTCGACATGGGCCCGCGGCCCTCCGCGTGGGGCACCGGCGAGGGCGCGACACCCGTGTCGATCACCCGGGACGACAAGGTGCCGGTGCCGCGCGCGGACGTGCTGACCGGCGCCGGCGCGCTGTCCGACGACACCTCGGCGACGGAGGCGGCCGTGACCACCGTCGGGCTTCCGGTGGCCGAGGACGTCGAGGCGGTGCAGTACACCCTGACGTCGCCGGCCGACCGTATCCGGGCGCCGGCCGGGTGGCGGCTCCAGGGTTCCTCCGACGGGACGACGTGGCGGACCCTGGACGAGCGCGCGGGCGAGTCCTTCGCCTGGGACCGGCAGACCCGCGCCTTCACGGTGGCCTCGCCGGGCACGTACGCGCACTACCGCCTGGTCCTCGACGGGGCGCACACGCTGGCGGAGGTGGAGCTGCTGGCCTGAGGGCACGTCAGGAGGGCGGCGGGCCGGGAGACGGCCGGAACCCGCCGCCCTCGCGCGCCGCGCTGTTCCCTCCCGGTGGCGGATGCTCCACAATGAGCGGACCCGGGTGCGGGCGCGCGGCGACGCGCGGCGGTCCACCCGGCGCGGGGCGCCGGCGCGGAGACGGGCCCGGCCGGTCAACGCGGGCCACGCCCAGGTGTGTTGAGCGGAAACGGCCGACACTTGAGCCCCACAAATGGTTGTACGGCTCACGTTGCACTTGCGTTCCGCTTCGGTACCGCTTTGTACACCGTTCGGAAATCTGTTTGATGCGTTAAAGGACACGTGTAAGGATCACCGAGTACCCCTGGATCCCGCCGGGCCGACCACGGTCCGGCCGGATCCGTTTCCTCATGACTCTGGAGACTTACGTGGCCAAAAGCTCCGGCCTGAACACGCGTCGCGCCCTGGCCCGCGTGTCGGCTGCGGCGCTCACCGCCGCTCTGGTGGCGACCGGTTCGAACGCGATCGCCGCCGACACCCCCGCGCCCTCGCTCAAGTCCACCGAGGTCCCGGCGAAGGCGTCCGGCATCTCGAAGTTCGCCGCCACCGCCGAGCCCGGGGACGCCCCGGTGAACGCGCTGTACGGCGTGGACAAGAACGGTGATGTGTGGGGCTACCCGCCCAACGGTGAGGGCGGCCTGGACACCCGCATCTGGTCCGGCAGCGACTGGCAGGACATCCGCCAGGCGACGCAGGCGGACCAGGACTCCGACGGTTTCGCCGACGGCGCCTGGGCCACCGTCGGTAACCAGCTCTACTACCTGCCGTTCGACTCCGAATCGTTCCTCGTCGGCAACGGCTGGAACATCTACAACCGCCTGACGTCGGCCGGCAACCTCGGTGGCGCGGGCGCCGACGACCTGCTCGCCCGGGACAGCTCCGGCGTGCTGTGGCTGTACCTCGGCTACGGCAACGGCAAGCTGACCCAGCGCTACAAGGTCGGCAGCGGGTGGAACACGTACACCCACATCACCGGCAAGGGCGACCTGACCGGCGACGGCAAGGACGACATCGTCGCCAAGGACGGCTCGGGTGTGCTGTGGCTCTACAAGGGCACCGGCAACTACAAGGCCCCGTTCCAGTCCCGCACCCGCGTCGGTGGCGGCTGGAACACCTACAACAACATCGTCTCCGTCGGTGACATCGACATCGACGGCGTGACCGACCTGGCCGCCCGTGACAAGAACGGCGCCCTGTGGCTGTACAAGGGCACGGGCAGCGCTTCCAAGCCGTTCAAGTCCCCGGTGAAGATCGGCAGCGGCGGCTGGAACACCTACCGCCTGATGTTCTGATCCCACGCCTTCCGCAAGGCACCGCGACGGGCCGCTCCCCCCAGGGGGCGGCCCGTTCCGCTGTCCGCGCCGGGCGGGTGCCGGTGCGGACCGGCCGCGACGGAGAGGTGATGGCCGCGGCCGTCACCGCGCCGTGGCCCGGTCCGTACGACGGGCCGCCGGGGCGGTGCCGCGCGCCGGGGCCGGCGGCCGGTGTCAGGTGTAGGCGAGCAGGCGGCCGGCGGCGATCACCGCGGACCACACGAGGATCGAGACGACGGCCGCCACCCTGGCCCGCACCGGGCTCGGGACCCCGATGTCCCAGCCGTCCACACCCCTGAGGGCGCCCCGGTGGAAGACGGCGATGTTGACGCCGGCGAGGGCGAGCAGGCCCAGTTTCCACGGGGCGGCACCGCTGTTGCCGACGGCGACGGCCCCGGCGGTGAACAGCAACGCCCCGCTGACGACGGCGACCGCGAAGCCGAGGCGGGCCAGCGGCAGCAGATGCCGGGCGGCCGCGGTGACGGGCAGCAGCCGGCGGCCGGCCCCGAGCAGCCGCAGGTCGAAGGCGACGGCGGGGCCGACGAGCAGCGCGATGCCCAGGATGTGCACGCTCTCCAGCGACGAGTACACCAGGGGGGTGGTGCGGACGGCCTCGCCCAGGCCGGACCGTTCGAGCCGGGAGAAGAGGTCGTCCACGGTCAGGCCCGCCCGGCGCGGCGCACGGCGTAGTACCCGCCCCCGAGGAAGAGCAGCAGCACGCCACCGCCGGTCAGCAGCCAGACGGTCGTGTCCGAGGGAGCCCCGCCGGAGGCGGGGGCGGCGCTGCCCCGTTCGCCGGCCGGCGTTGCCCCGCCCGCCCCGGGCGACGGAACGGGGACCACCGGCAGGGGCACGGACCGCTGGCGTACCTTCCGGCCGTTCTCCAGGACGATCATCTCGGGGCGCAGTTCGCCGTCGTGGTCCCGGTCCGGGTATCCGACGACCTCCAGCGTGTCGCCCTCCGCCACCTCGCCCTCCATGCCCCAGGCGGACAGCCGCTCGAGGGGCGCGAGGACCAGGGTGAGCTCGTCGCCCGGACCGGAGTAGGAGCGGGTGGCCCGCATGACCTCCCGGCCGCCGATCTCCTCCAGCTCCGAGGGGATGTCCCGGGCGGCCCAGCCGTCGGGGACCCGCCTGCGCTCGACGCGCAGGGTCACCTCGGGGTGCGGGTTGCCCCAGCGCACCCGGGTGACGGTGCCGGCGGCGTAGGAGGGGGCGGTGGTGTCGTAGTGCTCCCAGCCGTGGTGCGCGGCCGCCGGGGCGGCGGGCGCCAGGGCCAGGACGAGTGCGGCCACGGTCGTGGCCGACGCGGACGTGGTGGATCGCAAGCGCATGCCCCGCAGTCTCGTCGGCCGGTCCGGCCGCGCCGCCGATTGTTCACCGGACCCCGGCCGCGTGATTGCCTGGGGGCATGAATCTCGAACAGCTTCGCTGCGTCGTGGTATTGGCGGAGGAGCTCCACTTCGGCCGCACGGCACGGCGTCTCGGCCTGCAGCAGCCGGCCCTGAGCCAGCAGGTGCGCAGGCTGGAGGACGAGCTGGGGGTGGCCCTCTTCGAGCGGACCACCCGCGAGGTGGCCATCACGGCGGCGGGCGAGAGCTTCGTCGCGGAGGCCCGCCTGGCCCTGCACCACGCCGAGAAGGCGCGGCTCGCCGCCCGGCAGACCGGGCGCGGGGAGGTGGGCCGGCTCTCCCTGGGCTTCGTCGGCTCGGCCGTCCCCGAACTGCTCCCCCGGCTGCTGCGCCGGTTCCGCCGGGCCTGTCCGGGGGTGGAGCTGGAGATGCGGGAGCTGCCCAGTGCCCGCCAGGCCGAGGAGCTGCTCGCCGGCCGCATCGACGTGGGGATCGCGCACGCGTGGGACGAGGGCGAGATGCCGGAGGGGCTGGCCGGCCAGGAGATCCACCGGGAGGCCCTGGTCGCGGCGCTGCCCCGGCGGCATCCGCTGGCGGCCCTCGCGCCGCTGCCCACGGGGCGGCTGGCCGGGGAGCCGTTCGTCCTGTTCCCCCGCCGTCTGGGACCGGCCCTGCACGACCGGATCACGGGGCTGGCCAGGAGCGCCGGCTTCGAGATCCGGGTGGCGCAGGAGGCGGGCCATATGCAGACCATCCTCGGGCTGGTCGCGGCCGAGGTGGGGGTCTCCGTCGTGCCCCGGACGATGGCGGCGCTGCGGCAGCCCGGTGTCGTGTTCCAGCGGCTCAGCCCGGCGCCCGCGCCGCTGCCGATCCAGCTCGTGTGGCGGCACGGTGAGGCCAGCCCCGTGGTGCGCACCTTCCGCACGGTGCTCACCGCGGCTCCCGCCGCGGCCCGGGGGCGCCGCGACGGCTGACTCCCGGCACGCGCAGGGCCGCACCCCCGTCGCCGGGGATGCGGCCCTGGACTGCCCCGCCCGGCCGCTTACTTGCGGATCAGGCTGCGCAGCACGTACTGCATGATGCCGCCGTTGCGGTAGTAGTCCGCCTCGCCGGGGGTGTCGATGCGGACGACCGCGTCGAACTCGACGCCGGTGTCGGTGGTGACCTTCACCGTGCGCGGGGTGGTGCCCTCGTTGAGCTCGGTGACGCCGGTGATGGAGAAGGTCTCCTCGCCGGTCAGACCGAGGGACTCGGCGGACTGGCCCTCGGGGAACTGGAGCGGCAGCACGCCCATGCCGATGAGGTTCGAGCGGTGGATGCGCTCGTAGGACTCGGCGATGACGGCCTTGACGCCGAGGAGCGCGGTGCCCTTGGCCGCCCAGTCGCGGGACGAGCCGGAGCCGTACTCCTTGCCGGCCAGGACGACCAGCGGGATGCCGGCGGCCTGGTAGTTCTGCGAGGCGTCGTAGATGAAGGAGACCGGGCCGCCCTCCTGCGTGAAGTCACGCGTGTAGCCGCCCTCGGTGCCCGGCGCGATCTGGTTGCGCAGGCGGATGTTGGCGAACGTACCGCGGATCATGACCTCGTGGTTGCCGCGGCGCGAGCCGTAGCTGTTGAAGTCGCGGCGCTCGACGCCGTGCTCCGTGAGGTACTTGCCGGCCGGGGTGTCGGCCTTGATGGCACCGGCCGGGGAGATGTGGTCGGTGGTGACCGAGTCGCCCAGCTTGGCCAGGACACGGGCGCCGGTGATGTCGGAGACCGGGGTGGTCTCCATCGTCATGCCCTCGAAGTACGGGGGCTTGCGCACGTAGGTGGACTGCGGGTCCCACTCGAAGGTGTCGCCGGTCGGGATCGGCAGCGCCTGCCACTGGGCGTCGCCCGCGAAGACGTCGCTGTAGGACTTGGCGAACATGTCCTCGCCGATGGCGTTGGCGACGACGTCGTTGACCTCGGCCTCGGAGGGCCAGATGTCCTTCAGGTAGACCGGGTTGCCGTCCTGGTCGGTGCCCAGGGCGTCCTTGGTGATGTCCACCCGCATCGAGCCGGCGATGGCGTAGGCGACCACCAGCGGCGGGGACGCCAGGTAGTTCATCTTGACGTCGGGGTTGATGCGGCCCTCGAAGTTCCGGTTGCCGGAGAGGACCGAGGTGACGGCGAGGTCGTGGTCGTTGACGGCCTTGGAGACCTCCTCCGGCAGCGGGCCGGAGTTGCCGATGCAGGTGGTGCAGCCGTAGCCGACGAGGTTGAAGCCGACCTTGTCCAGGTACGGGGTCAGGCCCGCCTTCTCGAAGTAGTCGGTGACGACCTTGGAGCCCGGGGCGAGGGTGGTCTTGACCCACGGCTTGCGGGTCAGGCCCTTCTCCACCGCCTTCTTGGCGACCAGGGCGGCGGCGACCATGACGTACGGGTTGGAGGTGTTGGTGCAGGAGGTGATGGCCGCGACCGTCACCGCACCGTGGTCCAGCTCGTACGACGTACCGTCGGGGGCGGTGACGCGCACCGGGTTGGACGGGCCGGGGCCCGGGACGACGGCCGAGTGCTGCGGGGCGCCGGCGCCGTTGTCGTCGCTGCCGTAGGCCGGGGCGTCGGAGGCCGGGAAGGACTCGGCGGACGCCTCGTCGACCGGGGAGGCGACACCGTGCGGCTGCTCCTGCTGCGGAACGCCCGGCTTGCGGTCGTCGCCGCCGGTGACACCGGCCTCGACGTAGTTGAGCACGTCGGCGGCGAACTGCTCGGCGGCGCGGGACAGCTCGATGCGGTCCTGGGGGCGCTTGGGACCGGCGATGGAGGGGACGACCGTGGACAGGTCGAGCTCCAGCTTCTCGGAGAAGTCCGGCTCGGCGGCCGGGTCCAGCCACAGGCCCTGCTCCTTGGCGTACGCCTCGACGAGCGCGACCTGCTGCTCGGAGCGGCCGGTCAGGCGCAGGTAGTTCAGGGTCTCGTCGTCGATCGGGAAGATCGCGGCGGTGGAGCCGAACTCGGGCGACATGTTGCCGATGGTGGCGCGGTTGGCGAGGCTGGTGGCGGCCACGCCCTCGCCGTAGAACTCGACGAACTTGCCGACGACACCGTGCTTGCGCAGCATCTCGGTGATGGTCAGCACCAGGTCGGTGGCGGTGGTGCCGGGCTGGAGCTCACCGGTGAGCTTGAAGCCGACGACGCGCGGGATGAGCATGGAGACCGGCTGGCCGAGCATCGCGGCCTCGGCCTCGATGCCGCCGACGCCCCAGCCCAGCACACCGAGGCCGTTGACCATGGTGGTGTGCGAGTCGGTGCCGACCAGGGTGTCGGGGTACGCCTTGCCGTCGCGGACCATGACGACGCGGGCCAGGTGCTCGATGTTCACCTGGTGGACGATGCCGGTGCCGGGCGGGACGACCTTGAACTCGTCGAAGGCGGTCTGGCCCCAGCGCAGGAACTGGTAGCGCTCCTTGTTGCGGCCGTACTCCAGGTCGACGTTGACCTTGAAGGCGTCGGCGGTGCCGAACTTGTCGGCGATGACGGAGTGGTCGATGACCAGCTCGGCCGGGGCCAGCGGGTTGATCTTGGCCGGGTCGCCACCGAGCTCCTTGACGGCCTCGCGCATGGTGGCGAGGTCGACGACACAGGGAACGCCGGTGAAGTCCTGCATGATCACGCGGGCCGGCGTGAACTGGATCTCCTGCGACGGCTGGGCCTGGGAGTCCCAGTTGCCGAGAGCGCGGATGTGGTCGGCGGTGATGTTCGCGCCGTCCTCGGTGCGGAGCAGGTTCTCCAGCAGGACCTTGAGGCTGTAGGGCAGCCGGGCCGAGCCCTCCACCTTGTCCAGCCGGAAGATCTCGTACGACTCGTCGCCCACCTGCAGCGTGCTGCGGGCGTCGAAGCTGTTCGCCGACACGACAGTCTCCTTCATTTATGTACGCGTACCACCGCATCCTGCCGCCACGCGGCCCTGGCCGATCCGCTAAGGTAAGGCTAAGTTAGGTAACCCTTACCAGGGTGGCGGCTGCGGTGCGCCTCGGCAGATATCTCGATGTCGAGATAACTCTAGTACATGGGGGCGCGCTGGTCATGCCGGGGCGCGGTCACGCGTGCCCGCACGGCCCCGGCCAGGCCCGCGCTTCGCCGGGCACCCCGCCCGGCCGGCCGCCGGAACCGGGACCACAGACACCCTTCCGCACCTGTCTCTTATACACCTCTGACGCTGCCGACGAAGCTAGAAGT
>NZ_WYCT01000808.1 GCF_011008945.1 Streptomyces harenosi
GGAATGGGCACGGTACTCGAACGCCAGCTGGCGGCGCTCCAGCACGGCCGATGCGACGCTGCGGAAGCTGCCTTCGTCAAACTTGCGGCCACGGTGCGGAATCACCCGCACGCGGTCGACCGGCCAGCTGGACACGCCGGCCTGGGCCGCCAGCAGGCTCTCGATGCGTTGCTGCAGCGGTGCCAGCACCGACGACAGCACACCACCGCCGGTCCGCGCCAGCAGGTGCTGCGAGGCCAGCAGGGCATGCAGCTCCTCCGAGCTGAGCCACAGGCCGGGCAGCTCGAAACGGTCGCTCTCGTCAGCCTGGTAGCGGAAGCCCGCCTCGCCGTCGCCCTCGATCGGTGCCATCAGCGCATCGCGCAGGAAGGCCAGGTCGCGGTAGACGGTGGCGCGGGAACAACCGAGCTTGTCCTGCAGGGTCGCCACCGTCACCGGATAGCGCGCGGACTTGAGCAGACGATGCAGGGCGG
>NZ_WYCT01000809.1 GCF_011008945.1 Streptomyces harenosi
CGGTTTCCAGCCACGCGCGTCGGCGTCGGCGCGGCGCTGGGCCAGCGTGGCCTCATCCAGCAGCAGGTCGATGCGGCGGGCCGGGATGTCGATGCGGATGCGGTCGCCGTTCTCCACCAGACCGATGACACCGCCGCTGGCGGCTTCCGGCGAGACGTGGCCGATCGACAGGCCCGAGGTGCCGCCGGAGAAGCGGCCATCGGTCAGCAGCGCGCACTGCTTGCCCAGTCCTTTCGATTTCAGGTAGCTGGTGGGGTACAGCATCTCCTGCATGCCCGGGCCGCCCTTCGGCCCTTCGTAGCGGATCACCACTACCTCACCCGGTTGCACCTCGTCGGCGAGGATGCCGGCGACGGCGGCGTCCTGGCTTTCATAGACACGCGCGGGGCCTTCGAACACGTGGATCGATTCGTCCACGCCGGCGGTTTTCACCACGCAGCCATCCACGGCCAGATTGCCACGCAGCACGGCGA
>NZ_WYCT01000810.1 GCF_011008945.1 Streptomyces harenosi
GCACCGAGGTAGCTCAGGTAGAACACCTCCTGCGCGGCGGCGAACAGCTGCAGGAACAGGAAGCGGTCGTCTTCGCGGGTGGAGCGGTCGCCGGGCCGGCGGCGCGGCGTGTCCAGCTCGGCAGTGAGCTGGTTGAGACCGGCAGCCGGGTCACGGCGCGGGAAATCGCCATCATTGAGACCGAGCACGCAGATCACCCGGAACGGCAGCAGGCGCATCGGCACCATGCGGCCAAAGCTGATGCCACCGGTCAGCAGCGGCGCGCGCGTATCGGCCTCGCCCAGTGCTCCGGCGAAGTGCGCGCGCACGACCTCCGGCGGCACCCCGTCCGTGAAGCCGGCCTTGGCGGCATCATCGGCGAACTGGTTGAGCAGCTTGCGCAGGCGCTCCAGGGCACGCTGGCTGTTGGGCGAACTGGGCGCAGTCGGCAGCAGCGCGTCCAGCAGCGACAGCAGGCGTTGCCGCCACTGCGC
>NZ_WYCT01000811.1 GCF_011008945.1 Streptomyces harenosi
CCGTCGACGAGGGGTGGGGCCGGAGGGCCGTCGAGTTCGCCACCCTGCTCGAACCGGGCGCGTGCCGTGAGTACGTCGCCATGCACCAGCATCTCGGGCTGGGGGCCGACGACCACGTCCTCGACGTCGCCTGCGGGTCCGGCCTCGCGCTCGAGCTGGCCCGTGCCCGGGGCGCGACGGTGTCGGGGATCGATGCGTCGCCGCGCCTGGTGGAGATCGCCCGCGACCGGCTGCCCGGGGCCGACATCCGTGCCGGCGACATGGCGGCCCTGCCCTGGGACGACGACACGTTCGACGCGGTGACCAGCTTCCGCGGCCTGTGGGCGACCACGCCCGCAGCGGTGGCGGAGGCGCGGCGGGTGCTGCGACCGGGTGGTCGTCTCTCGATCACGACGTGGGGTCACGTGAAGGCCTCACCAGGCATGTGGGCGCTGACGCCGTTCGCGCTGGCTGCCGACCCGAAGGTGCGGGTC
>NZ_WYCT01000812.1 GCF_011008945.1 Streptomyces harenosi
TGCCCGGTGCGGACGAGTTCGCACCGACCGATGAACTGGTGCCGGCCAATCCCCCGGCGCTGGTCACCCAGGAGCTGGCCCAACGCTACTGGCCCGGCGAAAACGCCGTGGGCAAGAGCCTGTGGGCGATGGACACCCGGCTGCGGGTGATCGGCGTGGTCGAGCACATGGCCGTATCCCGCCCCGGCCGCGGTGAAGCCAAGGGCTCGGACTGGTCGGTGATCGTGCCCGCATCGCAGGGGCCGCGCCTGACCGGCCGCTATCTGGTGCGCGCCGAGGCCGGCGACATGAACCGCGTAATGCGCGATGCGCAGCAGGCAATCCGCCGTGTCGCGCCGGACGTGGTGTTCGATGTCGAGGGCAGCCGGCGGATCTCCGAACTGCGCGAGCGGCATTTCGAAGGTGACCGGGTCATGATGGGGCTGCTGGGCGGTGTCATCATCGCACTGCTGGCTGCCACTGCCCTGGGC
>NZ_WYCT01000813.1 GCF_011008945.1 Streptomyces harenosi
CAGTTGCGCGTTGCTCATCGTTCGATCGTTCCGTAAACGCCGGCAGCGCCGGCGATGCATCAGGGAGCGGCGGCCAGGGCCGCCACAGCAGCACTCAGGGCACGGCCACCGGGTAGGAGCCCAGCACCTTGATCTGCGCCGAGTGCGCTTCCAGTTCGGCCAGCGCCGCCTGCATCGGCGCGTCGTCGATGTGGCCGGCCAGATCGATGAAGAAGCCGTATTCCCACTTGCCGTGGTGCGACGGCCGCGACTCGATGCGGTTCATGCTGATGCCGTGGCGGGCGAACGGGCTGAGCACATCGAACAGCGCACCGGGCTTGTCATGGATGAACACCAGCACCGACGTGCGATCGTGGCCGGAGGTCGGGAAGATGTTGCGACCCACCACCAGGAAGCGGGTGGTGTTGTCGGCATCGTTCTGGATCGGCTTGGTGACCACCTTCTTCAGGCCGTACACGTGGCCGGCGCT
>NZ_WYCT01000814.1 GCF_011008945.1 Streptomyces harenosi
GCCCCCAGCACGCCGCCGCGCACCCGCCCTCCGCCACCCTGCGCTGGTCCTCCGACAAGGGCTGGGTCGACCGCCCGGTCTCCGAGCCCCCCGACGCCGCCTCGATGCCGACGCTCGCGCAGCTCACCACCGCCGAGCAGCGGTGGGCCGACCGCGAGGAGGACATCACCACGGTCGGCGGCGACCCCTACGAGGTGGGGCAGGTCTTCGCCCGCCGCTGGGTGGAGCGCCTCGGCGACCAGAGCCACCTGCAGAAGCTCTCGGGCATGTACCCGCGCATCCCGCACCGCATCGACGGCGAGCTGCTGCGCTACGCCGCCCGCTTCGGGCTGCTCGCCCACAAGGACGACCAGATCGACGAACGCGACCGGTACGCGATCCGGGCCGGGTTCTGGCGGGAGATCGACCAGCGGACGGCGGTCGAGCGCGCCCCGGCCGAGGAGTGAGCACCGCCCGCCGCGCCCCTGTC
>NZ_WYCT01000815.1 GCF_011008945.1 Streptomyces harenosi
GAAATGTCCGGCTTGATCGAGCGCAGCTCGGGGTTCTGCTTCAGCACGTAGTCCGGCTGCTGGTCCTTCTCGCCGGACTCGGGGTCCTTGAGGCGGCCATCGAGCCCGTGCAGTGCATCGAGGATCGCCTTGGACCGCTTGACGATCCAGATCGGCTGGCCACGCCATTCCACGATCAGGCGTTGGCCTTCCTGCAGGGCGCTGATGTCGGCCACCACCGGTGCGCCGGCAAGCTTGGCACGGGCACTGGGGTTCCAGGATTTGATGAAAGGAACAGCGGTGAATCCGACGCCGACGGCGCCCACCACGGCTGTGGTGGCAGAAAGAAAACGCCGACGTCCGGTGTTGACTGGATCGTGTACCCCATCGTTGGCCATCCGGCACTCCGATATTGATTAGGTAGCTTTAAGGCTGCCAGCGGATCCGGTGGGGGCCAGAGCCGCATTGAATCATGGGCGAGTGTAGCGG
>NZ_WYCT01000816.1 GCF_011008945.1 Streptomyces harenosi
GAGCCGCACAATGCCGACGCGGTCAACGCCTTGCTCGAACAGGTGACGGTCGAGCCGATGGAGCGACCAGCCGCCGCCTCGGCCTTCGCCGGCCAGACCGTGGTATTCACCGGCACACTGGAGAAGATGACCCGCAACGAAGCCAAGGCGGTGGCCGAGCGGCTCGGCGCTAAGGTCTCCGGATCGGTTTCGGCCAAGACCGACCTCGTGGTCGCGGGCCCCGGGGCCGGCTCGAAGCTCAAGGACGCCGAGAAGCACGGCGTCCGGGTCGTGTCGGAGGACGATTGGCTCGGGATGGTGGCGCAGGGTTGAAGCGCGAGTCGCCTGGGCTTAGACCGCTCGGGAACACCCCGAGAACGTTCCCCTGCATGGTCGATCCGCGATGACGGTCCTGGCCCTCGACTTCGAGACGGCCAACGAGCGGCGCGACAGTGCCTGCGCGGTGGGCCTCGCCTGGATCGCGGATG
>NZ_WYCT01000817.1 GCF_011008945.1 Streptomyces harenosi
GTGCCAATGGATGGAGGTGTCCGCGCCATGGATGGAGTTAGCGGGCAATGCATTAGAGACGCGCAAGTTGACCGTGGTGCCTTCCCGCCACCGCAGCAACGGCGCCGGAACGGACCCGTTGACCGTGATCGCGGTGCGGGTCTTGCCGGTGAAGTTCATCGGCGTCTCGCCAATGGTCAGGTCAAACTCAGTGCCCGATAGTACGTTGGGTTGTCCCGGCCCCTTGAGCGCCCAACTGGCTTTGGGCCAGAAACCTAATCCTGCGACTGCGCCTCCCAAGGCCAAGCCTTGGACAAATCGCCGCCGCGAAGGCAGCAGCGGTCCACCGCGTGGACCACGAAAATCATCATGCGACATGAAAATGCTCCAAGCGTCGTGTTGCCACCGGCGGGCGGTGGTACAGAGCGGGCGGCTGGCCTAAACAGGCATGCAAGCCACACCAACGGCGCCATTGCGGCGCCTAGGGA
>NZ_WYCT01000081.1 GCF_011008945.1 Streptomyces harenosi
GGACAAGTGGGGGGTGGGGGAGCGGGACCCCGGGAAGATCGTGTGGTGCGAGTTCGCGGAGGACCGGCGGGGGAGCGGGGCCGGCGACGCCCGCGGCCCCGGGCGGCCTCGGGGCAGCGGTGGACCCTGAGCCGTTGCTCGTGGGTGACCGGTGAGGGGTGGCCGCCGCCCCGATCGCCGCGCCGAGTTCCCGCGTCCGCCGGCCGTGGTGGGCCCGGCGGCCGGGGTGTCAGCCGGTCAGGGCGGCCAGGGTGGCGTCCAGGTCGGCGGTCCTGGGCCGGTTGTAGGGGAGCCGGGCCAGAATGCTGGCCATGCCGCAGGTGTTGGTGAGGGCCGAGAAGACCAGGCCGCCGGCGACGCCTGCGGAGAGCCAGCGGGCCGCGCTCCGGCGCCGTCCGGCGATGAGGCCGGTCAGGACCAGGGAACCGGCGGCGAGGCGGACCTGGCGGTCCATGGCCCAGGGGGCCCGGGTGCCGGCGGGCCGGTGGATGTCGTGGCCGAGCCGCGTCCAGGCGGTGGTGCCGCCGGTGAGGGTGGCCGCGGTGACGCCCTGGTCGGCCAGGCGCCGGCAGGCGGTCGCGGAGCGGGTGCCGGAGGCGCACACGACGAGGAGCTCGCCGCGGTCCGCGGCGGTCCTCAGGGCCGGCAGCGCGGCGTCGAGGTGATCGAGGGGGATGTTGTGGGCGCCGGGCAGATGGCCCAAGGCGTACTCGCCCGGGGTGCGTACGTCGATGACGGTCAGCTCGTGCAGGCGGGCGCTGACCTGGTCGGCGGTGAGGGCGGGGGTGGGAACCACGGGGATTTTCCTTTGCTCGGTCGAGGTTACCCCTTCGGTACGATACCCGCGGGGGTATCTCGAAGGAGTGTGGGTCGTGGAACTGGCGATGGCGGCTGAGGAACTGAAGACGGTGGTCAACCGGCTGCGCCGGGCGCAGGGCCAGATCGCCGGTGTGATCAAGATGATCGAGGAGGGGCGGGACTGCGAGGACGTGGTCACGCAGCTCGCGGCGGCGTCCCGGGCGCTGGACAAGGCGGGTTTCGCGATCATCGCGACCGGACTGCAACACTGCCTGACCGACGCGGACATGGCCGCGTCCGGCGACCGGGAGCAGATGCGCGCCCGGCTGGAGAAGCTGTTCCTCTCCCTGGCCTGACCCGCGGTCCGCACCGCCCGGCCGCCCGCCCCGCTCGTCAGGTGAGGGCGTCGACGAGCATGAACGCCGCCACGGCCAGCAGCACGACGGCGAAGGTGCGCTGCAACAGGGTGCCGGTCACCTTGGCGGCCAGGCGTTTGCCGTCCCACGCGCCGAGGATCGCCGCCCCGGTGAAGGGGCCGATCACCGCCCAGTCGACGCCCGCGGTGGTGGCGCCCCGGGTGGCCAGGGAGGCCAGCGAGTTCGCCGAGATGACCAGCAGGCTGGTGCCGACGGCGGCCCGCATCTCGAACGCCATCACGGTGACCAGGGCCGGGACGGCGAGGAAGCCTCCGCCGACGCCGAGCAGACCGGTCAGCGCGCCCAGTCCGGCACCGGTTCCGGCTGCCTTGGCGGGCCCTGCCCCGCCGGCCGCCGGACCGGTGCCGGCGCGGCCGGGGCGGAGCATGCTGACGGCGGCCAGCGCGGCGACGACCGCGAAGGCGGCGGTCAGCGCGGGCCGGGGCAGGCGGGAGGCCGCGGCTCCGGCCGCGGCGGCGGGCAGGAGTCCCGCCGCGGCGAACAGGGCACCGGCTCTCCAGCGGACGTCGCCGGTGCGGGCGTGGGCGTACAGGGCGGTGAGCGAGGTGGCGGTGACGATGATCAGGCTGGCGGTGGTGGCGGCGGCCGGGGTGAAGCCGAGCAGGTAGATCAGTGCGGGGACCGCCAGGACGCTGCCGCCCCCGCCCAGCGCGCCGAGCGCGACTCCGACCACGGCCCCCGCGATCAGGGCCAGGACCAGCGCACTCACGCCTGGACACCGCCGCTGCCGCCCTGCCCGGTGACCGGCAGGCCCGCACGTGCCCAAGCGGTCATGCCGCCGGTGACGTCCATGGCCTGGACGCCGCGTCCGGACAGCAGCCTGGCCGCCTGCCGGGAGCGGTGACCGGAGCGGCAGATCGCGACCACCGGCCTGCCCTCCGCCTCCGCGGGGAGCGACGCGCCGGCCGCCAGGCGGGAGAGGGGCAGGTGCAGCGCGCCCGGCGCGTGCCCGGCGCGCCACTCCGGTGTCTCGCGGACGTCCAGCAGGACGGCGGTGCCGTCGCTGGTCCGCTGATGGGCCTGGCGGGGGGTGAGGCGGCCGGGGCCGCGGCGGAGGAGCGAGAACATCGGTCGATCACTTTCGTACGGATGGTGCGCAAGGGCGTGTCAGTCGGTGCCGGCGGGGCGGGTGAGGACCAGCCCCGCCGCGGTGGCCGCGTCGAAGCCGTCGTCGACGGCGACCACGTCGCGCCCGGCCGCGTCCAGCAGGGAGGCCGCGATCGCGGCGCGCATCCCGCCGGCGCAGTGCACCCACACCGTCCCGTCCGGCACCTCGCCGATGCGGCCGTGCAGCTCGTGGATCGGGATGTGGACCGAGCCGTCGAGGTAACCGCCCGCACGCTCGGCGTCCCGGCGCACGTCCAGCACCACCACCGGCTCGCCCCGCCCGCGCACAGCGGCGAGGTCGGCGAAGCGGGCACGCGGGAAGGAGGCCGGTTCTTCCCCCTCACGGACCCAGGCGGCCGGGTCGCCGGTGGCGGCGGCGGCCGGGCGGTCGATGCCCACCCGCGCCAGTTCCCGCTGCGCGGCGGCGATCTGCCCGGGCGTCTCGGCGAGCAGGGTGACGGGCTTGCCCCAGGGCAGCAGCCAGGCCAGATAGGTGGCGAGCTTGCCCTCGCCCTCGAAGTTGAACGACCCGGCCACGTGCCCCTCGGCGAAGGCCGTGCGGCTGCGCAGGTCCACCACCCACTCGCCCGCGGCCAGCCGGGAGGCGATCTCCTCGGCGTCCGCGCGCCTCGGCGGGGTCAGGTCGACCGGCGCGGGGCCCGCGGCGTTGGCCGGACCCATGTGCGCGTAGTACGCGGGCACGTCGTCGAGCCCGGCGAGCAGCCGGGCGACGAAGGTGTCCGCGTCCAGGGTCAGCGCGTCGTTGGTCCGGCGCTCCTCGCCGATCGTCGTCGCCTCCCCCTCGGCCTGGGACGAGGAACAGAAGCTGCCGAAGCCGTGGGTGGGCAGCACCGGCACCTCGTCGTCCAGCTCGTCGGCCAGGCGGTGGGCGGAGGCGTGCTGGGCGCGGGCCAGCCGCTCGGTCAGCCTCGGTTCGACCAGGTCCGGACGGCCGACGGTGCCGATCAGCAGCGAGCCGCCGGTGAACGCCGCCACCGCGCGGCCGTCCTCGGTCAGGGCGTAGGAGGTGTGGTGCGGGGTGTGCCCGGGAGTGGCGATGGCGCGCAGCACCAGGCCCTCGTCCACCGTCACCGTGTCGCCGTCGGCGACGGGGGTGCGGGGGAACGACACGCGCGCCCCGGCCGGCACCAGGTACCGGGCGCCGGTGACGCGGGCCAGCTCCAGGCCGCCGGTGACGTAGTCGTTGTGCACATGGGTCTCGGCCACGAAGGCGATGCGCACCCCGCGGCGGGCCGCGGCGGCCATGACCTGGTCGATGTCGCGCGGCGGGTCGACGGCCACCGCGGCACCGGGCCCGCCGGCCAGATAGCTCCGGTTGCCCAGGCCCTCGAATTCCAGGGTGTCGACGAAGAACACGACTCCCGACTCCTCTCCAGCGATGTACCCCGGGGGGTATCTGACACTCACCCTAACAGCTATACCCAGGGGGGTATTCCGCGGGCGGACATCACCCGCCAGAGGAAACACCTGGCGCCTCACCGGTGCCGGGGGGAGGGGTGTGTGCGCGGCCCCGGGAGCGTGCCCGTCCCCGGGGCCGCCAGGAGGCCGGCCCTCGGGGCCGGGGGGACGTGCCGGGACGGCAGCCCCTTTCGTCGCCTTCGTCCGCGGCGCGTTCACCGGCCGCCGGGCAGGGCGGCGCACCGGCCGGACCGGGTGCGATCGGGGCACCCGTACGGGCCGGTCGTCGGTGTGTTACGGGTGGGAGCCGCGCGGATGCCGGGGCGCGGGGCCGGGGTCCTGGGGTGCGCGGCGGCCCCGGCCGGTACCGCCTCGGGCCGGGGCCGGGTCCGCCGCGCCCGGCGCGGGCTCGGCGGTCACGCCTTCTTCTGGCGCGCGTAGTGGCGTTGCGCCTTCGCCCGGTTCCCGCAGCCGGCCATCGAGCACCAGCGGCGCGTGCCGTTCTTGGACACGTCGTAGAAGTGCAGGATGCACTCGGGGTTGCCGCACGGCCGGATGCGCTCGGGCCGCTCCGCGAGCAGCCGCAGGTAGTCCTCGGCCGCCCGCCAGGCGGGCAGCCAGGAGGGGGCCTCCACCTCGACGAAGGTGTCCGGCCCGTCGGGGCCCAGCAGGTGTCCCCTCCGGCCGTGCGCGAGTACGGCGTTGACGGCCTCGACGGCGTCGGCGTCCGGGTGCCGCGGGTTCGCGATCGCCTTGTCCAGGGCGGTGCGCGCCTGGAGCAGCCGCTCCAGCGTGTCGTGGTCCACCGGGACCGTTGCGCCGCCCAGGGCCCGGCTCACCAGGGGACCGGCGAGCCAGATCGCCAGCCCGTCGACCGAGTCGAGCAGGTCATGACGGCCGGAGGCGTCGATCCAGCGGGTGTTGAGCAGATCGATGCCGAGCGGCTCGTCGGTCAAGGGGCGGGGGTCGGCCCCCGGAGCAGGCGGCACGGAGCGGCGTCCTTTCTTCACGGTGGCGGGGGGCGTACCCGACCACTGTAACCAGTCACCCGTTGATGACCGGTTGACGCGTCTGTCTTCTAACCTCTGAAGTCAATTTCACCGGTTACGAGACGGGCTCGTGACGATGAGTGAAGGCATGTGATGGACATGGCTGGCACCAAGACCCTGCAGACCGGTCACGTGGGAGTGAACGTCACCGACCTGGAGCGTTCCCTGGCCTTCTACCGCGCCGTCTTCGGCTTCGACGTGATGGCGGAGGGCAAGGAGGACGGCCGCCGCTGGGCGTTCCTCGGCCGGGACGACCGGATGCTCGTGGCGCTGTGGCAGCAGAGCGCGGGCTCGTTCGCCACCGACCGGCCGGGCCTGCACCACCTGTCGTTCCAGGTGGAGACCATCGAGGAGGTCAAGGCCGCCGAGGACGTCCTGCGGGGCCTGGGCGCCGGGTTCGCCTACGACGGTGTCGTCCCCCACGGCGAGCACGGCACCTCCGGCGGCATCTTCTTCACCGATCCGGACGGCATCCGCCTGGAGATCTACGCCCCCACGGGCGCCGACCCCGCCGACGCGCCGACCACCGGCGCCCCCACCTGCGGCTTCTTCTAGGAACCCCCCGGTCCGCCGGGGTGCCGCCCCCGGCCCGGCACCCCGGCGGACCAGCGGACGATCGCACGCCGGCACACTCGGAAAGGACATGCCGTGGCCACGTACCACAGCGGTGAGACGGCGGTGCAGGAACGCGCCGGCCTCGCCGGACAGGCCGCTTTCTCCCTCGGCGGCATCGGCGAGAGCATCCCGCCCGTCGCGCAGGACTTCCTCGCCGAGCAGCCGCTCATCGTGCTGGGCGGTGCCGACCGCGACGGCCGCCTCTGGGCCACGCAACTGACCGGCGAGCCCGGCTTCCTGCGGCTGCCCGACCCCCGCACCGTCGTGATCGACGCCCTGCCCCTGCCGGAGGACCCGCTGGCCGAGGTCCTGACCGCTGGAGCGGCCGTCCGGGTCGGGATGATCGCCATCGAGCCCGCCACCCGGCGCCGGATGCGCATCAACGGCCGGGCCCGCCGGGAGGGCGGCGGACTGCGCGTCGACGTCGACCAGGTCATCGCCAACTGCCCCAAGTACCTCCAGAAGCGGGAGCACCGCCGGGCCGGGCCGGACGAGGGCGGGACGGCGGAGCGCACCGTCACCGACGGCACCGAACTCGGTCCGGCCCAGCAGCGGGCGGTGCGCACGGCCGACACGTTCTTCGTCGCCACCGCCTCCGACCGCGGTGACGCGGACGCTTCCCACCGCGGCGGCAACCCCGGCTTCGTCCAGGTGCTCTCGCCCACCCTGCTGCGCTGGCCCGACTACGCCGGCAACGCCATGTTCCTGACCCTGGGCAACCTGCTGCTCAACGCGTCGGCGGGCATCCTGGTCCCGGACTGGCGCACGGGCACCACCCTGCACCTGTCCGGCACCGCACGCATCGTGTGGGACGCCGAGGAGATCGCCGAGGTGCCCGGCGCGCAACGCCTGGTCGAGTTCTCCGTCGAAGCCGTACGGGAGATCACCGCCGCCTCGCCGCTGCGGTGGACCAGCCCCGCCTACTCGCGCTTCAACCCCCCGGCCGGCTGACGCCCGTACCGCACGCACCGGCCACCACCACCGCCATGGAGCGACCATGCAGATCACCGTGGACATGAACCTCTGCGAGAGTCACGGACAGTGCGTCTTCGCGGCGCCGGAGATCTTCTCCTTCGACGACGAGGACCGCCTCCTGTACGAGGCCGCGCCGGACGACGCGCTGCTCGGCCAGGCCCGCAAGGCCGCGGCCGTCTGCCCGGTCCGCGCCGTCACCGTCTCGCCGGCCGCGTCATGAGAACCGCCGACCGCCGCGAGCTGATCGTCGTGGGCGCCTCGCTCGCCGGCCTGCGAGCGGCCCGGACCCTGCGCGAGCGGGGCTTCACCGGCGCCCTGACCCTCGTGGGCGACGAACCGCACCCGCCCTACGACCGGCCCCCGCTGTCGAAGCGGGTACTGACCGCTCCCGGCCGGCCGCCCGGCGTCGCACTGCCCGTGCCGCACGAGCTGGACGCCCGCTGGCGGCTCGGGCAGGCGGCGGTCCGCCTGGACCCGGTGGAAAGGACGCTCACCCTCGCGGACGGCACGCGACTGCCGTACGACGGGCTGGTCATCGCCACCGGGGCGGCCGCCCGCGGCCGGCCGGCCGCCGAGCCCCCGCCACCGCCCGGCGTCTTCACCCTGAGGAGCTGGGACGACGCGCTCGCCCTGCGGGCCGCGCTGGCCGCGGGAGGGCGGCTCGTCGTCGTCGGCGCCGGATTCCTCGGCGGCGAGATCGCCGCCGCCGCCCGGGAACGCGGGCTGGACGTCACGCTCGTCGAAGCCGCGGCCCAGCCCCTCGCGCACGCCGTCGGCACCACGGCGGGCGCCTACGTCGCCGCGCTCCACCGCGAGGCGGGCATCGAGGTCAGGACCGGCACCACCGTCGAGGACTTCCTGACCCGGACCGACGGCCGGCTGGCCGGCGTCCGTCTCTCCGACGGCGCCACCGTCCGGGCCGGCACGGTGGTCCTGGCGCTGGGCGGGGTGCCGTCGACGGGGTGGCTGGCCGGCTCCGGCCTCGCCCACGACGGCGGCGTCCACTGCGACCCCCGTCTGCGCGTCCTGCGCACCGACGGTTCGGTCGTGCCCGACGTGGTGGCGGCCGGTGACGTCGCGCGCGTGCCGCAGCCGCTGGCCGGCGGCGAACGCCTGGCGCTCGGGCACTGGACCAACGCCGTCGAGCAGGGTACGGCGGCCGCCGCCACCCTCCTGGCCGGGCGGGACCCGGCCCGGGCACCCGGGCCGTTCGCGGCCGTGCCGTCCTTCTGGTCGGACCTGCACGGCGCCAGGATCCGCTCGGTGGGCCTGCCCGCCGCCGCCGACGAGACCCGCGTCGTGGAACACGACCTGGCGGGCCGCCGGCTGGAGATCAGCTACCACCGCGCGGGCCGGCTGGTCGGCGCGCTGACCATCGGACGGACGGGCCGGCTGGCGTCGTACCGCCTGGCGCTGGAGGAGCGCCTGGTCCCGGCGACGGCCGCGAACGCACCGGCCGCCACCTGAGAGCGCCGGGGGCGCTCGCGCCCGGTGCCGTCGCCGCACCGGGCCGCCCTCACCTCGCCAGACTGTGCAGCGCCTTCTCTTCCGGCGTCCCCGGCGCCGCCGTGTAGACGAGCAGACTCAGCTCCGCGTCCTGAGGGAAGCGGGTGATCTCGTACGACAGGGTGAGCGAGCCGAGTTCCGGATGGTCGATGCGCTTGTGTCCGTACGCCTTGGTGCGCACCGTGTGCTGGGACCAGTGGTGCCGGAACTCCGCGCTCCCGGCCTTCAGTTCGTCGACCAGCTCCCACAACGCGGGATCGTCGGGGACGATCCCGGCCGCGATCCGCAACTGCCCCACGATCTCGCGGGCGATCATGTCGCGATCGGGATAGCGTCCGCCGATCGCCGGGTCGAGCAGATGGAGCCGCGGCAGATTGCGCCGACGCGCGGGCAGCCGCCCGAAGTCGGTGATGAGCCCGCACACCGGCCGGTTCCACGCCAGGACGTCCATCCGGCGTCCCATGACGAGCGCCGGGGCGCTGATCCAGTCCAGTAGCTGCTGGATCGCCGGGCGCGTCCCCTCGCCGTCCGCGGCCGTGCCGGCCACGCTGTGCGGGCGGGCGAGCCGGAAGAGATGGTCCCGTTCGTCCTGGTCGAGCCGGAGCGCGTCCGCCACGGCTCCGAGTACGGCGTCGGAGGCGCTGTGGTTGCGGCCCTGCTCGAGTCGCATGTAGTAGTCGACGCTCACCCCCGCCAGATGCGCCAGCTCCTCCCGGCGCAGACCAGGCACCCGGCGCTGTCCCGACCCGGAGGCGAAACCGACCTCCTCGGGCCGGATCCGCGCTCGGCGGGAGCGCAGGAACTCCCCTAACTCCCCTTTTTCCCTCATGGAGTCCGATGCCCTTCCTGGGGTCCGTGGTCCCTAGGTCGGCCATACCCCAGGCAAGGCAGGGCAAACAGACGGGACGGCCCGGCGGGTCAACATGGGGGAGGCGACCGGTCTTCCGTACGGATGACGGCGGAGCCGGACTGCATGACAGCTCCATTTCGCCGACCGATTTCGCGGAGGCACCGGCGAATTCCAGGGTGAATCCCGGAAAGCGCACCGCCCCTCCGGGAGTGCAGGACCAGCCGAACCGAAAGGACGAATTCCATGCGTGTCAGGGCTCGACTTCTCGTACCCGCCGCGGCGGCACTGTTGCTGCCGTTGGGTCTCACCTCCACCGCGCAGGCCGACGCCGCGCGCATCCTCGCCGGAAGCTGCGCGGCGCCCAACTTCTGCCTCTTCGAGAACAACGACTTCAACCAGGGGAACACCAACCACTGGCGTGACATCACGCACAGTGACGACGACTTCCGGGGGAACCACTGGAGGGACGGGAACGGATGGCTCACCGACGACGACATGAACGACGAGACCAGCTCGGTGAAGAACCGGACCGGGAGGACGGTGTGCCTGTACCAGAACCCCGGCTACACAGGGGACCCGTCCGGCTTTGCCGACGGTGCCGATGACGGGTACCTCGCGAACAACAATGTCGGGGACAACCGCGCCTCGTCCGCCGAATTCGCCCGCTGCCGCTGACGGCTCGCTGTTTCGGCGGGTCCGGGAGCCGCTCCCCGAGCGGCCCCCGGACCCGTCGCCGGGAAGCTGGGAATGCGTCATGGATCGTAAGCACATCGCTGTACTCGTTTCTCTTGTCGCGGCCTTGCTCGCCGGACTCGCCTCCTGCTCCGACCCGGGCCGGCGATCGGAGCGCGGCGCTGCCCGCCCGTCCCTCCCGGAGGGCTTCTCTCCCGCCTCGGAGCTGGTGCTGCCCTTCGACACGTACAAGTGGACCGCACGCGAGACGTGGCTGCGCGACCGGGCTCGCCGGGTGCTGACCGAGCGCTGCCTCGAAGGCCGCGACGTCAGTCTCGAATTCCCGGACCTCGGACCCGAGCCCCCCAACTCCTATGACAACAGCCGCCGGTACGGGGTCGCGGACGGCCGCGCGGCAGCCCTGTTCGGCTATCACTTGCCGGACGGAGGGCAGAGCACCCGGGACGGCGGCGGCACTTCCGGGTGGGGCGACGCCCTGAGCGCGCAGGAGGAGGCGGCGCTGTACGGGACGGAACGGAAACCCGGGTGCTACCGTCACGCCGATTCCCTGCTCGCCCGCGGTGTGCCGGCGGCGGACCTCGCCTGGTTCGCCGACCAGAGCGCCGAAACGCTGGTGAAGACCGAGAACCTCCCCGCCGTCACCCGAGCACGGAAGCGCTGGAGAACCTGCATGGACCGGGCCGGCCATCCCTACGCGCATCCGTCGGCGGCGATCGGCGATCCACGATGGGACCTCGACAGCCCCGTCATCACCGAACAGGAGAAGGAGACGGCACGGGCCGACGTGCGGTGCAAACGGTCGTCGGGCCTGCTGAGCGACTGGCACGCGGCCGAGACGGCCCTGCAACGTGAGCTGATAGCGCGCAACGCGCAGGCCTTCGAGGCCCTCGCATCACACAAGCGTGCCCTGCTGAAGAACGTCCTCGGCGTGCTGGACGACCCGGAACAGGACGCATGAGTCAGTGAGCCCCTTCCGGCCCGGCGGACGGCTGGGCAGCGGCCCCGCCGGCGGTCACGACGATGCCGGCGCGCGCCCCGTAGAGCCGTACCCGGCGGCCGGTGGGCTCCAGGGCGCTCTCGCCGAGGCACTCCACCTCGTCCTGTCCCTCGACGTGCAGCGAGTAGCGCCAGGTCCTGAGGGCGGGGGCGGTGTCCGGGTCGTAGTCCGGGTGGCCGACGACCACCTCGGCCCCCGCCAGGCCCAGTTCCCGGGCCTCGGCGCAGTCGCGGACCCGGACCACGTCCCCGGTGCCGAACCGGGGAGCGGCGGCCGCCTCCAGCGCGCCGGCCTCGGCGTGGCACACGGCGGGGTGGAGGAACACCCCGCCCCGGGTGGCCCGCTCCCAGTCCGTCCAGCCGAAGTCGTCCTGGCGGAAACCGAGGGCGCGCAGACAGGCCGGTGCGGAGTCACGGGGCGTCAGATCGACCTCGAAGTGCAGCAACTGCGGTGTGCGGTGGTACGGCCCTCGTGCGTGCACGACCACCTCGCCGTGGGGCGCGAGGGCCGTGCGGACGTGCTCGGCCAGGGCCGCGCTCCGCTCGGGCGGCGCCTGCGCCCACAGGGCCAGCCAGACGAGGCGGTAGGGCGCCGGAGCCATCGGGGGTGTGTCCTTCGTACGCGCGGAGGGGAGGAAGCCGCCCCATTCTAGGAGGACTTGGTCAGGTCACCGCGGCCGGTCCGCTCATGGCCTTGTCCCGGGCCGCCGGTCCCCTCACCCCAGTACGACCACCACGGCCAGTGCCCCCACCAGTGAGTCGATCCGGTCCAGCAGCCCTCCGGCCCCCGCCAGCCACCGGCCCGAGTCCTTGGCTCCGGCGCCGCGCTTGACGAGGGACTCCGCCAGGTCGCCCGCCGGCCCGCCCACCGCCACCGCGACCGCCGCGGGCCAGCTCCACGCCGAGACCAGCGCGAGCACGGCGAGGCCCGCCGCCGCGCCGCACAGCGTCCCGCTCCACCGTTTGGCCGGGGACAGCGGCGACAGCCGGGGCCCGCCCAGCCGCCGGCCGGCGAAGTACGCCACCACGTCGGCGATCGACACCGCGGCGAAGAGCGCCAGGCCGAGCGTGCCCAGCGGTGCCAACGCGGCCAGCACGCCCAGCCAGACCAGGCCGAGCAGAGCGGTGCCGAGCCGTCGCAGGCCGTCTTCGGCGTCACCGGCCACCAGCGGTACGGCCACCACGGCGAGGGCCCCGACGGCACCCACCCGCCAGACCTGCTCCGGCGCCGCCGCGGCGGTGACGACCAGCCCGGTCACGGCGGCGGCGAGCACCGCCCGGTCGGCGCGGGGCAGCCGGGTCAGCGCGCCGAACTCCAGCACCGCGACCACCGCGGCGACCGCGGCGAGCAGGGCGATCCCGGGCCGCCCCCACCAGAACGCGGCGGTCACCACCGGCACGCCCACCGCCCACGCGCACCACCGGACCACCAGCTCCCGCCGCCGCGACACCCCCACCGCCACACCGCTCACCAGCAGCGCGCCGCCCAGCCACGGCGCCAGCGCGGCCACCGGGCTCACCGTGCCGCCCCGGCGCCCGACAGGGCGAGGGAGCCCGCGCGCAGTTCACCGAGGGCGGCCCGGCAGGCGTCCACGATGCGCGCGTTCTCGGCGGTGTCACGGACCGCGACGCGCACGGTCCGGCCCTCATACGACGGCGACAGCGGCGACAGGTCCCGCAGGTACACCCCGTGGCGCCGGCACTGAGCGGTCAAGGACGCGGCGCTCGGCCCGCCCGGCGGCAGCGTGAGCGTCACGAAGTTGGCCACCGACTCCTCGACCGTGACCGACGGGTCCACCGCGGCCAGGCCGGCGGCGAGCCGGCGGCGCAGCTCGTGCGTGCGCCGCAGCACGCCGGCGTAGTACGCCGGGTCGCGCAGTGCCGCCACCGCCGCGAGCTGGGCCGGCAGCCCGACCGCCCACGGCGGCGTCCACCGGCGCAGCTCCGCCGCCGTGGCCGGCTCGGCCACCAGGTACGCGGCTCGCACGCCGGAGAGGGCGTACGTCTTCGACATCGAGGTGCAGACCACCGCGCGCGGGTCCCGCGCGGCGAACGGGGCGAGCGACTCGGCGGGATCGACGTAGCCGAGGTAGGCCTCGTCGATCCACCAGCGGGTCCGGGCCGGGGCGGCGCCGATCACCGCGCGCAGCTCGGCGGCGGGTGCGTGGCGGCCGGTCGGGTTGTTCGGGTTGACCACGACCACGAGGTCGTACGCCCCGTCGGCGACGACCGCCGACAACCTGGCCGGATCGATGCGCCAGCCCTCCTCGCGCCGCAGCCGGAACCGGTCCACGCGGCAGCCGATCACCCGCTCCGTGACATGGGCGTACTCGCCGTACCCGGGGTCCATCAGCAGCACCCGGCTCGCCGGCGTCAGCCACCGGCCGAAGGCGCGGAAGATCAGATCGGAGGAGCCGGCGCCGACCGCGAGCGCCCGCGGGGGCAGGCCGCGGACCGCCGCGAGCTCCGCGAGCAGGCCCTCCGCGCCGGTCGGCGGAGAGGTGCGGGCGACCCACCCGGCGTCCTCGGCGAGCACCGCCCGCGCCCCGGGGGCCGGCGGGAACCAGGCGTCGAGCACGTCGGCCCCGACCACCTCGTGACGCCGTTCCAGGGTGCGGAAGTCCGCGCCGATCGCGGTGAACGAGGCCCCACCGTGCTCGCAGCCGTCCGGCCGGGGCGCGAACGGCGCGTCCAGCCGCCACTCCACGGTGTCCGCCAGCCGGGCCACGGTCGCCGCGTGCCGCTCCGCCGCGCCCCGGGTCAGCTCCGCCACCTCCGCGGTGAGCACCTCGAAGTCGACCGCTCCGCTGCGGACGGTCCGGCCGACCGGACGCAGCCCCGCCGCCCGGTACATGCCGATCAGGTCGGCGCGGCCCATCGCCACCACCCGCCGCCCTCCCCGGGACGCGATCCAGCGCAGCGCCGCGTACATCAACAGCGCGCCCGCCACGCCGTTGCGTGCCCCGGGCTCGACGGTGAGCAGCCGCACCTCGAAGACGCCGGGGTCGTCGAGGAGGGGAAGCTCCGCCCGGGTCAGGTACTTGTCCAGCCCGTAGCGGCCCACCCACGGCGGCGTCACGCTCACGAACCCGAGACGGTCCGCACTGCGCGCCGCGACCAGGTACACGTTGTCGCCGTCCAGCCCGTCGACCAGCCGCGCCTCGGCGTTGGGCGCGTGCTGGCCCAGCTCCTCCGCGTAGACGCGGTGGCGCAGTTCATGGATCCAGGGCAGATCGCCGGTGGTGGCGGAACGCAGGCTGAGGGGACGGCTCATCGGCACCTCTTCGTCAGGGGGGACAAGGCGGCCCAGTGTGGCCGTGAGCGGCCCGCGGCGAGCAGGGGTGGACGACTCGGGCGATCTGAGTACGCGTACTCAGGCGGTTCCGGCCGCCGATGATCATGCGACTGCCGGCCCGTGTCCCGTGGCCCCGGCGTCGCGGTGCCGGCCACGTGGAGGCCGGTCTCCACCGCCGGGGCGGGGCGCGCGGTCAGGCGGGTTCTTTCACGGCCTGCGCGACCTGCCCGATCGTCTCCGGCCCCACCCGGCAGCACCCCCCGATCAGCCGCGCCCCGGCCGCCCGCCACGCCCGCACCCGGCCGGCGGTGAAGGTGGAGCCGCCCGTCCAGGCGCGGGCCCCGGCGTCCCAGGACTCCCCGCTGTTGGGGTAGGCGACGACGGGCTTGCCGGTGACCCGGGCGGCGGTCCGGACGGCGCGGGGCACCTCCTCGGGCGTGCAGCAGTTGACGCCGACCGCGATCACCTCGTCCGCCTCGGCGGCCAGGGCGAACGCCTCCTCCAGCGGCTGTCCGGCACGGGTGCGGCCGCCCGCGACGGTGTACGACAGCCAGGCCGGCACACCCAGCCCGCGCACGGCGCGCAGCAGCGCCGCCGCCTCGTCGGTGTCGGGGACCGTCTCCAGGGCGAGGACGTCGGGGCGGGCGGCGGCCAGGACCTCCAGGCGGGGCCGGTGGAAGCGCTCCAGCTCGGCGACGGTGAGCCCGTACCGGCCCCGGTACTCGGAGCCGTCCGCGAGCATCGCCCCGTACGGGCCCGCCGACGCCGCCACCCACAGCGGGCGGGCGGTCCGGGTCCGCCGGGCCGCCTCGCGGGCCAGCTCCACGCTCAGGGTCATGAGCCCGGCGGCCCGCTCCCGGCCGATGCCCCGGCGGGCGAACCCGTCGAAGGTGGCCTGGTAGCTCGCGGTGATCGCGACGTCCGCGCCGGCCTCGTAGTAGGCCAGGTGGGCCGCGACGATCGCCTCCGGCCGGTCGGCGAGCAGCCGCGCGGACCACAGGGCGTCGCTCAGGTCGTGCCCGGCGGCCTCCAACTGGTTGGACATGCCCCCGTCGAGGACGAGGGTCCCGGCGGCGAGGGCCTCGGCGAGGGACGGGGAGGTGCCCGGGGCGGTACTGGTCATGGTCCGACGGTAGGACACGGCGGGCGAGCAACGGCGAGACCGTCGGTCCGGGGCCCGGTCCGGCACCGCGGTCGTCGCCTCGTCACGGGACGGAGGCGCTGAACTCTCCGTCGAAGGGGGGCGGGACCACGCTCGAGAGTCGTTTTCGGACAGGGCGGGAACGCCGCTGGGGACTGCCCCCTTCGGAGCCGTGCATAAGTCGATCGACGCTATATGTCGGTTGCTGATATATATAGGCAGCATGAATGAGCGACCGCTTCAGGAGCCGACGCTGCTCCTGCTCACTGCCCTGGCCGACGAGCCCAGGCACGGCTACGGACTGATCCAGGAGATCGACGCGATCTCCCAGGGCCGTGTGCGGATGCGCACCGGTACTCTCTACGGCGCGCTGGACCGGCTGGTCCAGCAGGGCCTGATCCGGGTCGAGCGCGAGGAGGTCGTGGACGGTCGGGCGCGCAAGGTCTACGCCCTCGCCGAGGCCGGCCGAGACGTACTGGCCGCCGAGACGGAGCGGCTGCGCGCTGTCGTCGCCGAGGCGGAGCGTCGGCTGGCCGCCCGCCGCGCCCACGCCGTCCGCCCGAAGGGGGCCCTGGCATGACGCGGCAGAACAGCTCACTCGCGTTGCGCTGGGCGCTGCGCCTGCATCCGGCCGCCTACCGCGCCGAGCACGGAGCCGAGTTGACCGCGATCTACGCCGAGGCCACGCGGGATGCCGGCCCGCTCGGCCGGCTGCGCGAGGCGCTCGATGTCGCCGGCCATGGTCTGCGGCGGCGCACCGGCCTGGGCTCCGACCGGATGGCGGGTCAGGTCCTGGCCCAGGCGGCCCCGCTGGCTGTCGCCGTGGCCACGGGCAGCTTCGTCGCGGGCCTGTTGAGGCTCTTCGCCCCCGGTGTCCGGACCTTGCCGGCGTCCTCGCTCCCGGACGTGCTGAGCCTGGCCGGCACGGGCCTCACGCCGCTGCTCTGGCTGGCGGCGCTCGCGGCCGTCTGGACCGGGCGCTGGACCGCGGCCCGTGCACTGGTCGTGTCGGCGATGGTGCTGTGCCTGGCCGACGTCCTGCTGGCCGCGTTCTCCTCCTCCGGCTTCCACGGCACCCCCTCGATCGCGGTGATCCGACTGGCCGTGCCGCTGCTCACCGGGGCCGTCGTCCTCGCCGCGCCCAGGGACCTGCTCGGCCCCTCCCCGTCACAACGCCGCATGCTCACGGGAACGACCGCCCTGGCGGCCGTCCTGGGCTCGGGCGTGCAGCTCGTCGAGACGTACTACCTCTTTGGGCTGGGCTTTCTCCACGTCATCGGCCCGCTGTGGGCCGGGGTCCTGTGGGCCGGGGTCCTCGTGATCGCCCTGCTCCTCGGCGCGCGTGACCGGTCGACCGTCGCGGGAGCGGCGGTGGCCGTGCTGCCCACCACGCTGCAGGTGACGGTCCAGCTCACCCCCGCGGGCGTCGTTGTCCTGCTCCTGGTCCTGCTCAGCAGCACGGTGCCCTTCCTCCGCGCGCGCCGGCGCCCCTTCCAGTCCACCCCGCCGAGCGCGACATAGCCGGCTCAGGGAGCCCGGGCCGCACCCCGCACCGGCCCGGCACTTTCGCCGGGCCTCCTGCTGGGCCCTCACCCGTTCGGGCACCCGGCACGCGTGCCACCGACGTCCCGGGACAGCGCTCCCGGCGCCTTGAGCGATCTTCCTCGTCGGACCTGTCCCTTCCGTGTCACGGCCAGGAAACGAGTCCCCTCGGCGGCGTCGGAAGGGTGGTGGCGGGGCGGCCGTACCGTCCGACCCGTTGACCTCCCCGCATCACGCCCTTACCTTTTCGGCGTTCGCAATGTCAGATGGCGTTCGTCATCTCGAACATGTCACTCGACCGAGAGGCCGCCCGCATGAGCCGCGCCGACGACCTGCCCGACGCTCCCGACCGCCGACTCGTCCTGAAAGGCGCCGCCCTGGCCGCGGGCGCCCTGGTCGCCGCCCCGGGGGCCGCCCACGCCGCCGCGCCCGCCCGGCGCCCGAAGGCGCACCCGTACGTGAACCCGCTGGTCCGCAACCGCGCCGACCCGCACATCCACCGGCACGCCGACGGCTTCTACTACTTCACCGCGACCGCCCCCGAGTACGACCGCATCATCCTGCGGCGCTCCCGCACGCTGAACGGCCTGTCCACCGCCGCCGAGTCCGTCATCTGGCGGGCCCACCCCACCGGTGAGATGGCCGCCCACATCTGGGCGCCGGAGATCCACCGCATCGGCGGCAAGTGGTACATCTACTTCGCCGCCGCGCCCTCCCACGACGTGTGGGCGATCCGCATGTGGGTCCTGGAGAACGCCCACCCCGACCCCTTCCGCGGGACCTGGGTGGAGAAGGGGCAGATCAAGACGGCGTGGGAGACCTTCTCCCTGGACGCCACCACCTTCACCCACCGGGGCAGCCGCTACCTGGCCTGGGCCCAGCACGAACCCGGCATGGACAACAACACCGCCCTCTGGCTGTCCCGGATGGCCGACCCCTGGACCCTGACCGGCCCTCAGGTGCGGCTGTCCACCCCGGAGTACGACTGGGAGTGCGTCGGGTTCAAGGTGAACGAGGGCGCCTCGGTGATCGCCCGCAACGGCCGGCTGTTCATGACGTACTCGGCCAGCGCCACCGACGCCAACTACTGCATGGGCCTGCTGACCGTCGACGCGGACGCCGACCTCATGGACCCGGCCAACTGGTCGAAGTCGCCGGTGCCCGTCTTCACCAGCAACGACACCACCGGGCAGTACGGCCCCGGCCATAACAGCTTCACCGTCGCCGAGGACGGCCGCACCGACGTCCTCGTCTACCACGCCCGCCAGTACAAGGAGATCGAGGGCGACCCGCTGCACGACCCCAACCGGCACACGCGGGTGCAGAAACTCCTCTGGAAGCCGGACGGCACCCCGGACTTCGGCGTTCCGGTGGCCGACACGGCGGCGGGGAGCGCGTGACGTGAGCGTGGCCTCCGCGCGCCTGCGGGCCGGTGCGGTGTCGGCGCTGGTCGTGGTGAGCACCGTACTGTCCGCCGGGCCGGCCCGGGCCGCTCAGGCGCCGCCCCGGCCCCTCGGCCTCGAGCACTGCGCGGGCGCCGCCTGCCACTTCGACGTGCCGCCGGGGACGTACGACGTGACGGTGGTGCTCGGCGGTGAGACCGCGTCGGCCACCGCGATCACCGGCGAGACGCGGCGGTCGCTGCTGGCGCAGACGGAGGTCCCGGCCGGTGAGCGGGCCGCCCGCGGCTTCACCGTGGACGTCCGCACCCCCGAGGGCGAGCCCACCGGGGCGGACGGCACGCCCGGCCTGGACCTGGTCATCGGGGGTGCGGCGCCCGCCCTCGCCGGTATCCGGGTCACCCCGGCCCGGCACGCCCGTCAGATCTTCCTCGTGGGCGACTCGACCGTCTGCGACCAGCCGGGCGAGCCGTACACGGGCTGGGGCCAGCAACTGCCGCGCCACCTGCGCAAGGGGTGGTCGGTGGCCAACCACGCCGACTCCGGCGAGAGCACGGTGACCTACCTGGCCGACCCGCGCCTGTGGGACACCGTGCTCTCGCGGATGCGGCCCGGCGATCTGGTGCTGATCCAGCTCGCCCACAACGACAAGACCACCGACGAGCCGACCTACCGGGCCAACCTGGAGACGCTGGTCGCGGGCGCCCGGGAGCGGGGCGGGCGGCCGGTGCTGGTCACGCCGGTGGTGCGGCGCTGGTTCAACGCCGACGGCACCCTGGACAACGGCACCGCGCTGCTGGTCAACGGCCTCGGCGTCGACCACCCGGCGGTCATGCGCGCGGTCGCGCGGTCCCTGGAGGTGCCGTTGATCGACCTGACGGCGCGGACGAAGGCGCTTGTCGAGTCCCTCGGCGTCGAAGACTCCAAGGCCCTCTATCTGACCAACGAGAAGCGCGACAACACCCACACCTCCGCCCGGGGTGCCACCGTCTACGCGGGCCTGGTCCGCGACGAGCTCATCGCCCAGCGCCTGATCCCACCCGGCGCCGGGCGCCCCTGATCCCGCCCGGCGCGCGGACGCACGGGTTGTCCCGTGACCGCGGTCGCGGTTGCGGACAGCCGCGACCGCGTCAGGTGGCCGGCTTCTGCCACAGGGTTCGCTCTTCCAGGGTTCCAGACCGCAGGTCCCCGCGTTCGAGGTCGGCGAGGATGGGCCAGCAGTCCGACAGCTGCTCCCTCGCGTCAGGAGGGACTACCAGGAGCCCCGTGGCCCTCGACGTTGGCCACCATTTTGCGCAGTACCTTGAGGGCGGCCACGTACTCCTCGTCGCTGATGCCTTGGTGGACCACGGCGCGTACCTCGGTCGCCAGCTCACGGAGCCGCGCTCGGGCGGCCTCTCCGGCATCCGTGAGGCGCAGGCGCTGCCCGTCATCGATCCTGAGCCACTCACGGTGGAGCAACTGATCCACGACCCTGGCTATCTCGTGCGGTCCGTCGGCAAGGTGTGTCAGCTGGGCGACGACCTCCTCGCGGCTCGGCGCCGCAGGGCCGCCGTGAACGCGGTTGAGCACCCAGTACTGCGGCTGCGTGACGTCGATCCTGGCCATCGCGTCACGCAGATACCGGGTGACGGTCGCATGGACCAGGCCGCTCCAGTAGCCGACCGGCTGAGTGGCCAGCATGTCGTCGGTGGCGGCCGGGTTCGCCGGCGCCTGGTCGGTGGCTCTTTCGATCAGTGACATGATCGCGACGCTACAGGTCCCGACGCGGTGAACCGTCGAATGCGGCCTTCACTGGGCTTCTTCGGCGTTGCCGCGAGGTCGGCCAGGAGGGAGACGCCTTCTGACCGACGACCTTGCCAGGTGGCCGCGAAGGCCCCAAGGAGGTGTCCGCGGCTCCTCGGACGTGCCCCGCCGGGGTGAACCCACTCCACCACGTGCACCCCACGGGGCGCCACGACGGACGACCGCCGGAAGTCTGGAAACCGACGCCGGCGCACGCCAGGGGCGTCGGACCCGTGCCTGGCGCCGCCGCCGGGGGAACCGGTCCGCTGCCCGACCCCGCTCCGGGCACGACTGCGACTGCCTGGTCAGTGCGCGGGAAGCGACGCCCGAGACTTCAGGAGCAACGATGACGGACACCCGGACCGAGGCATCGACCGAGCCAGGGCAGCACACGGCCCGTGCGCTGCTGGACGACAAGAAGAACTGGCGGGTGCGGTGGTCCCCGGCCGAACGCGGCGACCAGTACCTCCTCGTGCAGAGGGACGCGGACGGCAGGGTGGTCGTCGACGCACTGCACGTGAAGTCGAGGTCGACGACCATCAAGGACCTGCGCCTGCCGTACCGGGAGAAGCCGCAGCAGCATGCGGTCCTGGCCTTCAGGGACGGCCACCTGGTGGACGGCTCGTTCCTCCTCAAGCCGTCCACGGACACGTCCTCAGGACCGGTGCAGACGCAGCCCGACACCGCCGATGTGCAGAGCACCGGCAGCAGGACTCTGAACTGGTACGTGAAGCAGTGGAAGAGCTGGGACAGTATTGCACCGCAGGATGCGCCGAAAAAGCAGGCTGAAGGCGAACCGAGAAGAGAGAAGGATCAGGACTGGTACAAGGTGGCCCAGACCTATCTGCTGGTCAACAGGCCGACGTTGAGGGTGACTCTCCGGGACAGCGGGGCGATCTGGCCCGGGGCGATCGTGCAGGGCACCTATGCGCTCAAAGGGGAACTCGTCCCGGCGGGCATCGTGGCGGACAAGCGCGCGCCACTCAGCCTCACCGTGAGCGCGCCGACCGCCGACCAGATCCCTCCCGTGGAGTACCCGGACCTGAACAAGGTGGACGCCGCCATCAAGAAGTCCGTGAAGGACAAGAAGTCGAGTTCGACCGACATCGACTTCAGGTACAAAGCGGCTTTCGACAGCACGGCGACCGCCCTCGAAATGGGATGCTCGGCGAAGTTCGGGGGGCTGGGCGCTGACATCAAGCTGCAACTCTCGACGGAGTACAAGAGGAACACCGTGGCGGTCATGCTGTATGAGCGTGCGTACTCCGCCCATGTGTACCTGGACGGGAACGCCAACTCGCTGGTGAACAGCACGTGCACGGACGAGTACATCAAAACCCTGATCAGCGACCAGAAGATGGGGGACGGAAACCCTCCGCTGATCATCTCTGACGTCACCTACGGGCGCATCCTCATGTTCACCATGATCTGTGCGACGGAGATCAAGAACATCCAGCAGGCCGTCCAGGCCAGCTACGAGGGATTCAAGGGCCTGTCCCTGGAGGAGAAGAAGGGGCGAAAGTCGGTCATCGAGAGCTCCGAGATCAGGATGATCTCCCGCGGCGTCGAGAAGGAGACCGTCAAAAAATACCTGGAGGAGGGAAAGATCGCAGAATTCTTCACAGGCGGGCATGACCTCGGGAACTACAAGATCGTCGGTTTCACGCTGAAGACCCTCGACGGCCGGGAAGCCCTCATGAGCGAAGACGTAAGATATGACGAAGTCATCTGGAGCAGAAAGGGTTCCGACCCCAGGATCCGGGACGTAACGATCCGTGTCGGGAATTCACGTCGGTGGGGCTGGGCCGAGTGCAGCAATGTGTGGGTCAAGATCGATGGGCTCAAGACATGGGCTGTGGGCGATTGGCACAAGGCCGAAGGCACCCGCGACTTCGACGCGGACTTCAAAGGCGATCCCTTCAAGGTCGTCCTTGAGCTGGCCGGATTCCAGAACCGATCGGTGGACTTCAGCCCCAAGGACAAGGGGTGGTTCGAGGGAGGCGTGAGGTACCACTCGGACTGGCAGTGGGTCGACAACACGATCGACGTCTATGTCGAAGCGCAGGCCCTCCACTGAGCTTCTTCGATGTGGCCACCGATCGGGTGGTGGCCGTGAGCCGCAGGGGGCGACCCCCGGGCTGTTGATCGAGATGCCTGACGTCTCCATCACGTTGCCCGGGGCCACCGTCACGGGCGGAGCTGCCGCGGCCCCGCGCCCCCACCATGCCCGCGCTGGAGGACCGGGCACTGGTGGTCGCGGCTCACTGGCGCAGGAACCTGACCGTGCGGCAGCTCGCCCCGCTCGCTGCCACCTCCTGTTCCGCCCGCGGTCGTAGGGTGTCCGACGGCCCATGTCCGCCTTGTTCGCGGAGGAACGCAACCCGAGGCGGTCGATGATCGGTCCGCCGCGGACCCGGACATCCCGGCAGCGCATCATGTCGTACCCGGAAGACCTCGAGTACCCGCCCGCCCGCGGAGTGGGCCGGGGCCGTCGCAGGGCTGCCGTTGCCCGATCCGTGGTCCTGGTGCGGCAGACCACGGGACCGGTCCGGTCAACGCGCCACGCGGTAGCGGAGGCAGACGACCCTGGAGCTGAAGGTGCGGGTCTCGACGAGTTCGAGATCCACCCGCCGTTCATCCTGGGGGAAGAACGGAATGCCCCCGCCGACCAGGACCGGGTGGACCCTGGCCCGGTACTCGTCGATCAGCCCCGCCGCGGCCGCCTCGGCGGCGAGAGTCGCGCCGCCGATCGCGATGTTGCCGTCCCCCGGCTCGGCCCGCAAGCGCTCGATCTCCTCCGCCAGACCGCCGCGGGCCAAGCGGGCATTGCCCCGCACCGTCGAGAGCGTGGTGGAGAACACCACCTTGGGCAGCGCCCTCCAGACCGCGGCGAACTCGCGCGTGGAGAAGTCGAGCGTTGGGTTCTGGTCCACGCTCTCCCAGTACAGCATCGTCTCGTACAGCCGTCGCCCCAGCAGATGGACGTCCGCCTCTCGCACCTCGTCGGTGGCGAAGCGAAAGAGCTCCTCGTCGGGTGCCGTCCAGTCGAAGCCGCCGTCCGGCCCGACGATGTACCCGTCGAGCGAGATGCCCATCGAACAGGTCACGCTGCGCATCGGAAGTCCTCTCGGTGGCGGCTTCGACAGTACGACCGCCGAAGGCCGCAGGACTCATCGCGACGCGCGGAATCTCCTGGACCGAGTCACCTCGGGAGACTCCCCTCTGTTCGGCCCGCGCCGAAGGGACGGGGCCGTAGCGTACGGGGCATGAGTGATTCCGTACGGCAGGGCCCTGCCGGGGCCGCGGCGGGTTTCGCCGCTCTGCACCGCGCCGGTGATCCGCTGGTGCTCCCCAACGCCTGGGACCATGCCTCGGCGTGTCTGCTCGCCGCCCGGGGCTTCCCCGCGATCGGCACGACCAGTCTGGGTGTGGCGGCCGCCGCGGGGGTGCCCGACGGCACCGCGGCGACCCGGCAGGAGACCCTCCGGCTGGCCCTCGCCCTCGGCGCCGAGCCGTTCCTGCTGAGCGTCGACGCCGAGGGCGGTTTCAGCGACGACCCGGACGAGGTGGCCGCGTTCGCGCGGGAGCTGGCGGCCGCCGGAGCCGTCGGCATCAACCTGGAGGACGGGGCCGGGCCCGTCCGCCGGCACGCCGCGAAGATCGCCGCCGTGAAGTCGGCCGCCCCGGGGCTGTTCGTCAACGCGCGCACCGACACGTTCTGGCTCGGCGGAGGGGACGGCGACCCGGGCCTCGGCCAGACCCTGCGGCGCCTGGACGCCTATCAGGAGGCGGGCGCCGACGGGGTGTTCGTCCCCGGGCTCACCGACGCCGCCCGGATCGCCGCCCTGGTGGACGCCCTCGACGTCCCCCTCAACATCCTCTACTCGCCCGCCGGCCCCGCGCTGCCGCACCTCACCGACCTCGGTGTACGCCGGGTCAGCGTCGGCTCGCTGCTGTACCGCAGGGCCCTGGGCGCCGCCGTCGAGGCGATGGCCGACGTGCGGGCGGGCCGGGAGCCGACCGGGACGGCACCGGCGTACGCCGAGGTCCGGGCGCTGGGCGAGCACTGAGGCGGTGGAGCCGGCTCAGGCCACCGGGGCCATGTCCTCCCGGGTGGGAACGGCGCCCGTCAGCGGGGCCGGGCTCGGCGTGGCGGCCAGCACCCTGCGGTAGACCGCCTCGTACCCGGCCGCCATGGTGTCCGGCTGGAAGTGCTCGATGACGTGGTTGCGGCAGTCACGCGGGTCCAGCCCGCCCGCCGCCTCGATCGCCTCGGGCAGGTCGTCGACGTGCTCGCGGACCAGACCGGTCACGCCGTCGACCACGACCTCCGGGACCGAGCCGCGGCGCAGCGTGACCACCGGGGTGCCGCACACCATCGCCTCGATCATCACCATGCCGAACGGCTCCTCCCACTGGAGCGGGAACAGCAGGCAGTGCGCCCGCGCCAGCAGCCGCTTCTTGCGCTCGCCGGTCACCTCGCCGAGCCACTCCACGCCGGGCCCCAGCCGCGGCTCGATCTCGGCCTCGAAGTAGGCCCGCTCGGCCGGTTCGCTGCACTTGGCGGCCAGCTTGATCTCCCGGCCCGCGGCGCGGGCGGCGTCGATGGCCAGGTGCATGCCCTTGTCGGGGGTGCAGCGGCCCAGGAAGAAGACCCAGTCCTCCTTGTCGCGCCGGTAGGGGAAGTCGGACGCGCGCAGCGCGTTGTGCACCGTGCCCGCCCAGTGGAGGTCGGGTGCCTGGGAGCGCTGCGAGGCGGATATCGCCACCAGGTGCACGCTGTCGCCCAGGTGGCGGTAGTACTCGCCGGGTTCGCCGTCCAGCGGGCCGTGCGTGGTGACGACGGTCGGGACGTTGCGGCCGCGGGCGAGCAGCGGCCCGGCCAGGGTGTGGTCGTGGACGACGTCCACGTCGAGGTCGTCCAGCAGGCGGCCGGTGGCGGCGGCGTGCAGCACCTCGGGCAGCGGCTCGCCCAGACGGGGGCCCTGCGGGACGTCGTAGGTGCGCAGCATGCGGTGGGCGCGGGTGCCGTTGCGGCCCGCCGCGACCAGGGTGACGTCGTGGCCGCGGGCCACCAGCGCGTCGGTGAGGTCGGCGCACATCGCCTCGATGCCCCCGTAGCCGCGGGGCGGGAGCTCGAACCACGGCGGCGCGACCATGGCGATACGAAGCGGCCGGTTGCTCAACGCTGCTCCTTTCGTTCGGTCGTCGCCCGCCGCCGCCCGTGGGCACGGCGGTGCCGGCCCGCGCGCCCGGCCGTGCCCGGACACGCGGGCAGACGGGGGCCGCGGACGGGGCGGCGGG
>NZ_WYCT01000818.1 GCF_011008945.1 Streptomyces harenosi
CGCGATGCGCCAGCTCAAGCACGCGCCCGATGGCGCGGCGATGCTGGCCACCGACGGTGTGTTCAGCATGGATGGCGACATCGCACCGCTGCGTGCATTGTCGCTGGTGGCACGCCTGCAGCAGGCGCTGTTCTATGTGGACGATGCGCACGGCGTGGGCGTGGTCGGTGATGGCCGTGGTGCCGTGGCCGCCGCCGGGCTGGGCGTGGACGATGTGCCGCTGCAGCTGGTCACGCTGGGCAAGGCACTGGGCGGTTCCGGCGCGCTGGTGCTGGGCCGCGACGACCTGGTCGAGCACCTGGCCGAAACCGCACGCCCGTACATCTACACCACTGCGATGCCGCCGGCGCTGGCCGCCGCAGCACTGGAAGCGGTGCGCCTGGCGCGCCGTGACAACTGGCGGCGCTCGAAACTGACCGATCTGATCGCGCTGTTCCGCGGCGAAGCCCGCCGCCATGGCCTGGACC
>NZ_WYCT01000819.1 GCF_011008945.1 Streptomyces harenosi
CCTCTGCCTGCCGCAGAGCCGAGCCCATGCTCGGCTGCTTGCTGCCGGCAAGCCGAGCATGGGCTCGGCTCTGCATGCATTCACAATTTGCTACACCGGCCCGGCTAGGCTGGTTTTCCACCGAGCGCGGCCGGATGACAAACCCGGCAACTTTCGGCACTGTCGTGGTGTCTGAACACCCTGCAGTCTCCCCCTTGGCAAGGCGCCTTCGAGCACGTCAATGAAATTCAAAGCCCCCGCATTCCTGATGGCCCTGGCGCTGGTCGCGCCGCTGGCGCTGGCGGCCAAGGCCGACTCGCCCGCATTGCCCGCGGCGGCCACCGCCGATCAGGTGACCACCTCCAAGCTGGTGTACGGCCTGTTGTCCGACAGCCGCTACGCCTACCGCCCGCGCGCGCTGGACGAGGCCACCTCCAAAGACGTGTTCAAGCGTTACCTGGAGACCCTGGACGGCGGCAAGCAGTACT
>NZ_WYCT01000820.1 GCF_011008945.1 Streptomyces harenosi
CAATAAGCCTAAAGCATGATAGAAAAAGTATTCTGTTGCTGTGTGCCACCAAGCCAGTTGAGCTTCACTGGCGCGAGTCTTTAAACCGTGTGCACCAAAAGCACCTACCATGACCGCCAAGGCAAGGTTGAGTGCGGAGATTGCAATCCACATAAGCCATAACCACCTAAAAAACTAGATGAACATTAACATAGATTTATATAGAGAATAAGGCTAATAAATAACAAAAATGAGAAACTAAAAAATAAGAAAGGGCAATAAATGCCCTTGGATTTCGAGAAAATAATCAGGTTGCAGACATGGCAACCTTGATTTTTTCCATCGCATTTTTTTCTAACTGACGAATACGTTCTGCTGAAACATTATATTCTGCTGCCAGTTCATGTAGGGTTGACTTGTCATCATCGAGCCAGCGGCGTTGCAGGATATTCCGTGAACGGTCATCTAACTGATCCATAGCATTATGT
>NZ_WYCT01000821.1 GCF_011008945.1 Streptomyces harenosi
GACCGGCAGCGGGCCGGTAACCGGGATGTCCTTCAGGCCACGTCGCTGGAACTCGGCCAGGGTCAGCGACTTCGGCGAGCGCCCCGAACCGTTGTAGCCGTAGAGCTTCTGCGTCTTCGGGTCCCAGACGATGGCGAACAGGTCGCCACCGATGCCGTTGCCGGTCGGCTCCATCAGGCCAAGCGCGGCGTTGGCGGCGATCGCCGCGTCCACCGCCGAGCCTCCCCCTTTCATCACGTCCAGTGCAATCTGGGTGGCCAGCGGCTGCGAGGTAGCGGCCATCGCATGCGGGGCGATCACCTCCGAACGGGTGGCAAAGGTGTGGCCGGTGATGCGGTCGGCGGCCGAAGACAGTGCGGGCACAGCGGCCAGTACATCGGCGGCCAGCAGGGAACGGGCAAGGCGTCGGGACACGGTCGGGTTCCGATGGAAGGGTGGTCCCCCGATCTTCGCCGCTGCGGCCATCC
>NZ_WYCT01000822.1 GCF_011008945.1 Streptomyces harenosi
GGGTCAACTTCACTCATGCCGATGCGATGGACCTGGCCGACCAGGTGTTCCTGTTCAAGCGCACCATGCGCGAAGCGGCGATGCGCCACGGGGTGTATGCCACGTTCCTGGCCAAGCCGATGGAAAACGAGCCGGGCAGTGCCATGCACATCCACCAGAGCCTGGTGCGGGTGAGCGATGGCAGCAACGTGTTCGCTGGCGAGACCGATGCCGAGGGCGAGTTCAGCCCGGTGTTCGGCCACTACCTGGGCGGCCTGCAGAAGTACGCACCGCAGGCGATGGCGTTCTTCGCGCCGAACGTGAACTCTTACCGCCGGCTGGTGTTCGGCGAAGTCTCGCCGAGCAACGTCCACTGGGGCTTCGACAACCGCACCTGCGGCCTGCGCGTGCCGCTGGATACGCCGGAGAACATGCGCGTGGAGAGCCGTTTCGCCGGGTCCGATGCCAATCCCTACCTGGCGATGGC
>NZ_WYCT01000823.1 GCF_011008945.1 Streptomyces harenosi
TTCCTGTCCTGCGAGCTGGCCCAGGCCGGCTGTTCGGTCCTGTTGCTGGAGCAGGCAGTGTCGCCCGAGACACCCTTGAAACGCCTGCCCTTTGGCTTGCGCGGCTTGAACGCGCCCACCCTGGAGGCCCTGGATCGACGTGGCCTGCTGGATGCGGTTGCCGCCAGTCAGGTGCTGAAGCCGGACAACGGCGCACCGCCGCCCGGCACCGCCCATTGGCTGGCGCAACCGCGGCCGCTGGGCGGCCACTTCGCCGGCATTCCTTTTGCGCTGGACAACGTGGACAGTGCGCGCTGGCGCCATCGCCTGCCGACGCCGGTGCCCACCCAGATGGCGGTCGAGCTGCAGTCGCTGGAGGCGGTGCTGGCCGAGCGTGCGGTGTCACTGGGTGTACAGATCGAGCGTGGCTGCACGGTGCAGGCGGTGCACGCACGCGAAGCACAGATGGTGGTCCAGACCGGTCGC
>NZ_WYCT01000824.1 GCF_011008945.1 Streptomyces harenosi
GCTGCGCACAGCTCAATCTCTTAAGGACCTCGGCATAGAGCCTGAAAAGATTGTGCTTCTCCCAAACAACGTCACTGACCCCGAGTCATTTGAAAGTGACTTCGCGCTCATTTACAAGGCACGCCAGTTTGGTTTTTTTGTCCCTGAGCAAGCGATTCTTTCCACGGAGGCCTTCGAGATCCTTAAAAACGATGAGCGCTCGATCTTTGATGTGATTAATAACAAGATCAACTTCACTGCCAAGAAGGCTGAGTTGCGTAAAGCAGGAGACGACGAAGGTCTTGCCAAACTTGGGCAAGAGATCGTTCTTTACGATCTGAGCCGCTTTGCTTCGCGCAATATCAAAAAGGTTTTCGAATCAATCCCCCTCTTCGAAGGCCAAGAAAATGGATGAGGGCCTGCGCGCTGATGATTTTCGGCGCGCTTGGCCCACTGCGCTGTCCGCCGCGATGCGCGACGTGGGCC
>NZ_WYCT01000825.1 GCF_011008945.1 Streptomyces harenosi
AGCCGGTCCATGCCGGCGATCCCGATGGCCGAGAGCAACGCGCCGATCGTGGTGGGGATCAGGCAGACCAGCAGTGCGACCAGGACGACCACGTCCTGCGGAGCGCCGGCGTAGGTCGCCATCGGGGCGAGGGTCGCGACCGCCGCGAGGAACACCAGGGTCAGGCTCGAGAGCAGGATCGAGAGGGCGATCTCGTTGGGCGTCCTGCGCCGCGAGGTGCCCTCCACCAGGGCGATCATCTTGTCGAGGAAGGTGTCACCTGCTGCTGCGGTGATGCGGACGACGATCCGGTCCGACAGGACGCGGGTGCCGCCCGTGACCGCGCTGCGGTCGCCCCCGGCCTCGCGGATGACCGGGGCGGACTCCCCCGTGATGGCCGACTCGTCGACCGAGGCGATGCCCTCGACGATGTCGCCGTCACCCGGGACCACCTCTCCGGCCTCGACGACCACGCGGTCGCCCACC
>NZ_WYCT01000826.1 GCF_011008945.1 Streptomyces harenosi
CACCTGTACCTACTGTTCGGTGGCCTGCGGCATCCTGATGTACAGCCTCGGCGACGGCGCCAAGAACGCCGAGCCGAGCATCTTCCATATCGAGGGTGACCCGGACCATCCGGTCAACCGCGGCACGCTGTGCCCGAAGGGCGCCGGCCTGGCCGACATCATCCACAGCAAGTCGCGCCTGCTCTACCCCGAGTACCGGGCACCGGGCTCCAACGAGTGGAAGCGGCTGAGCTGGGACGATGCGCTGGACCGCATCGCGCGGCTGATGAAGGAAGACCGCGATGCCAACTTCGTGCAGAAGAACGAAGCCGGGCAGACGGTCAACCGCTGGCTGACCACCGGCATGCTGGCGGCCTCGGCCACCAGCAATGAAACCGCGGTGGTGACCCACAAGGTCGTCCGCTCCCTTGGCATGCTGGCATTCGACAACCAGGCACGTGTCTGACACGGCCCGACGGTGGCAGG
>NZ_WYCT01000827.1 GCF_011008945.1 Streptomyces harenosi
GTTCAGCGCGGTCTGCGACAGCTCGAACAGCGGCGACATGCGGGTGACCATGAAGATACCGGCGGTCACCATCGTCGCGGCGTGGATCAGTGCCGAGATCGGGGTCGGGCCTTCCATCGAGTCCGGCAGCCACACGTGCAGCGGGACCTGGGCCGACTTGCCCATGGCACCGATGAACAGGCAGATGCAGATGACGGTGGCGATCGACCAGATCACCGGTTCGTTCAGCAGCTGCATGCCCAGCAGCGTGCCGTCCCAGATCTGCAGCTGGGCGCGCGGGTCGGCCAGCATGCCGGCCTGCGAGAACACCTGCGAGTAGTCCAGGGTGCCGAACACCCACAGCACGCCGGCGATGCCCAGCAGGAAGCCGAAGTCACCGACGCGGTTGACCAGGAACGCCTTCATGTTGGCGAAGATCGCGGTCGGGCGCTTGAACCAGAAGCCGATCAGCAGGTACGACAC
>NZ_WYCT01000082.1 GCF_011008945.1 Streptomyces harenosi
TACGAGGACGGCTACCAGGAGCTGGTCGACCGCGGCTTCACGGTCGACGTGGCGCCGATCGGCGACGTGCGGTGGGTCGAGATCGACAACCACGACGACCTCGCCAAGGGCCGGGAGATCGCGTGCCAGTACTGACCCGGCTCATCCCGTCGCCGGTCGTCGTCGACATCCGCCCGGGCGCCCTCGACGACCTCGGCTGCGTCCTCGCCGACGAGCGCATCTCGCACTCCGGCCGGCTCGCCGTCGCCGTCAGCGGCGGCTCCGGCGCCAGGCTGCGCGAGCGGATCTCCCCCTCGCTGCCCGACGCCACCTGGTACGAGGTCGGCGGCGGCACCCTCGACGACGCGATCCGGCTGGCCGACGCCATGAAGTCCGGCCGCTACGACGCGGTCGTCGGGCTCGGCGGCGGCAAGGTCATCGACTGCGCCAAGTTCGCCGCGGCGCGCGTCGGCCTGCCGCTGGTCGCCGTGGCCACCAACCTCTCCCACGACGGCCTGTGCTCCCCGGTCGCCACCCTCGACAACGACGCGGGCCGCGGCTCCTACGGCGTGCCGAACCCGATCGCGGTCGTCATCGACCTGGACATCATCCGCGACGCCCCCGTCCGCTTCGTGCGGTCCGGCATCGGCGACGCCATCTCCAACATCTCCGCGATCGCGGACTGGGAGCTGGCCAACCGCGTCAAGGGCGAGCGGATCGACGGCCTGGCCGCCGCGATGGCCCGCCAGGCCGGCGAGGCCGTGCTGCGCCACCCCGGCGGCATCGGCGACAACGACTTCCTCCAGGTGCTCGCCGAGGCGCTGGTGCTCAGCGGCATCGCCATGTCCGTCTCCGGCGACTCGCGGCCCTCCTCCGGCGCCTGCCACGAGATCAACCACGCCTTCGACCTGCTGTTCCCCAAGCGGGCCGCCAGCCACGGCGAGCAGGTCGGCATCGGCGCGGCCTTCGCGATGTACCTGCGCGGGGCGCACGAGGAGTCGGCGTACATGGCCGAGGTGCTGCGCCGGCACGGACTGCCGGTGCTGCCCGGAGAGATCGGCTTCACCACGGAGGAGTTCGTCCGCGTCGTGGAGTTCGCCCCGGAGACCCGGCCCGGCCGCTACACGATCCTCGAGCACCTCGACCTGAAAACCGAACAGATCAAGGACACCTACGCCGACTATGTCAAGGCCATCGGTAGCTGAACTACGTCCGGTCGTCCACCCCGCAGGGGTCAAGGACCGGCGCAGCGGTGAGCACTGGGCGGGACGCCTCTACATGCGCGAGGTGTCGCTGCGGGTCGACCGCTACCTGGTGAACACCAGGATCACACCGAACCAGCTCACGTACCTGATGACCGTCTGCGGCGTCCTCGCGGCCCCGGCCCTGCTGGTGCCGGGGATCCCGGGCGCCGTGCTCGGCGTGGTGGCGGTCCAGCTCTACCTGCTGCTGGACTGCGTCGACGGCGAGATCGCGCGCTGGAAGAAGCAGTACTCCCTCGGCGGGGTCTACCTCGACCGGGTCGGCGCCTACCTCACCGACGCCGCCGTCCTGGTCGGGCTCGGCCTGCGCGCCGCCGACCTGTGGGGCACCGGCCGCATCGACTGGCTGTGGGCCTTCCTGGGCACCCTCGCCGCGCTGGGCGCCATCCTGATCAAGGCGGAGACCGACCTCGTCGGCGTCGCCCGCCACCAGGCCGGGCTGCCCCCGGTCAAGGAGGCCGCCTCCGAGCCGCTCTCCTCCGGCATGGCCCTGGCCCGCCGGGCCGCCGCCGCGCTCAAGTTCCACCGGCTGATCCTCGGCATCGAGGCGTCCCTGCTGATCCTGGTCCTCGCCATCGTGGACCAGGCACGCGGCGACCTGTTCTTCACCCGGCTCGGCACCGCCGTCCTCGCCGGCATCGCGCTGCTGCAGACCCTGCTGCACCTGGTGTCCGTCCTCGCCTCCAGCAGGCTGCGGTGAGCGGCATGAAGGTGGGCGCCGTCGTCATCACCATGGGCAACCGCCCCGAGGAGCTGCGCGCGCTGCTCGACTCGGTCGCCCGGCAGGACGGCGACCCGGTCGAGGTCGTGGTCGTCGGCAACGGCTCGCCGGTCCCCGACGTCCCCGAGGGCGTCCGCACCGTCGAGCTGCCCGAGAACCTCGGCATCCCCGGCGGGCGCAACGTCGGCATCGAGGCGTTCGGCCCCGGCGGCCGGGACGTCGACATCCTGCTCTTCCTCGACGACGACGGGCTGCTGGCGCGCACCGACACCGCCGAGCTGTGCCGCCGGGCCTTCGCCGAGGACCCGGAGCTCGGCATCATCAGCTTCCGCATCGCCGACCCGGACACCGGCGTCACCCAGCGCCGCCACGTGCCCCGGCTGCGCGCCTCCGACCCGATGCGCTCCTCGCGGGTCACCACCTTCCTCGGCGGCGCCAACGCCGTACGCACCCGGGTCTTCGCCGACGTCGGCGGGCTGCCGGACGAGTTCTTCTACGCCCACGAGGAGACCGACCTGGCCTGGCGGGCCCTGGACGCGGGCTGGATGATCGACTACCGGTCCGACATGGTGCTCCACCACCCGACGACCGCGCCGTCCCGGCACGCGGTGTACCACCGCATGGTCGCCCGCAACCGCGTCTGGCTGGCCCGCCGCAACCTGCCTCTCGCGCTGGTACCGGTCTACCTCGGCGTCTGGATGCTGCTCACCCTGCTGCGCCGCCCCTCGCTGCCCGCCCTGAAAGCGTGGTTCGGCGGGTTCCGGGAGGGCTGGACCAGCCCGTGCGGGCCACGCCGGCCCATGAAGTGGCGTACGGTGTGGCGGCTGACCCGGCTGGGCCGTCCCCCTGTCATCTGACAAGCTCGTATCCGAGCAACCGGGCCGGTCCCGGACGCAGGCTCATGCCAGGCCCGCACGGCTGCGCATCCTGAAGACGAAAGTTTCCACTAGTGAGTGAGACAACGCACGACGGCACGGTCGCGGTGACCGCCACGCCGGCGTCGCCCGGCGAGGGCCTCACGGCGGCGCAGCTCGCCGCCCGCCACGGGCTGACCGTGAGCGGGGCCCGGCCGCCCCTCGGCGAGTACGTCCGCCAGCTCTGGGGGCGGCGCCACTTCATCGTGGCCTTCTCCCAGGCCAAGCTGACCGCCCAGTACAGCCAGGCCAAGCTGGGCCAGCTCTGGCAGGTGGCCACGCCCCTGCTGAACGCCGCGGTGTACTTCTCCATCTTCGGCCTGATCCTCGAGGCCGACCGGGGGATGACCCGGGAGGTGTACGTCCCCTTCCTGGTCACCGGCGTGTTCCTGTTCACCTTCACGCAGAGCTCGGTGATGGCGGGCGTACGGGCGATCTCGGGCAACCTGGGCCTGGTGCGGGCGCTGCACTTCCCGCGCGCCTCGCTGCCCATCTCCTTCGCGCTCCAGCAGCTCCAGCAACTGCTGTTCTCGATGATCGTGCTGTTCGCCGTGGTGATCGGGTTCGGCAGCTACCCGAGGCCGTCCTGGCTGCTGATCGTGCCGGTGCTGGCGCTGCAGTTCCTGTTCAACACCGGCCTGGCGCTGGCCATGGCCCGGGCGGGCGCCAAGACGCCGGACCTGGCGCAGCTCATGCCGTTCATCATGCGCACCTGGATGTACGCGTCCGGCGTGATGTTCTCCATCCCGGTCTTCCTGGCCGACCACCCGGGCTGGATCGCCACCGTCCTGCAGTGGAACCCGGCCGCGGTCTACATGGACCTGATGCGTTTCGCCCTGATCGACGGCTACGGCTCCGAGAACCTGCCGGACCACGTCTGGGCGGTCGCGTGCGGCTGGGCCGTGCTGTTCGCCGTCGGCGGTTTCGTGTACTTCTGGAAGGCGGAGGAGAGGTACGGCCGTGGCTGAACCGAACACCGGCGAGCGCGTCCCCACCGTCATCGCCGACGACCTGCACATCGTCTACCGCGTCAACGGCGCCCGGACCGGCAAGGGCAGCGCCACCGCGGCCCTGAGCCGCATCCTCAGGCGCGGCGGCTCCGACGACACGGCCCGGGGCGTGCGCAAGGTGCACGCCGTGCGCGGCGTCTCCTTCGTCGCCTACCGGGGCGAGGCCATCGGCCTGATCGGCTCCAACGGCTCCGGCAAGTCGACCCTGCTGCGGGCCATCGCCGGTCTGCTGCCCGCGGAGCGGGGCAAGGTCTACACCGACGGCCAGCCCTCCCTGCTCGGTGTCAACGCCGCCCTGATGAACGACCTGACCGGCGAGCGCAACGTCATCCTCGGCGGCCTGGCCATGGGCATGTCCCGCGAGGAGATAAAGGCCCGCTACCAGGAGATCGTCGACTTCTCCGGCATCAACGACAAGGGCGACTTCATCACCCTGCCGATGCGGACGTACTCCTCCGGCATGGCGGCGCGGCTGCGCTTCTCCATCGCCGCGGCCAAGGACCACGACGTCCTCATGATCGACGAGGCGCTGGCCACCGGTGACCGTGCCTTCCAGAAGCGCTCCGAGGAGCGCATCCGGGAGCTGCGCAAGGAAGCCGGCACGGTCTTCCTGGTCAGCCACAACAACAAGTCGATCCGCGACACCTGCAACCGCGTGCTGTGGCTGGAGCGCGGCGAGCTGCGGATGGACGGCCCGACCGACGAGGTGCTCAAGGAGTACGAGAAGTTCACGGGCAAGTAGCCGCCCGGCCCCCTGGGGCCGGACCGCGCGGCCGGGGCCCCGCCGGAACCCCTCCGGCGGGGCCCCGCGTCTGCAAAAGATGCGTCAACTCCCGTTCCTCGCAGGAATCTTGGGCCCGCCCGTCGTGTTGTCGTGGTGTCGTCGTGAGGGGCGGGACACCCGGGCGCGGTGGGGTGGGTCGTACCACGTAAGCTGTACCGGTCCCGAAAGGCGGCAAGTGGGGCGATACTGCCCGGCGCCCCTGGTCGGGGCCGCTGCCCGGCCGCCCGGGCGGCGTGTCCGAAATAGTGTGTATTGGGTCGGCAGTGTAGAACGGGAGATGTGACGGCGATGGTTACGGAAACTCCCCGGCTCCGCGAAGCATGTGCCGTCCCCGCCCCGGGCAGCCGGCGGTGACGGCCACCGGCACGGCACGCGCCGCCGACCCGGTGCGCGGCACGCTCGACAAGGCCGCGGGCGAGAACTTCCCCGTGGCCCCCTTCTTCCTGCCCCGGGCCTGGCGCGAGGACCTGATGGCCGTGTACGGCTTCGCCCGCCTCGTCGACGACATCGGCGACGGCGACCTGGCCCCCGGCGGCGCCGACGCCCGGCTCCTGGGCGTGTCCGGGGAGGCCGCCGAGGACCGGCGGGTCCTGCTGGACGCCTTCGAGGCCGACCTGCGCCGCGTCTTCGACTCCGTGCCGCGCCACCCCCTCCTGCGCCGCCTCCAGCCCACCGTCCGCCGCCGCTCGCTGACGCCCGGGCCCTTCCTCGGCCTGATCGCCGCCAACCGCCAGGACCAGTCGGTCGGGCGGTACCGGACCTACGACGAGCTCCTCGCCTACTGCGAACTGTCGGCCAACCCGGTCGGCCGCCTGGTGCTCGCCGTCACCGGCACCGCGACGCCCGAGCGGATCCGCCGCTCCGACGCCGTCTGCACGGCGCTCCAGATCATCGAGCACCTCCAGGACGTGGCCGAGGACCTCGCCCGCGACCGCGTCTACCTGCCCGCCGAGGACATGCGGCGCTTCCACGTCGAAGAGGCGGATCTCGCCGCGCACACCGCCGGCGCGTCGGTGCGCGCGCTGGTCGCCTACGAGGCGCAGCGCGCCCGCGCCCTGCTGGAGGAGGGCGCCCCCCTGGTGGCCAGCGTCCAGGGCAGGCTGAGGCTGCTGCTCGCGGGGTTCGTGGCGGGAGGAAAGGCGGCCCTGCGGGCGATCGCCGCCGCCGACTACGACGTGCTGTCCGGCCCGCCCAGGCCCGGCAAGGTCCCGTTGCTGCGCGAGGTGGGTTCGACCCTGCGAGGAGAGAGGTGATCCGGACCGTGGAGCCGGCACCGCACGTGTCCGCACCGGTACTCGCCGCCTACCGCTACTGCGAGGCCGTCACCGGGCAGCAGGCCCGCAATTTCGCCTACGGGATCAGACTGCTGCCCACGCCCAAGCGCCGCGCGATGTCGGCGCTGTACGCCTTCTCGCGCCGCGTCGACGACATCGGCGACGGCGCCCTCACCGACGAGGTGAAGGCCGCCCGGCTGGAGGACACCCGGGCCCTGCTCACCCGCGTCCGCGAGGGCGCGGTCACCCAGGACGACACCGACCCGGTCGCGGTGGCCCTCGCCCACGCCGCCGGGCAGTTCCCGATCCCGCTCGGCGGACTGGACGAGCTGATCGACGGTGTCCTGATGGACGTGCGCGGCGAGACCTACGAGACCTGGGAGGACCTGAAGGTCTACTGCCGCTGCGTGGCCGGCGCCATCGGGCGGCTCTCCCTCGGCGTGTTCGGCACGGAACCGGGGGCGCGTGGAGCCGAGCGCGCGCCCGAGTACGCCGACACGCTCGGGCTCGCGCTCCAACTCACCAACATCCTGCGCGACATCCGCGAGGACGCCGAGGGCGGGCGCGTCTACCTGCCCGCCGACGACCTCGCCAAATTCGGGTGCTCGGCCGGCTTCGGCGGACCGACGCCACCGGAGGGCTCCGACTTCGCGGGCCTGGTCCACTTCGAGGTGCGACGGGCCCGCGCCCTCTTCGCCGAGGGCTACCGGCTGCTGCCCATGCTCGACCGCCGCAGCGGGGCCTGCGTCGCGGCCATGGCCGGCATCTACCGCCGGCTGCTGGACCGCATCGAGCGCGACCCGGAGGCCGTGCTGCGCGGCCGGGTCTCGCTCCCGGGGCGCGAGAAGGCGTACGTCGCCGTCCGCGGACTGTCCGGCCTGGACGCCCGGCACGTCACCCGGAAGACCGTCAGGAGGCGCGTTTGATGGGAACACCGGTGCGAACGGAGGCCGTCGGTGCCCCGGATCGGCCGACCCACCGGTGGCGCGCCGCGTCCCCGACTGAGACGGTCGGTCGTGCACCGTCCGCACGCCACGGCCACCGCACAGGAAAGGGCGCACCATGACCCACGGCAACGACGCGGCGCCGAAGGGACCCCTCCCGGACGCCGGGACCCGCTCCGCGCGGCACGCCGTCGTGGTCGGCGGCGGCCTCGCCGGTGTCACGGCGGCGCTCACCCTCGCCGACGCCGGAGTGCGCGTCACCCTGCTGGAAGGCCGGCCGCGGCTGGGCGGGCTCGCCTTCTCCTTCCGGCGCGGCGGCCTGACCGTCGACAACGGCCAGCACGTCTACCTGCGCTGCTGCACCGCCTACCGCTGGTTCCTCGACCGTATCGAGGGGGCGGCGCTGGCGCCGTTGCAGGACCGCCTCGACGTCCCCGTCGTCGACCTGGACCGCCCGGCCGGCCGGCGGCTGGGCAGACTGCGGCGCGACGCCCTGCCCGTCCCCCTGCACCTGGGGCGGAGCCTGGCCACCTACCCGCACCTCTCGCTCGCCGACCGCGCCAGGGTGGGCCGGGCCGCGCTCGCGCTGCGCGGCCTGGACCTCGCCGACCCCTCGCTGGACGGCCAGGACTTCGGCAGCTGGCTGGCCGCCCATGGCCAGTCGCCGCGCGCCGTCGAGGCCCTGTGGGACCTGGTGGGGGTCGCCACCCTCAACGCGGTCGCGGGCGACGCCTCCCTCGCCCTGGCCGCGATGGTGTTCAAGACCGGCCTGCTGTCCGACCCGGGCGCGGCCGACATCGGCTGGGCCCGCGTCCCGCTGGGCGACCTGCACGACCGGCTGGCCCGCAGGGCGCTCGACGCCGCGGGCGTCCGTACCGAGCTCCGCACCCGCGTCACCGCCGTCTCCGCGGTCGCTGGCGGCGGCTGGCGCGTGCGCGTTCCCGGCCAGACGCTCGAGGCGGACGCCGTCGTGCTCGCCGTACCGCAGCGCGAGGCGCACGCCCTGCTCCCCGAGGGCGCGCTGGACGCCCCCGGAAGGCTGCTGGAGATCGGCACCGCGCCGATCCTCAACGTCCACGTCGTCTACGACCGCGAGGTCCTGGGCGTACCGTTCCTCACCGCCCTCGGCACCCCGCTGCAATGGGTGTTCGACCGGACCGAGGCGTCCGGGCTGACGCGGGGCCAGTACCTGGCGGTCTCCCAGTCGGCCGCGCAGGACGAGATCGACGCGCCCGTGGCCGTGCTGCGCGAGCGGTACCTGCCCGAGCTGGAGCGGTTGCTCCCCCGCGCGCGCGGCGCCGAGGTGAAGGACTTCTTCGTGACCAGGGAGCGCACCGCGACCTTCGCTCCCGCCCCCGGCGTCGGACGCCTCAGGCCCGGCGCCCGCACCAAGGCACCCGGCCTGTACCTGGCCGGGGCGTGGACCGCCACCGGGTGGCCCGCGACGATGGAGAGTGCGGTCCGCAGCGGCGTCGGCGCGGCGGGTGCCGCGCTCGGCGCCCTGGGCCGGTCCCGCGATCTCCTCCCCGACTTCTTCGAGGAGGCGGCATGAAGACCGACCCACGCGCCACCGACCGCCGCACTCGCGGTACCGCAAGCAGAGGAGAAACTGTGCCCACTGTGCCCCCGGCCCCGACGGCTGACGCGGTGGACGTGACCGCGCTCCTGGAGCGCGGCCGGACCCTGGCCACACCGGTACTGCGGGCGGTCGTCGACCGCCTGGCGCCTCCCATGGACACCGTCGCCGCCTACCACTTCGGCTGGATCGACGCCCAGGGCAACCCGGCGGACGGCGACGGCGGCAAGGCCGTCCGTCCCGCCCTCGCGGTGCTCTCCGCCGAGGTCACCGGGGCCGCGCCCGAGGCCGGCGTCCCCGGCGCCGTCGCCGTGGAGCTGGTCCACAACTTCTCGCTGCTCCACGACGACCTGATGGACGGTGACGAGCAGCGCCGCCACCGCGACACGGTCTGGAAGATCCACGGCCCGGCCCAGGCCATCCTGGTCGGCGACGCCCTCTTCGCCCTGGCGGGCGAGGTCCTGCTCGAACTGGGGACCGTGGAGGCGGGCCGGGCCGCCCGCCGTCTGACCGCCGCCTCCCGCGCCCTGATCGACGGCCAGGCCCAGGACATCTCCTACGAACACCGCGACCGGGTCAGCGTCGAGGAGTGCCTGGAGATGGAGGGCAACAAGACCGGCGCCCTGCTGGCCTGCGCCAGCTCCATCGGCGCCGTCCTCGGCGGCGCCGACGACGCCACCGCCGACGCGCTGGAGCGGTACGGCTACCACCTGGGCCTGGCCTTCCAGGCCATCGACGACCTCCTCGGCATCTGGGGCGACCCGGAGGCCACCGGCAAGCAGACCTGGAGCGACCTGCGCCAGCGCAAGAAGTCGCTGCCGGTCGTCGCCGCGCTCGCGGCGGGCGGTCCCGCCTCCGAGCGGCTCGGCGAGATCCTCGCCGCCGACGCCAAGAGCAGCGACTTCGCGAACTTCTCCGAGGAGGAGTTCGCGGCCCGCGCCGCCCTGATCGAGGAGGCGGGCGGCCGGGACTGGACCGCCGAAGAGGCGCGTCGCCAGCACACCATCGCCATCGAAGCCCTCGGCGCCGTCGACATGCCCGACCGTGTGCGGGCCCGCTTCACGGCACTCGCCGACTTCGTCGTCGTACGAAAGAGATGATCACTATCGGCCGAATACACCTCGCGTAGTCGCCGGCCGGTGACGCGACCGGACGCCACCGGCCGACGGCGGACCCACAGCAGACGCATCAGCACACTGCACGAAGGGGAAGCCATGACAGCGACGACCGACGGAAGCACCGGGGCCACCCTGCCGCCCCGCGCTGCCGCGGCCAGCGAAACCGACAGCACCGTCCCCGCGGCGGCCGGGGTACCGGAAGCCGCCGCCCGCGCCATGCGGCGCGCCACCGACTTCCTGCTCGCCCGGCAGGACGCCGAAGGCTGGTGGAAGGGCGACCTCGAGACCAACGTCACCATGGACGCCGAGGACCTGATGCTCCGCCAGTTCCTCGGCATCCTGGACGAGGACACCACCCGCGCCGCCGCCCTCTTCGTCCGCGGCGAGCAGCGCGAGGACGGCACCTGGGCCACGTTCCACGGCGGCCCCGGCGACCTGTCCGCCACCATCGAGGCGTACGTCGCCCTCCGCCTGGCCGGCGACGCGCCCGACGCCCCCCACATGGCGAGAGCCTCCGCCTGGATCCGCGAGCAGGGCGGCATCGCCGCCTCCCGCGTCTTCACCCGTATCTGGCTCGCCCTGTTCGGCTGGTGGAAGTGGGAGGACCTGCCCGAACTCCCGCCGGAGATCATCTACTTCCCCACCTGGCTGCCGCTCAACATCTACGACTTCGGCTGCTGGGCCCGGCAGACCATCGTGCCGCTGACGATCGTCTCGGCCAAGCGCCCCGTGCGGCCCGCGCCGTTCCCCCTCGACGAGCTGCACACCGACCCGGCCCGCCCGAACCCGCGCAGGCCGCTCGCGCCGGCGGCGAGCTGGGAGGGCGCCTTCCAGCGGATCGACAAGGCGCTGCACGCCTTCCGCAAGGTGGCACCCCGCCGGCTGCGCCGGGCCGCCATGAACACCGCCGCGCGCTGGATCATCGAACGGCAGGAGAACGACGGCTGCTGGGGCGGCATCCAGCCGCCGGCCGTGTACTCCATCATCGCGCTGTACCTGCTCGGCTACGACCTCCAGCACCCGGTGATGCGGGCGGGCCTGGAGTCGCTGGACCGCTTCGCCGTCCGGCGCGAGGACGGCGCCCGCATGATCGAAGCCTGCCAGTCCCCGGTGTGGGACACCTGCCTGGCCACCATCGCCCTGGCCGACGCCGGCCTGCCCGCCGACCACCCCCAGCTGGTCAAGGCAGCCGACTGGATGCTCGGCGAGCAGGTGGTGCGCCCCGGCGACTGGTCGGTGCGCAGGCCCGGACTCCCGCCCGGCGGCTGGGCGTTCGAGTTCCACAACGACAACTACCCCGACATCGACGACACCGCCGAGGTGGTCCTCGCGCTGCGCCGCGTCAAGCACCACGACCCGGAGCGGGTCGAGAAGGCCATCGGGCGCGGAGTGCGCTGGAACCTCGGCATGCAGTCGAAGAACGGGGCCTGGGGCGCCTTCGACGTCGACAACACCAGCCCCTTCCCCAACCGGCTGCCCTTCTGCGACTTCGGCGAGGTCATCGACCCGCCCTCCGCGGACGTCACCGCGCACGTCGTGGAGATGCTCGCGGTCGAGGGCCTCGCCCACGACCCGCGCACCCGGCGGGGGATCCAGTGGCTGCTGGCCGAGCAGGAGCCGGACGGCTCGTGGTTCGGCCGCTGGGGCGTCAACTACGTCTACGGCACCGGATCGGTGGTCCCCGCCCTGGTCGCGGCCGGCCTCCCCGGCTCCCACCCGGCGATCCGCCGGGCGGTCGCCTGGCTGGAGTCCGTCCAGAACGACGACGGGGGCTGGGGCGAGGACCTGCGGTCCTACCGGGACGCCGCGCAGTGGAGCGGCCGGGGCGCCTCGACCGCCTCCCAGACGGCCTGGGCGCTGATGGCCCTGCTCGCGGCGGGGGAGCGGGACTCGCACGCCGTCGAGCGCGGCGTCCGGTGGCTCGCCACCACCCAGCGGGAGGACGGCTCCTGGGACGAGCCCTACTTCACCGGCACCGGCTTCCCCTGGGACTTCTCCATCAACTACCACCTCTACCGGCAGGTCTTCCCGCTCACCGCGCTCGGCCGGTACGTGAACGGAGAGCCCGCCGTCCTCACCGCGCCCGCCGCCGGCCGGCCGCTCGCCGAGGCGAAGGTGAGCTGATGAGCGCCCGGCCCGCTGTGGCACCGCTGCTGGTCGCCTGCGCGCTCGGCATCGAGCACCTCGCGCTGCGCTCCGGCGACCGCGGCGGGGCCGGCGGGCCCGTCACCGTCCTGCGCACGGGCATGGGACCGGTGGCGGCCGAGCGCTCCGTCACCCGGGCGCTGGCCGGCCCGGCGCTCGCCGGTGCCGCCGTCCTGGCCACCGGCTTCTGCGCCGGCCTGGCCCCCGGCATGCACCCCGGGGACCTGGTCGTCGCCGAGGAGACCCGCGACCCGCGCGGCAGTGTGCCGTGCACCGGGACCGGCCCGCTCGTCAGGGAACTCGGCCGCGTCCTGCCCGGGCGGACCGTCCACACCGGGCCGCTCGCCGGCTCCGGCCACGTGGTCCGCGGCCCGGAGCGGTCCGGCCTGTACGCCACCGGGGCGATCGCCGCCGACATGGAGTCGGCGGCCACCCTGCTGGCCGCCGTGCGGGCGGGCGAGCGTCCGGTTGCGGCCGTCCGGGTGGTCGTGGACGCTCCAGAACACGAACTGGTCCGGATCGGCACGGTGCGCGGTGGAATATCGGCTTTCCGCGTCCTGCGTTCCGTACTGCCTGCTTTCTTCGAATGGCACCGCAATGTGTTGCTCCCCAGGAGGTGAGCCCGATGGCCATGCCGCTGCGCCAGTCCATCAAGGTCGCTACATATCTGGCTGAACAAAAGCTCCGCCGGCGGGACAAGTTTCCGCTCATCGTCGAGCTGGAACCGCTTTTCGCGTGCAACCTGAAGTGCGAGGGCTGTGGCAAGATCCAGCACCCGGCCGGAGTGCTCAAGCAGCGCATGCCCGTCGCCCAGGCCGTGGGGGCCGTTCTGGAATCGGGTGCGCCGATGGTGTCCATCGCCGGCGGCGAGCCCCTGATGCATCCGCAGATCGACGAGATCGTGCGGCAATTGGTGGCCAAACGCAAATACGTCTTCCTGTGCACCAACGCCATGCTGCTGCGCAAGAAGATGGACAAGTTCCGGCCCTCCCCCTACTTCGCCTTCGCGGTGCACATCGACGGACTGCGCGAGCGGCACGACGCCTCCGTGGCGAAGGAGGGCGTGTTCGACGAGGCGGTGGCCGCCATCAAGGAGGCCAAGCGGCGCGGCTTCCGGGTCACCACCAACTCGACCTTCTTCAACACCGACACCCCGCAGACCGTCATCGAGGTGCTCAACTTCCTCAACGACGAGCTGAAGGTCGACGAGATGATGATCTCGCCCGCCTACGCCTACGAGAAGGCTCCCGACCAGGAGCACTTCCTCGGTGTCGAGCAGACCCGCGAGCTGTTCCGCAAGGCGTTCTCCGGCGGCAACCGGCGCCGCTGGCGGCTGAACCACTCGCCGCTGTTCCTGGACTTCCTGGAGGGCAGGGTCGACTTCCCGTGCACCGCCTGGGCGATCCCGAACTACTCCCTCTTCGGCTGGCAGCGCCCCTGCTACCTGATGAGCGACGGGTACGTGCCCACCTACCGGGAACTGATCGAGGAGACCGACTGGGACCGGTACGGCCGCGGCAAGGACCCGCGCTGCGCCAACTGCATGGCGCACTGCGGCTACGAGCCCACCGCCGTCCTGGCCACCACCGGCTCCCTCAAGGAGTCCCTGCGCGCCCTGCGCGAGACCGTGTCCGGGAACCGGGCCTGAGACCGCCGGCCGTCGCCCCGAGGGGCCTGCCCGAGGAGGCCCCGCGGCCGCCGGGCGGCGCACGCCTGCCGGTGACCGGAGGCCCGCGGCGACGGCCGGGCCTCGCCCCGCACCACGCACCGTCCCGCCCGTTCGAGGAGAGGACCGAATGACCACGGAGTTCGACCTCGGCGCGCTCCTGGCCGAGCGCGGAGCCGAACGCTACGAGCTGCACACCAGGTACCTGAACCACCAGCTCCCGCGCATGCTGCGCACCATCGGCTTCGACAAGGTCTACGAACGGGCCGAGGGCGCGTACTTCTGGGACGCGGAGGGCAACGACTACCTCGACATGCTCGCCGGGTTCGGCGTGATGGGCCTGGGCCGCCACCACCCGGTCGTCCGCAAGGCGCTGCACGACGTCCTGGACGCCTCGCTCGCCGACCTCACCCGCTTCGACTGCCAGCCGCTGCCCGGACTGCTCGCCGAGCGGCTCCTGTCGTACAGCCCGCACCTGGACCGGGTGTTCTTCGGCAACAGCGGCACGGAGGCGGTCGAGGGCGCGCTGAAGTTCGCCCGGTACGCGACCGGGAAACCGCGGATCCTCTACTGCGAGCACGCCTTCCACGGCCTGACCACCGGGTCGCTGTCCGTCAACGGCGAGGACGGGTTCCGCGACGGCTTCGCCCCGCTGCTGCCCGACACCGCCGTCCCGCTCGGCGACCTGGACGCGCTGGAGCGGGAGGTGCGCAAGGGCGATGTCGCCGCCCTGATCGTCGAGCCGGTCCAGGGCAAGGGGGTGTACGAGGCCCCGCCCGGGTATCTGCGCGCCGCGCAGGAGCTGCTCCACCGGCACAAGGCGCTGCTCATCGCCGACGAGGTGCAGACCGGGCTGGGCCGCACCGGCCGCTTCTACGCCTACCAGCACGAGGAGGGTGTAGAACCGGACCTGGTGTGCGTGGCCAAGGCGCTGTCCGGCGGCTATGTGCCGGTGGGTGCCACGGTGGGCAAGGACTGGATCTTCAAGAAGGTGTACTCGTCGATGGACCGGGTGCTGGTCCACTCGGCGAGCTTCGGGTCCAACGCGCAGGCGATGGCGGCCGGGCTCGCCGTGCTGTCCGTCCTGGAGAGCGACAGGGTCGTCGCCAACGCCGCGGCCACCGGGGAGGCGCTGAGGTCCCGCCTGGCGGCCCTGGTCGACAAGTACGAACTGCTCGCCGAGGTCCGCGGCCGGGGGCTGATGATCGGCATCGAGTTCGGCAGGCCGCGGTCGCTGAGGCTGCGCAGCCGGTGGACCATGCTGCAGGCCGCCCGCAAGGGGCTGTTCGCGCAGATGGTGGTCGTGCCGCTGCTGCAACGGCACCGCATCCTCACCCAGGTCTCCGGCGACCACCTGGAGGTGATCAAACTGATCCCGCCGCTGATCATCGGGGAGCGGGAGGTGGACCGGTTCGTCGACGCCTTCACCGCCGTCATGGACGACGCCCACGAGGGCGGCGGCCTGCTGTGGGACTTCGGCAGGACGCTGGTCAGGCAGGCGATGGCCAACCGCTGAGGAGATCCGGCCGGACAGGGGCGCGGCCGGCGCCGGGCGCCTGCCCGGCGGAACGCGGAGGCCAGGCGGTTTTTTGCCTCAGAGGCAAGAAAATTGCCACAGAGGCAAGACTGCGGCTCAATGGAGCCATGAGTCTTCCCGAGTCCGGGCCGCCCGGCCCCGACGAGCCGGTGGCGGTCGTCGCGCCCCGGCTGCGTGCCCTGCGCCGGCGCGCCGGCTTCACCCTGGAGGCCGCCGCCCGCGCCGCCGGGCTGTCGCCCGCTCACCTCTCCCGCCTGGAGACCGGGCAGCGACAGCCGTCCCTGCCGATGCTCCTCGCGCTGGCCCGGATCTACGCCACCACCGTCTCCGAGCTGCTCGGCGAGGCGGCCGCCGACCGGGACGCCGTCATCCGCGCCGCCGACATGGAACCGACCCCCGCGGGCGGCTGGACGTACTGGCAGGCCGGCGCGGCCGGCCGCGGCATGCAGGCGCTGCGGGTCCATGTGCCCCACGGCTCCCAGGGCGACATCGTGCGCGTGCACCCCGGCGAGGAGTGGCTGTACGTGCTCAGCGGGCGGCTGCGGCTGCGGCTCGGGGACGCCACCCACCGGCTGGCCCCCGGCGACAGCGCGCACTTCGACTCGCTGACCCCGCACCGGATCGCCGCCCAGGACCCCGACGGGGTCGAGCTGCTCTTCGTCCACACCCTGCTGCAGAGCCCCACGGCCTCGCTGTGCCTGGGCACGAACCCCGGAGTGACGCCATGAAGGACATGGAGGAGAAGTTCCCGCGCGCCCTGTGGGTGCGGCTCATCGTCTACATCGCCGTCGGGCACGTCTTCGCGGCCTTCATCTACCTGCTCTTCGAGGTCGGTGCCAAGTAGCCGTCGCCGGGCTCAGTCCAGCAGCCGCTCGCGCAGCCGCTCGCGGGTCTGCGGGGTGAGCCCCAGCCCGCGCTCCAGGTAGGTGCCGACGTCGCCCCAGGTCTCCTCGATGGTCTCGAAGGCGGCCGACAGGTACTCGGCGCGCGCGTCGAACAGCGGGTCGAGCAGCTCCATGACCTCGGGCGAGTAGGCCGAGGCCGAGGTGCTGCTGCGGCGGACCTTGTAGCGGCGGTGCTTGGCGTTGGACTTCAGGTAGTCCTCCACGATCGCCTCGCGCTCCACGCCGAGGGCCAGCAGCGTCACCGCCACCGACAGGCCCGCGCGGTCCTTGCCCGCCGCGCAGTGCATGAGGGCGGGGACGCTGTCCTCGGCGAGCGCGTGCAGCACGCGGGAGTGCTCGGCCGTGCGCTCCTTGATGATCGTGCGGTAGGAGTCGATCATCCGCTGGGCGCCCTTGCCGTCCGAGAGGATCTCCCGGAGCTGGTCCAGGTCACCGTCGCGGACCATCCTCCAGAACTCGGCGCCGTCGGCCGGGTCGGACAGCGGAAGGTTCACGTTGCGCACGCCGGGCAGCGCGACGTCCGGGCCCTCCAGCTTCTGGTCGGCCGCGTTGCGGAAGTCGAAGATCGTGTGCAGGCCCAGGGAGGAGAGGAACGCGGCGTCCTCCTGCGTCGCGTGCGCCAGGTGGCCGCTGCGGAAGAGCACCCCGAACCGCACCCGCCGCCCGTCCACCGTCGGCAGTCCGCCCACGTCACGGAAGTTGCGCACTCCGGCCAGCTCGGGTTCGGTCGACGGGACCTGCTGCGTCACGAGGGCTCCTCCCACTCCGTGCCGCCGGCGCTGCTCGCCCGCGGGCACCACTCGACGATACGGCATCCCTTGCCTGGGGCAATGAGTTGTCCACAGGCGCGAAGGGGGCGCCCGCGCTCCCTTGCCGCCGGGCCGCACCACCCCCGATGATGTGGGAAATTGCGCGTTCGCGTCCGGATCTGTGGGGGGCTCGATGCTGGAGATGTCCGACGACGGCCGCACCTGGCTCCTCTCCGGGCCGGCCGGCGCCTACGCACTGCATCTGACCGAACGCGACGAGCTCCTCCATCTGCACTGGGGGCCCCGCATCGCGCTCGCCGACGCCGTGGAGCTGGCCGCCCGGCCGCTGCCCGCGGACTGGCCCTTCGAGTCGGCGCTCGACGGCCGCGAGGAGTACCCGGTCGAGGGCGGCCCCCGCTTCGTACGGCCCGCCCTGTCGGTGCGCACCGAGGACGGGCGCGGGACCGAGTGGTCGTTCGAGGGCTGCGAGGAGGGGGAGGACGGCGAGCTGCGGCTGCGGTTCCGGGACGGCGGGCTCACCGTCACCCTGCACTACCGGATGCGGGAGGACACCGGCGTCGTCGAGCGCTGGACGACCCTGCGCAACAACGGCCCGGCGGCCGTGGAGCTGCTGCGCGCCGACTCCGCCACCTGGACCCTGCCCGAGCGCGAGGGCTGGCGGCTGTCCCAGCTCCACGGCCGGTGGGCGGCCGAGTCGCGGCTGGTACGGGCCCCGCTCACCTACGGCGAGAAGGTCCTCGGCAGCCGCCGCGGCCACACCGGGCACCAGCACCTGCCCTGGGTGGCACTCGACACCGACGCCACCGAGGAGCGCGGCGAGGTCTACGGCTGCGCCCTGGGCTGGTCGGGGTCCTGGCGGATCGGCGTCGCCCAGCTCCCGGACGCGCGCGTGCAGATCACCGGCGGAGCCGGGTACGACGACTCGGGGCTGTGGCGGCTGGCGCCGGGGGAGGTGTTCACCACGCCCGTCTTCGCCGGGCTGTGGAGCGACGGCGGCTTCGGCGGCGCGAGCCGCGCCTGGCACGCCTACCAGCGCCGGTACGTGATCCCGGACGCGGACCGGGACCGGCCCGTGCTGTTCAACTCCTGGGAGGCGACCGGATTCGACATCTGCGAGGACCAGCAGCGGGCGCTGGCGCGGCGCGCCGCCGAGCTGGGCGTGGAGCTGTTCGTCGTCGACGACGGCTGGTTCGGGGCGCGCACCGGCGACCGGGCGGGGCTCGGGGACTGGACGCCCAACCCCGAGCGCTTCCCGGACGGCCTGAAGCCGCTCGCCGCCTACGTGCACGACCTCGGCATGCAGTTCGGCATCTGGGTCGAGCCCGAGATGGTCAACCCGGACAGCGACCTGTACCGGGCGCACCCCGACTGGGTGCAGTACCAAACAGGGAGGAAGCGGACGGAATTCCGCAATCAGCTCGTCCTCAACCTCGCCCGTGAGGACGTCCGGGAGTACCTCTGGGAGCGGCTCGACGCCCTTCTCTCCAGTGCGCCCATCGACTACGTCAAGTGGGACTTCAACCGCTGCTTCTCCGACGCCGGCTGGCCCGGCGACCGGTATCCGCAGCGCCTGTGGGTCGGCCATGTACGGGCCGTGTACGACCTGTTGGACCGGTTGCGCCGGGCCCATCCGGGGGTGGCCTTCGAGTCCTGCTCGGGCGGCGGCGGCCGCATCGACCTCGGGGTGCTCGGCCGTACCGACCAGGTGTGGACCTCGGACAACACCGATCCGCTCGACCGGCTCGCCATCCAGGAGGGCTTCAGCCAGATCCATCCGGCCCGGGTCATGGCGGCCTGGGTCACCGACAGCCCGAACGTGCAGCTCAACGGGCGTGCCAGCAGCCTTCGGTTCCGGTTCGTCAGCGCCATGGCCGGGGTGCTCGGCATCGGCGGCGACCTCACCCGGTGGACCGGGCCGGAGCTCGCCGAGGCCCGGGAGTGGGTGGCCCTCTACAAAGAGATCCGGCCCCTGGTGCAGCGCGGGGACCTCTACCGCCTCAGGGCCCCGCGAGGCGGCCTGAGCGCCGTGCAGTACGTGCTCGGGGGCGACGCCGTCGTCCTCGCCTGGCTCCAGGCGCAGCACCACGGCGAGCCCGTCCCGGCGCTCAGGCTGCGCGGGCTCGACCCGGAGGCATCGTACGAATGCCGCGAAACGGGTGAAGTGCACCGGGGTGCGGTGCTGCTGCACCATGGATGGCGCACCGGGCTGCGCGGTGACCTGGATGCCGCGGTCCTCCGGCTGCGCCGCATCTGAGCCGTCTGTCCGAATTGGCCTCTTCATTCCAACTCGCCGTGGAATAAGAGGACCTGGGTTCGCGGCGCGTGAGGAGCGTCATACCGGTGACCGTCCGTCGCGCGTCATGTTCACGTAATTCACACCCTTTACAAGGGTGTTCACGCAATACGGCCCTCGCGGATTCGACGCAGAGTGACCGCGAATTCCCGTAATGGATCAAGGGGAACGCCCTTCCCGGGAACCTCTCGCTTGTCCCTGTGCGTCCTGGTCGCTTACGTTCACCACCGATCCGGACGGACGCCTAATCCTGCCGCCGACCGGAGCCGCACCCACCCACCACCCGTACACGGCAGGAGCGGGGGACCCACAGGTACACCGCCTGTTCCGGTCTCCGGAACGGCTCGGGGTAAAGCCGCACCGCACCGGGGCGGCCGGGCATCTCCAGCCCGCACCCGACAGCTCACCTCGCAGGCGCCGGAGAGGAATTCGTCATGCCCGCGAAGGGTAAGCATCGCCGGCCCAAGGCCCAGCTTTTCGCCCGTACCATCGCCATCGCCGGAACCGGTGGCGCGGCGCTCGCGCTGCCTCTCATGGGGGCCGCGAACGCCCACGCCGCTCCCGCCCAGGCAGTTTCCGAAAAGGCGGCCCAGTCCCTTTCGGTGGCCCAGGACAACGCCGCCGAAAAGAGCGCCGGGAAGAATGCGGACGCGCGGACCTACACCGTGAAGAGCGGTGACTACCTCGCGAAGATCGCCGAGGAGCAGAACGTCCGCGGCGGCTGGAAGCAGCTCTACGCCGACAACCGCGAGGCCGTCGGCGACGACCCCTCGCTCATCCACCCCGGCCTGAAGCTGACGATCGGCGCCAAGGCCGAGGCGAGCGCCGCCGCGCCGTCCGGGAAGCCCGCGCAGCCGGCCGCGCCCGCCAAGCCCGCCAAGTCCGCCGGGGCTTCGGGCTCCGCGCCGTCCCCGGCCGCGTCCGCCGCGACCCAGCAGCCGTCCGCGTCCTCGGACGCCCCGGCCGCCGGGTCCGCGAGCACCTCCGGCGGTTACGTGTCCCCCGTACCGGGCGGCACCGTCGGCACGCCGTACCACCAGACCGGCAGCATGTGGTCCAGCGGCTACCACACCGGCACCGACTTCGTCGTCCCGACCGGCACCTCCCTGAAGGCCGTCGGCGCGGGCACCGTCGTCTCCGCCGGCTGGGGCGGCGCGTACGGCAACCAGGTCGTCATCAAGCTCGCCGACGGCTACTACGCCCAGTACGCCCACCTCTCCTCGCTGTCCGTCTCGGCCGGCCAGAGCGTCACCGCCGGCCAGCAGGTCGGCCTGTCGGGCGCCACCGGCAACGTGACCGGCCCGCACCTGCACTTCGAGATCCGCACCACCCCGGAGTACGGCTCCGACGTGGACCCGATCGCCTACCTGCGCTCGCACGGCGTGAACGTCTGACGCCCACACCCCTGAGCACCCGCCGAAGGCCGGACCCCGCACCCGGGGCCCGGCCTTCGGCACGCTCCGGCGGTGCCGCCCCCGCCGGTCCCCGCGGCCCCTGCCGTCCGTGCTGCCGGGCCGCGTATTCCTGAATTGGCGAACACTTTAGGAGTGGCTTATCTCACCGCCCGTCAACCCCTTCCTACGGTCGCGTAGGTCACATTCCAGGGTGAAAGATGGGCCGACGTGGCAGACGATTCGAAGAGTGACAGCAGATCAGTGATCGGGTCGTACGTGGCGGTGGGGGACAGCTTCACCGAGGGTGTCGGCGATCCCGGACCCGACGGGAGGTTCGTCGGCTGGGCCGACCGGTTCGCCGTACTGCTCGCCGACCGCCGGCCTGAGGGCGACTTCACCTATACGAACCTCGCCGTGCGCGGCAAACTGCTCGACCAGATCGTGGCGGACCAGGTGCCCCGGGCCATCGAGCTGGCGCCGGACCTGGTCTCGTTCTGCGCGGGCGGCAACGACATCATCCGGCCCGGCACCGACCCGGACGAGGTGGCCGAGCGGTTCGAGCGCGCGGTCGCCGCGCTGAGCGCCGCGGCCGGCACCGTCATGGTGACGACCGGCTTCGACACCCGCGGGGTGCCCCTGCTCAAGCACCTGCGCGGCAAGATCGCCACCTACAACGGGCACGTCCGGGCCATCGCCGACCGCTACGGCTGCCCCGTCCTCGACCTGTGGTCGCTGCGCAGCGTGCAGGACCGCCGGGCCTGGGACGCCGACCGGCTCCACCTGTCACCCGAGGGACACACGCGCGTGGCGCTGCGCGCCGGCCAGGTACTGGGCCTGCCGGTGCCGGCCGACCCCGAGCAGCCCTGGCCGCCGCTGCCGCCGCGCGGCACCTTCGACGTCCGGCGGGACGACGTCCAGTGGGCCCGCGAGTACCTGGTGCCCTGGATCGGGCGCCGGCTGCGCGGCCAGTCCTCGGGCGATCATGTGACGCCCAAGGGGACGCTGTCCCCGGAGGACATCAGGCTGCGGATCGCCGCGGTGGCGTGAGGCGACGGGGGCCGTCCCGCGCGCACCGCGGCCGGCCCGCTCAGCCGGCGACGGACCGCCGGGCGTCCCGTTCGGGACGCCCGGCGGCCGTCCGCGCCGCGTCGCCCAGGTCGCAGGAGTCCTTGAACCCCTGGCTGGTCAGGCCGAGTGCCGCGTTGATGCGCGAGCGCAGGTTCTCCACGGCGACCATGGCCGTCAGCTCCACGAAGGCGGGCTCGCCCAGCCGGGCGCGCAGCCGTGCGGCCAGGTCGTCCGTGACGGCGGGCGGAGTCGCCGTCATCGCCTCGGCGTACTCCATGACGTCCCGCTCCAGCGGGGTGTAGGCGTCGCTGTCCCGCCATGCCGGCACGTCGTGGAGCTTGCGCCGGTCCATGCCGCGCTCGGCGTTCTCCCAGAACCCGAAGTCCATGCACCAGGAGCAGCCGATCGAGGCGGCGGAGGCCATCACGGCGAGCGCCTTCAGATCGGCGTCGAGCTTGTTCCACCTGGCCACGGACTGCTCGAACCGCAGGTCGCCCCAGAGCACGCGCGGATTGTGGGCGAGGGCCTTGCCGGGGTCGAGGACCTTTCCGTACGTGCGCCTGGAGTACCACTCCATGACGCGGAAGAAGAGCGTCCGGCGCGGGGTGAGGGATACGCGGGCCATGGGCCGACCTCCTGTCGTGCGAGGCTCCTGAGCGAGCCGGGCGCCACCGTGCGGGCGCCTCACCGGTACGACGGGAGGCGGGGGCGCGGATGTGACATGCGGTGCGCCGCCGGGCGAGATGGACCGTGGTGGCACGGGCCCCCGAGCCACTGTCGGAGGGCCCGGCCATAATGAGGGCCTCATCCGCTCCGCCTGGAGGTACCGTGGCCGCCACCCCCTCTTCGAGTCCTGGGTTCCGCGTGCCGCGGCCGGCGGCCTTCGGCCAGGACCCGGGCGGCGAACGCCTGGCCCGCATCCACGCCTCACCGCACTTCGCCGACGGCGTCTTCCGCAACCCGGGCGGCCCCGCCCGGATCCGGCCCGCCGGATCGGGCAAGGACCTCGCGAAGATCTACCTCGACCGGGACGCGCGGCGGCGCCGCACCCCGCGGGGCACGGTGCCGGTGCACGCCACGACCCTCGCCGACCTCGCCCGGCCGCCCGCCACCGGTCTGCGACTGACCTGGCTCGGGCACTCCAGCGTGCTCGCCGAGATCGACGGGCACCGGGTGCTGTTCGACCCGGTGTGGGGCGAGCGCTGCTCCCCCTTCCCGTTCGCCGGCCCCCGGCGGCTCCACCCGGTGCCCCTGCCCCTGGCCGCGCTCGGCCCCCTCGACGCCGTCGTCATCTCGCACGACCACTACGACCACCTGGACATGCCCACGATCAAGGCGCTGGCCGGGACGGACACCCTCTTCGCGGTGCCCCTCGGCGTCGGCGCCCACCTCGAACACTGGGGCGTGTCCCCGGACCGGCTGCGCGAACTGGACTGGCACGAGTCGGCCGGCGTCGGCGGTCTCACCCTCACCGCCACACCGGCCCGCCACTTCTGCGGCCGGGGGCTGCGCAACACCCAGCACACGCTCTGGGCGTCCTGGGTCGTCGCCGGCGACCGCCACCGCGTCTACCACAGCGGCGACACCGGTTACTTCGAGGGCTTCCGGGACATCGGCGCCGCCCACGGCCCCTTCGACGCCACGATGATCCAGATAGGGGCGTATTCGGAGTTCTGGCCCAAGAACCACACGGACTATACGCCGCTGCCTGGCATGTGGCCAGACATTCACATGACGCCTGCTCAGGGGGTGCAGGCCCATCTTGACCTGCAGGGAGGTGCTCCAGGAGGAGTGCTGCTGCCGATCCACTGGGGGACGTTCAACCTGGCTCCGCATCCGTGGGCGGAGCCGGGGGAGTGGACGAAGGACGCGGCGGAGGAGGCGGGGCAGGCGGTGGCGTTTCCTCGCCCTGGTGAGCCGTTCGAGCCGGTGGGGAAGCTGCCCGCGGATGCTTGGTGGCGTGGGGTGTCTCAGCCGATCGCTCATCCGTGGCGCCGGCCGAAGCCGGAGCAAACTCCTGCCGAGGCGTCCGAGCGGGATACCGACCTGGCGGGTGATCGGTGACGCCGGGCGAGGACGAGCTGGGCCGGGTCGTGGCCCTGCTGGCTCGCCTCTCGGACGAGGAACGTGATCGGATGCTGCATGCTTTGGACGGTCCGTCCCGGCGGGAGCCTTCGGTGAGTACCCCACGGTTCGTGCCCCTGCCGACCAGAGCGGGTTCGTCCTCGGTTGTCGTCCGTACATGCATCGTGGATACCTGAGCATGTACCCAAAGAAGCCTCACCGGTTCGCTGGCGGGCTTCTTCTTCGTCCTTCGTCGGCTCGCTCGGGTGCAGCTGGATCAGGGACTTGCCGCGGCGCGAGGCCCGTGGAAGCCAAGGACCACCGGCAGGCTGGTGAGTGCGCACAGGAAGCACTGCGGATGGCCGGTCCGCGCTGGGCCGGGCAGGGACGCATGTACGCGCTCCTCGTTGAGGCGAAGCCGCCGACGGTCGCTACGACCGCGCTACGGATGCGGCCCTGCGCCTTCTCGAACGCTTCCAGGTCGTAGACCCGCAGACCACCCTGCTTGGCGGTCGCGATCACCAGGCTGCGGCCCGGGTCGGCGGAGTTGCGCCAGATCGCCGGGTCGTCCGCGTTGGCGTCGCCGCCGGCCTTGTCGTCGAACAGCGGCGTGGTCTCGGCCTTCGGCAGGACGCTGTCGAGCCCGGCGGCCTGCGCCGGGAGCGCGAACGAGGTCGCCAGTGTCGTGCAGAGAGCGAGCGTGGACGCACGAACAGCCAGACGTATCGTCATGCTTCTTCCCTATATGAGGCGGTTTGCCATGTCAGGAGAACATTCGCGATCACTCCTGTCATGTACGCGACAGAAAGATGGACGGCGGTTGAACCCACCGCGAAACCCCGCGGAGTGGGAACCGGGCCGCCCCGCGCATGCGGCGGCTCCTGCGGCCGGAGCACCCGAGGATGGGCTCCGGCCGCAGGAGCGCTGGTGAGCGGGACTGGTCAGCCGATGGCGATGCCGTCGAGAAGGAAGATGGTGGACAGATAGGTGTCTTCGGTACCGGCGAACTCCAGCTTTACCGTCTGCCTCTTGTAGGCGGACAGGTCGACGGTCTTCTGGACGTATCCGGAGTTGGCGTCGGCGTTGGAGTAGGTGGCCAGCGTGGTGCCGTTGACGTTGACCTTGAGGGTGTCGTAGGCGGTGGAGCCGGACTCCTGGGTGGAGACCTTCAGCCAGAAGGTGAGCTTCGGGGTGCCGGTGGAGGGCACCGCGACGTTCGACTGGGAGAGGGATTCGACGGCGTCGGCGCCGTAGCCCATCATCCAGGCGTACCAGGACCCGTCGCGCGCGGTCTGCAGGGAGGAGTTGGTGATGATGTTGTCGCTCTGGGTCCAGCCGCCGGTGCCCTGTTCGAAGCTGCCGTTGGCCAGTGCGTTGCCGCCGGGAGGCGTGGTCGGGGAGGGGTTGGGGGTGGTC